>CAYVVQ010000026.1:24415-34570 GCA_964454455.1 uncultured Desulfobacterales bacterium | reverse complement strand
TGGACCCGGTCCCACTCCTCCTCCTCCAGGTCCATGAGCCCCGTGACGGGATAGAGCCCGGCGTTGTTCACCAGAGCATCCACCCGGCCGAACCGCTCCAGGCAGGCCGCGACCAGCCGGTCCACGCCGGCTCGCTGCGAGACGTCCGCCGCGATGCAGACTAGACGCTCCCCGGCCTCGACATCTTCGGAGCGGAGGCGCTCCAGGGCCTCGCTTCCCCGTGCGCAGGCCGCCACCCGCGCGCCGCGGGAGAGCAGGTCCACCACCACGGCCCGGCCGATCCCCCGACTCGCCCCGGTCACGACGGCGACCTGATCAACGAACGTTTCCAGCCCCTGCCTCTCGTCCTCCTGTCCCTTCATACCGACCGCCTCGGCTTCTCGATCCCTGGACCGGACGCCTTTCGCCTTTCTCCACGAACCTTTTTCCTGTGACCCTTGCTCCTCACGCACAGAGCTCGATCACGAGACCGGCGAACACCTGGGCCGTCTCCACGAGCTCGTCCGCGGTCACGTACTCGTCCACCGTGTGGGCCCGGGAAAAGTCCCCGCCCCCGTACATGATGCCGGCCACGCCGTTCATGGAGGTCCAGTAGGCGTTGCCCAGGGACGAGTAGCCGGCCATGTTCCCGGTGGGGACCACGGTCTTGCCCGTGAGCTCACCCACCACGTCCTGGACGGTCCTCACGAAGGGATGGTCCGGGCCGATGCCGCCGGTCTGGCGGTCGTTCAGGAGGCGCGTGCTTTCGACCACGAAGCCGGGGTCCCTGGCCTGGAGCTCCCGGACCGTGCGGTCCATGAACGCCTTGACCACCTCCTTCTTGCGGGCGGGCCGGATGTCGAAGGTGATCCGGCACCGCTCCGGCACCACGTTGATCGCCTCGCCGCCCCGGAGGATGCCGAGATTCACCGTGGTGGCGCCCATGAGCGGGTCCTCGTGGATCTCGAACCGTCGCACCGCGTTGGCCAGGTCGATGGCCCGGTCCACGGCGTTGATCCCCTCGGCCGGGTTTCCCCCGTGGGCCGGCTTGCCTTTGAGGACGTACTCGTACCAGAGCCGGCCCCGCGCCAGACACCCCACGGCGTCGATGCCCGTGGGCTCGCCTGCGATGTGGTAGTCGGGCCTCGGAAACCCGTTCTCATCGAACCCCCGCTCGATCAGATAGCCCATGCCGGGCCACTGGCCGATCTCGTCGTCCACCGTGGAGGTGAGGAGCAGGTCCCCCTGGAGCTCCACCCCCGCCTCCCGGAGCGCACGGTAGACAATGAGCTGGACCGCCAGGTGGGCCTTGGTGTCCTCGGCCCCGCGGCCGTAGATGCGTCCGTCGTGGAGCTCGCCGCCGAAGGGCGGGTGGCTCCAGGCGCTCTCGTCCCCCGCCCCCACCACGTCCATGTGGGCGTCCAGGCAGAAGACCGGGCCGTTCCCTTTTCCGCGGACCCGGGCCACCACGTTGGGCCTGGGGACGGTGAGCCCCAGGGCCTCGATCTCCTCCCTCGGGGCCTCCACCACCATGGGGTCCAGCCCTTCAGCCCGGTAGTTCCCGAGCATGGCCTCGACCATGCGGGCGTAGTCCCCGGGCGGGTTCACCGAGGGGATGCGAACCAGATCCCGGGTGATGCGGACCAGGTCGTCCCGGGCCTGTTCCACCCGGGCGGCGACCGCCGCGCGAAGCGCCTTCTTGCCCGTGCTCATGTCAGCCTCCTGATGTACTGTGTCGGTGTCGGTGAATAACGTGAGCTCAGCCTTCGCGGCCGCTCACGTGGCAGGCGATCCAACGGCCGTCCGGGCCGGGTCGCAGGTCCGGCACCTCACGGCGGCAAGCCTCGATCTCGTGGGGACAGCGGGGCCAGAACCGGCAGCCCGGCGGGAAGCTCTCGGGGTTGGGCGGCTCCCCGATGCCCTTGGCCTCTTGCTCGCCGGTCCCCGGCTTCTTCCCGATCATCGGGATAGCGGAGATGAGAAGACGCGTGTAGGGGTGGATCGGACGGTCGAAGAGCGCCGCCGTCTCCCCCATCTCCACGATCCTCCCGGCGTACATGACCGCCAGCCGGCTGCACATCATCCGCACCACGCTCAGGTTGTGGGAGATGAAGATGTAGGTCAAATCGAAGCGCACCTTCAGGTCCAGGAACAGCTTGAGGATGGTGGCCTGGACCGAGACGTCGAGCCCCGAGGTGGGCTCGTCCAGCACCACCAGGGAGGGGTTCAGGCAGAGAATGCGGGCCAGGCCCAGCCTCCGCTGCTGCCCGCCGCTGAACTCGTGGGGGTAGAGCGAGAGGTGCTCCTCCCCCAGGCCCACCGCGGCCAGCATCTCCCGGACCCGCTCCCGAACGGACCGGCGGTCCAGGTCCGTGTGAATGACCAGGGGCTCGGCCAGGACCCGGCGCACCTTCCACATGGGGTCCAGGGAGGAGCCCGGGTCCTGGTAGACGTACTGGATCTCCCGCTTGAGCCGGGTGGACGCCCGCCTGCTCAGACGGGTGATGTCCCGCCCCTTGAAGCGGACCTCCCCCTCGGTGGGCCGGTAGATGCCCAGGATGGTCTTGCCGAGGGTGGACTTGCCGCATCCGCTCTCGCCCACCACGCCGAAGGTCTCGCCTGGAAGGACCTGGAAGGTGACGCCGTCCAGGGCCTTGACCCGCCGCGGCTTTCCTTCCAGGAAGCCTCCGGATCCCTTGAAGTGCTTGCGCAGGCTGCGGACGTCCAGGATGGGCTCTGTCATATTTGCGTCTCCACCGGGTGGAAACACCGAACCCAGTGGCCCGGCTCGATCTCGACCTTCTCCGGCCGCCCCTTCCGGCAGCCGGCCGAGGCCGACGGGCAGCGCGGGTGAAACCGGCAGCCCTTTGGCGGCCGGAGCAGGCTGGGGACCTCACCCGGGATGGCCCGAATGTCGCCCTCGGGGTTGGGGAGGCTCTCCAGGAGCTCCCGAGTGTAGGGGTGTCCCGGCCGTTCGAAGAGGCGCTCCGAGGGGGCGTCCTCCATGTCCTGACCAGCATACATGACCACGATGCGCCGGCAGATCTGGCTCGCCACGGCCAGATCGTGGGTGATGAAGAGGACCGAAACGTTCATCTCCCGAACCAGACCGCGGAGAAGGGCCAGGATCTGGGCCTCCACGGTCACGTCCAGGGCCGTCGTGCACTCGTCCGCAATGACCAGGCTCGGCCGGGGCAGGAGTGCCATGGCGATCATGAGACGCTGGCGCTGTCCCCCGCTGAACTGGTGCGGGTACTTCTTGAGCTGCTCCCAGGGCGAGGGGATGTGCACCTCGCGGAGCATATCCCGGATCCGCTCCATCTCGAGGCTTCCGGACGGGCTCCGGCCGCCCTTCCACTTGAGGATGTCCCGCACCTGGGTCCCCACGGTGAAGACCGGGTTCAGGGAGTTGAACGGATCCTGGGGGACCAGGGAAATCCCCTTTCCGCGGACCGTGGCGTTGAGCTCCTTCTCGGGCATGGCCAGCAGGTCCCGGTGGTCGAACCGGATGCTCCCCCCGGTGATCCGGGCCGACGGGGGGAGGATGCGGAGGACGCCGCGGGCCGTGGTGGTCTTGCCGGACCCGCTCTCGCCGATCAGGCCCACCACCTCGCCGCGCCCCATGAAGAGCTGCACCCGGTCCAGGGCCTGCACCACCCCCCGGTCCGTGTGAAAGTGCACGGTGAGGTCGTTCACCTCCAGCAGCCTGTCGTTCGTTCCCGTCACGTCTTTCCCACCAGCCCCATTGTTCTTCTTCTCTCTCTCACTTTCACCTACACCTTCACCGCCCTCAGTCGAACCCCCTCCGAATCCTCGGGTCCAGGATGTCCCGGAGGCCGTCGCCCAGCATGTTGAACCCCATCACCACGATGAAGATGGCGAGTCCCGGAAAGGTGGCGTACCACCAGGCATCGGGCAGGTACTGCCGGGACTCGGCGATGGTCACCCCCCACTCGGGCGTGGGGGGCTGGGCGCCCACCCCCAGGAAGCCCAGGGTGGCGGCCGTGAGGATGGTGAAGCCCATCCCGATGGAGCTCCGCACGATGATGGAGGAGGAAACGTTGGGCAGCACGTGGAGCAGGATGGTCCGGAGGCTGCCGGCCCCCACCGCCTCCGTGGCCTCCAGGAAAGCCCTCTTCTTGAGCGCTCGCGTCTCCGCGTAGACGATCCGCGTGAACCAGGGCCAGTAGGTGATGGAGAGTGCCAGGATGACGCTCCGAATGCTCGGCCGGAACGACTGGGCCAGGAAGATGGCCAGGATCACCTGTGGGATGGAGAGAAAGATGTCCGCCACCCGCATGATCCCCTCGCTGAGGAGGTTCTCGAAGTAGCCGGCCGCCAGCCCCAGGGGAACCCCGATGAGGAGGGACGCCCCCACGGCGATCACGGCGATGACCAGAGTCACCCGGGTGCCGAAGAGGAGCCGGCTCAGGATGTCCCGGCCCATGCTGTCCGTCCCCAGCAGGTGCTCGGCCGAAGGGGGCTCCAGCCGGTCCGCAGGGTGGATCTGGAAGGTGTCCTCGGGATAGGGCGCCAGCACCGGGGCGAGCAGGGCCGCCAGGACCAGCACGAGGATGATGACGAACCCGGTAAAGGCGAGCCGGTCGCGGGTGAACTTCTTCCATGCCAGGCGAAACCCTTTCATGTCTCCGCCTTCCTGGGGTCGATGAGGGACAGCACGATGTCCACGAGGAGGTTCACGGTCACGTAGGCAATCCCCGCCCACAGGGTCACGCCGAGGATGGCCTGATAGTCCGAGAGCACGATGGCGTTGAAGGCGTAGAGCCCCAGCCCGGGCCAGTCGAACACCGTCTCGATCACCACGGTCCCTGCCAGAAGCAGCCCGAAGAGGAGACCGATCTGGGTGACCGTGGCGATGATGGCGTTCCGGAGCAGATACTTGTAGACAACGAGCCCGGGGGGGAGGCCCATGGCCCGCTCGTAGGTGATGAAGTCCTGCTGGACCACGTCCAGGACTCCGGATCGCGTGAACCGCGTGATGGTGGCGAACGAGGCGAAGGCCAGTGTGAGGGCCGGCAGGATCATGTGGACCGAGGCGCTCCAGAGGGCACTGCCGTTCAGGGTCAGGAGCGCGTCCAGGATGTACATGCCCGTGATGGAGGCCGGGGCGTCGACGCCCATGCCGATGCGCCCCCCGAGGGGGGTGATCCCCAGCCACATGCTGAAGAAGAGCTGCATCATGATCCCCAGCCAGAAGCTGGCGATGGCGAGACCGGCCACGGTCACCCCGCGGAGCAGGTGGTCCAGGACCGAGTTCCGCTTGAGCGCGGCCAAGATCCCCAGGGGCACGCCGATGAGGATGGAGAGCCCCATGGAGACCAGGGTGAGCTCGAGGGTTGCGGGGAAGCGGTCTACCAGGTCGTCGAACACCTTGCGCCCGGAGTAGAGGCTCTTGCCCATGTCCCCCTGGGCCAGGCGCTTCAGATAGAGGACGAGCTGCACGTGAAGGGGCTCGTCGAAGCGGTACTGCTTGCGGAGCTGCTCCACCTGCTCCGGCGTGGCCATCTCGCCGGCCACCAGGGCGGCGGGGTCGGCCGGGATCACGCGCGAGATCACGAACACCAGGACCAGGAGCCCCAGGATCGTGGGCACGGCGTAGACCGCCCGCTTGAACGCGTAGATGAGAAGGCTGCGATTCATGAAAAACAGATGCCTCCCTCCCCTCTGGAAGGGAGGGAGGCGGAATCAGCTGTCCGGACGTGGATCAGGCCAGGTGGATCCAGCGGCACTCCTGTCCGTTTCCGACGGGGCAGAACTTGAGACCCTTGACGCTTTTACGGTACGGTCCGTACCACATGGTGTTGTAGATCCAGATGTCGGCCGCGTCGTCCACCACGATCCGGCTCGCCTTCTCGTAGAGTTCCTTGCGCACGGTGCGGTCGCTCACGGTCCGGGCGCGGGCGAGCAGATCGTCCACCTCGGGGTTCTTGTACCAGGAGGAAGCCTTCCAGGCGCCCCAGCGGGATGAGCTGTACATTTCACCGATCCAGTTCTCCGGGTCCGCGTAGTAGGTGCTCACCCAGTGGATCCACATGTCCGGAGAGGTGTCCATGTCCTTGGCCTTGCCCGAAAGGGTCGGCCAGGTCTCACGGACGATGTTCACCTCGATCCCGATCTGCCGCAGCCCCGCCTGGAGGATCAACGCGGCGTCATCGGTCTGGGAGTACCCCGTCATGGGGTGGATGTTGAGCGGCCGGTCCACCTTGACCTCGGCCTTGGCCAGCTCGGCCTTGGCCTTCTGCAGGTCGAAGGAGTAGCCCTTCAGGTCGTCCGGAGACCCCCACATGTTGTTGGGGATGGGGCCGGGGTTCCGTGCCACCCGCCCATTGAGAATCTCGTTGTTGAAGGAGTCGTAGTCGAAGGCATAGCTGATGGCGCGTCGCACGTGAACGTCGTTGAAGGGGGGGCGCTGGTTGTGCATCCGGATCAGGCAGATCCGCATGGACTGCTCCTCGTAAACGTTGATGTCCTCCGCGCCCTCGAGCTTGGCGATCTGCTCCACGGGAAGGTAGCCGTCGCAGCCGTGGATGTCCCCCTTCATGAGGGCCATGACCCTCGAGGCGGTCTCGTGGATGGTCCGAAACTCGATTCTCTCCACGTGCTTGCCTTCCCAGCCCATCCAATGATCCTTGAAACGCTTTCCCTTCCAGCCCACGCCCGGGGTGTACTCCTCCAGAACGTAGGCGCCCGAGCCCGCCTCGTTCTGGCTGAGCCACTCGCTGCCCCAGGGACCGGGCTTGCCTTCCACCACCTTGGGGTTCACCACGCAGAAGGTGGGCATGATGCTGAGGAACGGCGCATAGGGCTCCTTGAGAGTGAAGGCCACGGTGTAGCGGTCCACCGGCTTCACGCCTTCCGAATCGATCACCGGCTTGAACAGCGCCGATGCCCCCTTGCCCAGGGCGAGGAGCCGCTCCATGCTGTACTTGACCGCCTCGGCCGTGACCTCGTCGCCGTTGTGGAACTTGGCGCCTTTGCGGAGCTTGAAGGTCCAGGTCCGCTCGTCGTCGCTCACGGTGAAGCTCTCGGCCAGCCATGGATGAATCTTGGGCGGGTTGTCCAGGTACCTGTAGAGGTGGTCGTACAGGTTGAGCCGGAGGTTCTCCGAGGTCACGTCGTAGATGGCGTGAGGATCCATGCTCTGGAACTCGCTGGGCCCTCCCCAGATGAAGCGGGGCGACTCCGCCGCCCACGCGCTGAAGGGGCGGAGCTGAAGCCCGGAGAGGGCGAGCGATCCCACCCCGACGGTCTTGATGAAGTCCCGCCTGCTGATCCCTTTGTCGCTGTTTGTGCCGGATGGGCCTCTTCCTTCCATGATGGATCTCCTTTCCATTGGGAATGCTGATGGTTCGCGTCTCGAGGCCGGGCGTGGCCCGGCCCGGCAACCTGATTCGGGGTCTTCCGGAAGGCTCAAGCCGGTCGCACCCGCTCCCGGAGGGCGGCCTGGAGCCTGCGCGTGACCGGTCCGGGCTCGGCGGCCCTGAAGGAGCCGTTCAGGAACTGCAGAACCGGCGTGACCTCCACGGTGGTCCCCACGATCATGATCTCCTCCGCCTGCTCGGCCCGCTCCACCGGAAGCGTCTCCTCCCGGACCGGGACGTGGAGCTCCCGGCAGAGGTCCAGGACGACGGCGCGGGTGATGCCGGCCAGGATGTCGCTCGTTCGGGGCGGGGTGACGACCTCCCCGCCGAGGACGGCCATCACGTTGCTGTGCGTGCCCTCGGTCAGGGCGCCCTCGCGCTGGAAGAGCGCCTCGGACGCGTCGGCGTCCACGGCCTCCTGGTGGGCCAGGACGTTGGGCAGGAGCCCGATCGTCTTGAGGTCGCACCGGGCCCAGCGCCGGTCCGGGACGAGGATCACCGCGACGCCGTGCTCCATCTCCTCCGCGTGGGGCGTGAAAGGTCTCGCGGAGGCGAAGACCGTGAGGGGCGTCCCCTCCGGCGGAAACCGGTGGGTGCGGGTGGCCGCCCCCCGCGTCACCTGAAAATAGACCGTGGCGTCCCCATTCGCGAGGCCGTTCCGCTCGACGAGGATCCCGGCCACCTCAGCGAGGTACCCGAAGTCGGTTTCACGAAACCGCAGGGCACGGGCGCCCCGGGCCAGCCGCTCCAGGTGGGCTCGGGTCTCGAAAAGCCTTCCTTCGTAGCTTCGAACGACCTCGTAGAGGCCGTCGGCGAACAGGAAACCGCGGTCATCCGGTGAAACGACGACCTCATCCCTGTCCAGATACCGGCCGTTGAAGTAAGCGATCACGATGATCGATCCGTGGGTATTCGTGTCTCCGAAAGCCGCGTGTACCAACGATCTCCAAGCTTGCACCTTAGGTCAGCCGTTGCGGTATGTCAACGGTCAAACGGCATTTTCTCTTTCCTGAAGCGGAACAAACGGTCCGGATTTGCCTTGACACACCGCTCCCCGTGGGCGTGCAATGGGAGAAGCAGCATTCACCGCCGTCACGCAGGTCCCCCTGCCTCCACTCGAGGACCGACCATGCAGAACCCGTCCTCTCCCGATCCGATCCGCTTTCTGCGCTTCACCATGGACAACCTGCCCATCGGGGTGCTCACCGTGGACGCGAGCCGGAGGGTGACCAGCTTCAACCCGCAGGCCGAGACCATCACCGGGTACTCGAAGGAGGAGGTTCTGGGAAAGTTCTGCGGCGAGGTGCTCCAGGGCGGCATGTGCAAGGCCCAGTGCCCTCTGGCGAGCGTCATCCGCAGGCGGGCGCCCCTGGTTCAGCTGGAGACCACCATCCGGGACCGCCACGGCAGGACCATCCCGGTCAGACTTCAGACGGCCGCGCTGCTCGACGACGACGGCCGGCTCATCGGCGGGGTGGAGACCTTTCAGGACATCGCCTACATCAAGGGCCTCGAGCGCGACAAGGCCGCCTTCGTCTCCATGGTCGCCCACGACATGAAGTCGTCGCTCACCGTCATCGGGGGATTCGCCCGGCGACTTCAAAAGGCGGGGGTCCGGAGGGACGAGGAAAAGATGGGGTCCTACCTGGACATCGTCCTGAACGAGACGGAACGGCTGGAGTCCATGATTCAGGACTTCCTGGAGTTTTCCCGGCTCGAGACCGGGCGGATCAAGCTGGACTTTCAGCCCGTGGCCCTGAACGAAATGATCGAGCAGCTCGCGGCCACCTACCAGCTGCAGGCGGAGCAGCAGGGGATCCGGCTGGAGGTCCTCACGGACCCCGGTCTCGGCTCCCTGACCGCCGACGCCGAGCGACTGCGGAGGGCCTTCAAGAATCTCCTCGACAACGCGCTCAAGTTTTCGAACCCCGGGGGGCGGGTGAGGATCGCCACGCAGGAGGCGGGGGCGTTCGTGTGCGTTCGTGTCGAGGACGAGGGGGTGGGGATCGGTGCGGCGGAGCTGCCCCAAATCTTCGACCCTTACTTCCGAGCGAACAACCGGTCCAAGGCGAGCGGCTTCGGCGTCGGCCTCGCCGCGGTCAAGGCGGTGGTGGAAGGGCACGGAGGGCACGTCGAGGTGGAAAGCGAGCCGGGGCGCGGATCCGTCTTCACCGTCCACCTGCCCAGGGTCCCGGCGCCGGGGGACGTCGAGACGTAGCCGGTCCTCGGCTACCCCCGAACCGACTTTTTCATGTACGACTCCAGGGCCTCCTGGAGCGTGGCCGCGGCGAGGAACGCACAGTGTCGATCTTCCTCCGGAAGTCCCCCCAGGACGTGAAGAATGGACTCGCCGGTGACCTCCGTCACCTCTTCCGGGCTCTTTCCCAGGGCCAGCTCCGCGGCGAACGACCCGCAGACCGCGCTGGAGCCGCAACCATCGGTCCGGTAGGCCGCCTCTTCGACCCGGTCCTTTCGGAGGCGCAGGAAGATCTCCATGGTGTCCCCGCACGAGCCTGTGAGCCGGCCGTACCCGTCCGGATCCTCCAAGGCGCCTTCGTATCGGGGGTTGCGCCACCGCTCGTAGGCCACCTCCCCGTAATCCTGCCTGGCTTCCTCGTAGACCTGCTCCTGCAGGTCTCGCACAAACGCGTCGAAATCGTCGGCCACCACCTCCACCTCCTTGATCTGCAGCCGGCCGAGGGCCGGCTTCGGTCCCGGGTAATGGCCCATGGTGCCCAAAACTGTTTCGAACTGCAACGCAAATTGGTACCATGAAACCGCTGTCGAAACAGGC
>CAYVVQ010000026.1:17658-24315 GCA_964454455.1 uncultured Desulfobacterales bacterium | reverse complement strand
CGAAACAGGCCTTGACAATCATGTGTATACGGTATACTAAAGCGGCCTTGCACCGCTCTTTGAACCACAGCCCCGCCCGTCTGGACAGGCTATTCACCCTGCCGCCTGCGCTTCCGGAGGTTCGTGCTCATGCTCTTTGACCTGCTCCTATACGGCTCCCTGTGCATCTTCCTGCTGGGAACGGCCTGGAGGGTGTTCACCTGGTTCTCCCGCGGGATCGGACCGGGCTCCCGGGAGATCCCCCCGGCCCGAAGGGCCCGGGTCGGGCTCCTCGGCGCCGCCCGGACCCTCTTCAGCGGGAACATACTGACCGTCTTCCGCGTCGTCCTCGTGGACGGTCTTCTCCAGTGGAGGATCCTGAAGGAGGATCTCCTCCGCTGGGTCATGCACTTCTCCATCTTCGCCGGTTTCACCCTTCTCCTCCTGATGCACGCCCTGGACGACCTGATCACGGCGAACCTGTTCGAGTCCTACTACAGCACGGTCAATCCCTGGTTTTTCCTGAGAGACCTGGCCGGCGTGCTCGTCCTGCTCGGGCTGGTGCTGGCCGTGCTCCGGCGGACCGTGCTGAAGGTGCCCCGCTTGAGGACCCGCTCTCGGGACGTGGTGGTCCTCGTCCTCCTCGCGCTGATCGTGGTCTCCGGTTTTCTCCTCGAGGGGGCCAAGATCGGCTCCCACGAGGCCTACCAGCGCATGGTGGAGGAGTGGGCCGACCCGGACGCCACCGAGGAGGTCCGGGCCCTGGAGAGCTACTGGATCCAGGAGCTCGGGCTCTACGCCACCCGCCTCTCCCCGCCCTTCTCCGAGGCCGTGCTGGCCGAGGGCCGCGAGCTTCACGAGATGAACTGTGCGTTCTGCCACGCCCCCTCCCAGTGGGCCTTTGCCAGCTACGGGGCGAACCGGGCCATGGCACCCCTGGCCTCTTTTCTGTCCGAGGTCGACGCATCCCTGGTCCTCTGGCACGTCCACATCCTGGCCTGCTTCGTCGGACTCGCCTACCTCCCCTTCAGCAAGCTGTTCCACGTCATCGCCACCCCGGTGGGTCTCGTGGTCAGCGCGCTCACGGACCGGGAACGGTCCGACCCGGCCAACGTGGCCACCCGGCAGGCCGTCGAGCTGGACGCCTGCACCCAGTGCGGGACGTGCAGCTTGAGATGCTCCCAGGTGGGGGCGGCCGAGGTGCTCGCCAATCCCTGTATCCTCCCCTCGGAGCGGATGGCGTCTCTTCGACGGGCGGGCCGGAAAGACCGTCTCGAGCCGGCCGAGCGCGAGGCGATCCGACGGGGCGCCGTCATCTGCTCCAACTGCGACCGGTGCACCGTGGTCTGCCCGTCGGGCATCAACCTGAAGGAGCTGTGGATGTGCGTGCGGGAGGAGCTGATCCAGCAGGGGGACCCCGAGCCCGCCCTGCTCTCGCCGTTTTCCTTTTTTCGCGGCCTTCGGAAGCACGACCTGGAGGCCTTGGCGGACTACGCGCGCCCTCTTCAGCGGGCCCTGCACACCCTCGTCCGCAACGGGAGGGCCGAAGCGCCCGAGGCCGAGCCCCCGTCCCTGGACCTGACGGGTCGGGAGGAACGAGCCGGGAACCCCGACCTCGAGGCCGGCCACTTCGCCGACTGCTTCGGCTGCAGGACCTGCACCTCCGTCTGCCCGGTGGTGGGCAACTACGAGGATCCGGTAGGGACCCTCGGGTTGCTGCCCCACCAGGTCATGTACTGCCTGGCCCTCGGGATGCCGGACATGGCGTCCCGGGCCCGCATGCTGTGGGACTGCGCGACCTGCTACCAGTGCGAGGAGCACTGCCCGCAGGGCGTGCGCGTCACGGACATCTTCTACACCTTGAAGAATCGAGCCGCTCGGGAGCAGGAGACTCGATCCGGCGCCTCTCCGGAGAAAACCCGAACCGGAACGGCGACGACGACCGCATTGTGAAACGATCACCGGCCCCTCGGGGTCCAGAGACGACACGGAACGAGACATGACGACCTATGCACTCTACCTGGGCTGCAATATCCCCGCGCGGGTCCCGTCCTATGAACGTACGTCCCGGGCGGTCCTGGACCGGCTCGGGGTGCGGCTCCTCGATATCAGGGAGTTCGCCTGCTGCGGGTACCCGCTGAGGAACGTGGACCGCGGGGCGTTTCTCTTCTCCGCGGCCCGCAACATGGCCCTGGCCCGTCGCACGGGGCAAGACCTGCTGGTCCTCTGCAGCTGCTGTTTCGGATCGCTCAAGGCCGCTCAGCACCAGCTCCGCCGCGATCCGGAAGCGCTCGCGGACGTGGAGCGGAGGCTCCGCCGGGAGGGGCTCCACTATGACGGCGGCATCGAGGTCAAGCATTTCCTGAGCGTTCTCTACCACGACATCGGGCTGGAGGCCCTGAAGGAGCGGGTGAGCCGCCCCTTCGACGAGCTCAGGGTCGGGGCCCACTACGGGTGCCACGTCCTGCGGCCGAGCCGGGTCACGGAGTTCGACGACCCCGTCGCACCCACTCTGTTCGAGGCGCTCGTCGAGGTCACCGGCGCAAAGAGCGTCGAGTGGGACACCCGGATGGACTGCTGCGGGGCGCCGCTGCTCGGTGTGAACGACGAGCTGTCCCTGGACCTGACGCGCGGCAAGCTGAAGAAGGCGGCCGAGGCCGAGGTGGACTACCTGTGCACGGCCTGCCCTTACTGCCAGCTTCAGTTCGACACCGTCCAGGGGACGTACCTCTCGGGCAACGGAAGCGGCGGGGAGCGGGTGGCCTCCCTGGTCTATCCCGAGCTGCTGGCCCACAGCATGGGAATGGAAATCGAACGGTTGAAACGGCCATAACCCCCGGGGCCCGTCGAGGGGGCAAAACCCGGTTCTCATCTGGAGCGAAGCGTGAAACGCGAAGAAACAGGGGCGGTACTGGTTGTTGGAGGCGGAATCACCGGAATGCAGTCGGCGCTGGACCTGGCGAACTCCGGCTTTTTCGTCTATCTCGTGGAGCGATCGAGCTCGATCGGTGGGATGATGTCCCAGCTGGACAAGACCTTCCCCACCAACGACTGTGCCATGTGAATCATCTCGCCCAAACTGGTCGAGGTCGGCCGGCACATCAACATCGAGCTGCTCACGCTCACCGAGGTCAAGGAGATCGCCGGCGAGCAGGGGGACTTCCAGGTCCGCGTGGTCCGGCACCCCCGGTACGTGGACGTGGACAAGTGCATCGCCTGCGGCGCCTGCACGGAGAAGTGCCCCCGCAAGGTCCCGGACGAGTACAACGAGAGCCTGGTCCCCAGGAAGGCGATCTACGTGAAGTACGCCCAGGCAGTTCCCCTGAAGTACGCCATCGACCCGGAGCAGTGCATCAAGCTGACCCGGGGAAAGTGCGGGAACTGCGCCAAGGTGTGCCCCACCGGGGCGATCGACTACGAGGACAAGGAGGAGGAGAACGTCCTTCGGGTCGGGGCCGTGGTGCTCGCCGACGGCTCGGAGACCTACGATCCCGGGGAGCACGACACGTACGGCTACAGGAAGAACCCCGACGTGGTCACCAGCATCGAGTTCGAACGTATGCTCTCCGCCTCGGGCCCCACCGGGGGGCACCTGGTCCGGCCTTCGGACGGAAAGGAGCCGTCCAGGATCGCCTGGCTCCAGTGCGTGGGATCGAGGGAGCCCGCCCTGGGCGGCCGGGGCTACTGCTCCGGCGTCTGCTGCACCTACGCGGTCAAGGAGGCCGTGCTCGCCAAGGAGCACTGCGGGGGCGACCTGGATGCGGCCGTCTTCTACATGGACATCCGCACCACCGGAAAGGACTTCGAGCGCTACTACGAGCGCGCGAAGGAGGAGGAAGGGGTCCGCTTCGTCAAGGCCAGGATCTCGCACCTCGCCAAGCGGAACGGCTCGAATCTCATTCGCTACGTGGACGAGGCGGGCAAGCGGGTCGAAGAGGATTTCGACATGGTGGTCCTCTCCGTGGGCCTCGGCGCGAACCCGAAGAGCGCCGAGCTGGCCGACACCCTGGGCATCCAGGTCGATCCATACCGGTTCGTCAGCACGAGCAGCTTCCATCCGGTTCGGACCTCGAGGCCGGGCATCTACGTCTGCGGCGCCCACCAGGCGCCCAAGGACATCCCCTCCTCCGTGGTGGACGCCAGCGCGGCGGTCGTGGAGGTGGCCGCCGACCTCGCCGACACGCGCTGGGCACTCACCCGGACCGCCGAGCTCCCCGAGGAGCTGGACGTGCGCGGCGCCCCCCCGCGGATCGGGGTGTTCGTCTGCTGCTGCGGCACCAACATCGCCGGGGTCGTGGACGTTCCTTCGGTCGTGGAGCACGCCCGGTCCCTGCCCGGGGTGGCCTACGCCGAGGAGAACCTGTTCAGCTGCTCCCAGGACACCCAGGACAGGATGACCCGGCTGATCCGGGAAAAGGGGCTCAACCGGGTGGTGGTGGCCGCCTGCACGCCCAAGACCCACGAGCCCCTCTTTCAGGAGACCTTGACCAGCGCGGGCCTGAGCAAGTACCTCTTCGAGATGACCAACATCCGGAACCAGTGCTCCTGGGTCCACCGGGACCACCCGGAGGCCGCTACCCGGAAGGCCATGGAGCTGGTCGCCATGTCCGTGGCCAAGGCGGGCCGCCTCACCCCCCTGAGCGAGCCGGTTCTGGAGATCACCCCGACCGCCCTGGTCGTCGGGGGCGGCATCGCCGGCATGGAGGCGGCGAGGAGCCTCGCCAATCAGGGGTACCCCACCTACCTGGTCGACAGGAACCGGCGGCTCGGGGGGCAGGCCCTGACCCTTCACGAGACGTGGAAAGGGGAGTCGATCCAGGCCTACCTCTCCGAGCTGATCGAGGACGTCGAGCTTCACCCGGGGATCCAGGTCTTCCTGAAGGCCGAGGTCGACGAGGTCGAAGGGTTTGTCGGCAACTTCCGGAGCATGATCCGCCAGGGCCGTGAGAGCAGAATGATCGAGCACGGGGTGACCATCGTCGCCACCGGCGCCCTCGAGTACAAGCCGCGCGAGCACCTCTACGGGGAGCACCCGAACGTGGTCACAGGGCTCGAGCTCCAGGACCGGCTGATCCGGGAGGATCCTTCCCTCCGCGAAGCCGGGACCGCTGTGTTTCTGCAGTGTGTGGGATCCCGCATTCCGGAGCGACCTTACTGCTCCAAGGTCTGCTGCACCCAGTCCATCAAGAGCGCGCTGGCCTTGAAGGGGATCAACCCTTCCATGCGGGTCTTCGTCGTCTACCGGGACATGCGGCCCTACGGGCTGAGGGAGGACCTGTACCGGAAGGCGAGGGAGGCGGGCATCGTCTTCATCCGGTACCGTTCGGAAGAGGGCTTCGACGTGGTCGTGGAAGACGGACGACTGCGGACGGCCTTCACGGACACCGGCCTGCACCGCAAGATGGAGATCCACCCGGACCTCCTGGTGCTGGCCTCCGCCGTGGTGCCGAGCGAGCAGTCGCGGCTCGCTCAGCAGTTCAAGATCTCCCGAAACGACGACGGGTTCTTTGCGGAGGCCCACGTCAAGCTCCGCCCGGTCGACTTCTCCACCGAGGGGGTCTTCGTCTGCGGGCTGAGCCACGCCCCCAAGCCCGTGGACGAGAGCATCGCCCAGGCCCAGGCCGCGGCGGCCAGGGCCGCAACCCTCCTTGCGGCCGGGCGAATCCCGGTGAGCGGAACGGTGGCGGCCGTGGATCCGGATCTGTGCAGCATGTGTGGCGTCTGCGCCTCCATCTGCCCCTACTCCGCTCCCGGCGTGGACGAAAAGACCGGCAGGATGAGCATCCAGAGCACCCTGTGCAAGGGCTGCGGGCTCTGCACAGCCTCCTGTCGGTCAGGGGCGATCCGGTTGAACGGTTTTGACAACAACCAGATCCTGGCGATGATCGAGCAGGCGTGACCGGGGCACGCCGCTCCGCCGGGGGAAAGGGAGGGCGCCATGATCGAGATCATCCAGCTCAAGAGCATCCGCATGCTCAGCAGTCTCACGGACGAGATGCTCGAGAAGATCCAGCCCGTCACCACCCTCGTTGACTACCAGGCGGGGGAGTACATCTTCCGGGAGGGGGAGTACGCGGAGTACCTCTACTCGATCCTGGACGGGGAGGTGGGGCTGGAGACCGAGAAGAACCCCTCCAAGCGCATTCTCGTCACCAAGATCAGCCGGTGCATGACCCTGGGCTTCTCGGCCCTCCTGGACACCGAGTACCGCAAGTATCTCGGGTTCGCCAAGGCAATCACCGACGTAAAGGTCTTCTCCTGGAAGGGCGTGGACCTGGAGAAGCTCTTCGTCAAGGACTACGAGATGGGGTTCCTGATCATGCGGCGCATCGCAAACACCATCCAGAAGCGGCTCGAGATCACCAAGACCCAGCTCGTGGACATCTACCAGTAGCGCCCTGGTGCGCGCCACCTTCCCGTCCCTCCCCGGCGGTCGACAAAGCCTCCGGGGAGAGCCGGGTCCCCTGGTTCCCCATCCTGGTCCTGCTCCTCGCCCCTTTCCTGAACCTCCTCCTCCAGCTCGCCCTCTCCCGCACCCGCGGGTTCGACGCGGACCTCGCCGCCGCGGAGATCACCGGAGACCCCGAAGGTTTGGCCTCGGCCCTGGAGCGCCTCTTCCTGCCCGGACGCCGGGACCCGCACCCCTCCCTCCTCCGCACCCATCCGGAAACCGAGGAG
>CAYVVQ010000026.1:0-17558 GCA_964454455.1 uncultured Desulfobacterales bacterium | reverse complement strand
GGACGGCACGCCGCGATCCTTCCCCTGGTGAACCTCACCACCTATCCCCACGCCGGCCGCATCGTCGGGGACCTTCTGACCACGGAGATGTACGCGTCCTCCGACTTCCGGATCATGGAGAGCACCGAGATGCTCGAGCGCCTCAAGGGCGAGGAGGAGGATCTCGACCGGGTCCTGGACCGGACGGTGGCCCGGAGGATCGGCTCCCGGCTGGGCGTGGACACGGTCGTCTTCGGCTCGGTCACCGAGTACCGCTACAAGCGCGGCCTGGACGAGGACCCCGTGGTCGGAATCAACATCCGCATGCTCGACGTGAAGAGCGGGGACATCCTGGCGGTGGGAAGCCGGTCCGAGACGGGCGGTTGCTTCTGGTTCTGCGAGGACTCCCTGAACCGCCTGGCGCAGAAGGTCTGCCACGACCTGGTGCGCCGGATGGTCAAGGCGAATTGAGCCCGATTCGCCGCCAGAACCGCCGGTTTCCACCACTGCTTCCCGTCCTGGCCTTGCTGGCCTGGGGCCTATGGGGAACCGTCGGGCTCCCCGGTCCCGGCGGGGACGCCCGGGCGGAACCGGCCGCCGCAGAGGCCGCCAACGGGACCTCGCCCCTGCCGCCGGCCCTCGTGAGGCAGATGGACCTGATCCGCGCCCGGATCCTGGCCCGGAAGGGGTTGGTCCCCGACGCCCTCTCCCTGTACCGGGACCTCCGCGATCGCTACCCCGGGGACCGGGAGGTCTGGATCGACTACATCGAGACCCTGGTCAACGAAGGGTTTTTCGAGGCGGCCGGGGCCGAGCTGAATCACTTCCTGGGCGGGTACCCCGGGGATGCGCGCGCCTTGCGCATCCGGGCGAGGCTCCTGTTCGAGCTGGGGCGGTTCGAGTCCGCCTTTCCCGTGTACGACCGGCTCCTTGGGGACTTCCCCGAGGACGGGGGGATCTGGTCCGACTACGGCTACGCCCGGCAGGAGACCGGCGACTGGGCCGGGGCCCTCGACTGCTTCTCGCGGGTCCTGGAGCTCGACCCGGAGAACGGCGACGTCCTCCGAAGCGTCCACGGGATCCTCCGCGATCACCGGCCCAGGCTGGACGCGGGCTTCCGGCTCTACCGCCAGGAGGAGGGGGAGGCGGACTGGGCCACCTGGTTCCTCCGCTACGAACGGCACTGGACGGAGCGCTCCTGGTGGACCTTCTCCTACGACCGGATCCGGATGGAGCGGCCCGAGCAGCCCTTTCTGCCGGCCGTGAACGAGACGATTCACGACGCGTCGATCCGGGCCTCCTACACCTTCAACCGCCTCATCACGGGCCGCGCCGGGGCCGCCCTCTTCTCGGGCATGGGCGGCGGGACCGGCGCGTTCCTGGGGCTGGAGGCCCGGCCGACCCGGGGCCTGGTCCTGCGGGCGGACTACGCCCACGCCCGACCCTGGTACGATCCGATGGAGGCTGTGGCCGAGGAGGGACGGGAGCACCCCCTGGTGATCTCGGCGGACTGGTCCGGCTGGGACCCGTGGTTCTTCTACGCGGAGGCGCAGCAGACCGACTACGAGGTCCGGGACCTGGAGCAGTACGGCCGCCGGAGGGGGATCCTCGGCGTGCTCTCGAGACGGTTCGGGGACAACCCGCTTCTCCTGGTGAGCTACACCTGGGCCCGGACCCGGTTCGAGTACGGGAGCGAGACCTTTCGGCCGGTCCTCCTGATCGAGCGCGAGCACGTGCACGGGCTATCCGCGCTCTTCGAGCACCGGCCCTGCACCTACTGGACCTACCGCCTCTACGGCGGGGTCCGGCGGGACACCGCCCGGGACCTGGACACCTGGTTCGCCCGTCCGGAGGTTCGGGTCCGGCTGGGAAACCGGATCGAGGGGCGCTTCTCCTACGAGCACTCGAGCGAGGCGGGCAACGTGCTCGGCGGCACCAGCCGCACCTTCGAGGCGGGGCTCCGCGTCCTGTTCTGACCGGGAAATCGCACCGGCCGCCCTTGAAGCCGCCGTTTTCGTGATGAAATTGAAACCAAGCCTCGACACCTGGCTCTGCTTCTACGGGCTGGAGGCCCCGCCCGGGGCCTTCGCCCGGTTCGACCTGGTGGTCTTCGACGGCACCTGGCACCCGGACCTGGTGCGAAGGCCGGACGGCGGGCCCGTCCTCCTGGGCTACCTGAGCGCGGCCGAGGTCCTGGAGGACGGGCCCTTCTGGCCCCGGACGGCGGGGCGGGACATCCTGGTCCGGAAGAAGCCCCAGTGGAACTCCTGGGTCCTGGACCTGCGCGACCCGGACTGGCGGGATCTCCTGGTCCGCGAGGCCGTGCCCGCGATCCTGGAGCAGGGCTTCGACGGCGTCCTCCTGGACACCCTGGACTCGGCCCTGGCCCTGGAGCTCTGGACGGACCCGGACCGCTGGCGCGGGACCCGGGAGGCCGTGATCCGGCTCGTGGAAGACATCCGTCGCGCCTGGCCGGACATGGTGATCGCGGTCAACCGGGCGCTCCCGGTCCTGGGGGAGATCGCCTCCTCTCTGGACCTCCTGGTCCTGGAAGGCCTCTCCAGCGTCTACGGGGGCCCGGAGACGGGCTACGTACCCGTGTCGGCGGAGGATCGGCGGCGCCTCCTCGACTGGCTCGAGGCGGGCCTGGCGGAGCGCCCGGGGCTCCCGGTCCTCACCCTGGACTACGCTCCGGAGGACCGGCCGGACCTGGTGAGGAGCGCCGTGGCCCGGGCCCGGCGGAAAGGATTCGTCCCCTATGTCAGCACGCTCGAGTTGGACCGGATCTATGCTCACACGCTGGACGGCGGCCGCGCTCCTTGCGGCTCTGCTCTTCCTTCCGGCAGCCGTAAGGGCTGAGGGAGCGGTCCACCGAAAGATCCTGGTGCTCCTGGACCGGCAGGGACCCCGGGCCCACCAGGAGAACATCGTCTACGAGACCTGCCAGACGGTGCTCAACTACTACGGCATGCTCCCGGAGTACCGGGGCGTCGACGCGGGCCCCCTTCCGGACGACGCGGCCATGGCCGGTTACCGCGGGGTGATCACCGCCTTTTCCGGGGACGGCCCACGGGATCCGGCGTCCTTCCTGGCGTGGCTCCTCCGGCAGATGGAGGCCGGGCGGAAGCTGGTCGTGCTGGGGTCGCTGGGCGTACAGCCCGACGGGGACCCCGGTTCCGAGACCTCCCGTCTGGCATACGCCGTCTACGGCGGGCTGGGGCTTCGCCACGAGGGCGACTACACCGCCGTTCGTTCCCTCCTGCGTTACGCGCACGTGGACCCCGCCGCGATGGGTTTCGAGCGGGATCTCCCCGCCTTTCCGGCGATCTACGAGCGGTACGCGCCCACGGACGAGGACCTCCACGTCTTTCTGAGCATCCTTCGGACCGACCGGCCCGGCTCCGAGAGCGCCGTGGTCGCGACCGGCCCCGCGGGGGGGTTCGCCATGCCGGCGTACATGCGGTGGGAGGACCCGGTCACCTTCAAGAAGCAGTGGTACCTGGACCCGTTCCGGTTCTTCCGGGAGGCCCTGGGGCTCGAGTCCGTTCCGGCGCCCGACCCGACCACCCTGAACGGCCTCCGGGTGGCGATCTCCCACGTGGACGGCGACGCGTTCAGCGGCCTCTCCCGCATCGACGACGATCAGCGCCTGTGCGGGGAGGTGATCCGGGACCGGGTCCTCGAGCGGTTCGACTTCCCCGTGACGGTCTCGGTCATCACGGGCGAGGTGGACCCCGAGTTCCTGGGGAGCGAGGAGCTGGAGGAGCTGGCCCGGGAGATCTTCGCCCTGCCCAACGTGGAGCCGGCGAGCCACTCCTTCTCCCACCCCTACTACTGGGACCCGGCCTACGCCGGCAAGAGCCGGTACCACCGGCTCCACGGCATCGAGATCCCGGGCTACGCGTTCGATCCGGCCGTGGAGATCGACGGGTCCGTGGCCTACATCGACCGGGAGCTGGCGCCCCCGGGAAAGCCCTGCCGGGTGTTCCTCTGGACCGGCAACTGCGAGCCCCGGGCCTCGGACCTGGCCCGGTGCGACCGGCTGGGGCTCCTGAACATGAACGGGGGCGACACGCTGCTCGACGACCTGTCCGACTCCTACACCTCCGTGGCCCCCACCTACCGGAACGTCCGGGGGGAGATCCAGGTCCACACCGGCCAGGCCAACGAGACCATCCTCACCAACCTGTGGGAAGGTCCCTATCACGGCTACCGGAACGTCATCACCACCATGAAACGGACCGGCTCGCCCCGCCGGGTGGCCCCCATCGACATCTACTACCACTTCTACAGCGCCGAGTATCCGGCCTCCCTCGAGGCCCTCCAGGAGGTCTACGCGTGGGTTCTCGAGCAGGAGACCGCCCGCATGTTCACCTCCCGGTATCTGGAGATGGTCCGGGGCTACCTGGACGCCCGCATCCTCGAGGCCGCACCCGGCCGCTGGGAGATCCGGGACTACGGCGCCTGCACCACCGTCCGGTTCGAGGACGCCTCCCTCCGGGTGGATCTCGCCCGCTCGGAGAACGTCCTGGGGTGGGTTCGGGAGCCCCAGGGCCTCTTCGTCTCCCTGGCCCCGGACCGGGAGCGGGCCGTGGTCCAGGTGACGGGGGAGGACGCCGGGAGCGCCGGACCCTACCTGCGCAAGGCCGCCGGGCGGGTGGAGATCCTCGAACGGGAGGACGACCGGCTGTCTCTCCGGTACCGGGGCTTCGGCGCGGGCATGGTCCGGATCGCCGGGCTGGAGCCCGGCCGGGCCTGCATGGTCTCGGGGTCCGCCCTGGGGGAGGCCGGGTTCCGGCGCGCCCCCGACGCCGACGGGACCCTGACCCTGTCGCCCGTCTTCACGGGCACGCTGGAGGTCGCATGGTGAGCCCGGAGAACGCCGGGAACGAGCTGGAGCCGGTCTCGGAGCCCACCGAACCCGATGCCGGTACCGGCTACAACCGCCTCTCCCTGATGCGGTTCCGGGCGTGGCAGATCCTCCTCGTGCTGCTCGTGCTGGCCGGGGTCTCCTTCCTCCTGTTCCCCCGCGAGCGGAGGCTCGTCGACTTTCACCTGGAGCGGGGCCGGACCCGGGAGGCCCTGGTCGAGCTCGACCGCATGTTGAGGAAGAGGCCGACCGACCCGGAGCTCCTGGAGCTGGCCGCGGAGACCCGATTTCGGGCCGGCGACATGGAGGAAGCGATCCACCTGCAGGAGCAGGCCGCCCGGCTCTCCCCGGAGGACACCGGGGCCTGGAGACGTCTCGCCCGATTCCAGGAGTGGAGCCGGGACCCGGAGGAGGCCCTTCGGATCTACGAGCGCATCGCCTCCCTGGAGCCCTCCGACCGGGAGGCCCGGGAGAAGATCCTCGAGTACGCCGGCTACCTGGGACGGACCGGCCTGGAGGCCCGGGCCGTGGTCCAGCTCCTGGAAAGCGGAGAGACGCCGGACCCCGCCGGCGATCCCCTTCTTCGGTTGCTGACCCGAACCCTGGAGGACCTGGCCTCGGAGCGAACCGCCGGGCCGCCGGACCCCCTGCTCGACGAGCTCCTGGTCCGGCTCTACCTGGTGCGCTCCGATCTCCTGGAGGAACGGGCCGGGGCCGGGATCTCCGATGCGGCCCGGACGGACGCGGCGGAGGCCGCTCTCCACTTCTTCCTGGTGAACGGCCGGCTGGACGACGGCCGGGCCTTCGCCCGGCGTCTGGACCGGGACCTCGAGACGGGCCTGGCCTTCCGGCGGACCTGGGTGGACTTCCTTCGCTGGAACGGGCTCCCGGAGCGGGCCCTGGCCCTGCTGGACGAGTTCCTCCAGGAGGAGCCCGGGAACCGGGAGTTCCTGCGCCTCGCCGGGGAGATCGCCGCACAGAGCGGCAACGTCCCGCGCCTCGCACGGTCGCTCGAGCGGCGGCTTCGTCTCGACCCGGAATCCGAGAGCCTCCGGACTTCCCTGGCCGAGCTGTACCGGTTCTCCGGAGACCCGGACCGGGCCTTTCCCCTGTACAAAGCCCTCCACCGGGACCACCCCCGGGACCCGGCGTACCTCGAGGCCCTGCTCTCCACGGCCGAGGCGTCGGACGACCCCGCTCTCAAGGTGCGGGCCGCGGACCTGGCGGCCGGCGTGGACCCCGGGGACGCCGACCTTCTCGAGCGGCGGGCGGAGCTCTACCTCGCGGCGGAGCGGCCGCGGAAGGCCTGGCCGCTCCTGAGCGTCCTGGCCGGACGGACCGGCGGGGACGAGGAGGCGGTCCGCAGGATGCTCCAGGCGGCCGGCTACACGGACGACCCGGGGATCCTGAAGGAGGCCCTGTCCCAGGCCCTGGCCCTGAGGCCGTCGGACCGGGACCTGCGCCTGGAGGCGGCGGACGCCTTCCTCTGGCTGGAGGGGCCGGAGCGGGCCTACCGGGCCCAGCGCGAGCTCGTCAGAGGAAGCGGGGCCACGCGAGAGGACGTGTTCCGCCTGATCGAGCTGGCCCTGTTCACGGACCGGCCCGGGAACGAGCGGGAGGCCGTGATGCTGGCCGCCCGGCGGCTCCAGGGGCCGGACGTGCGCGTCCTCCGCGGGAGGGCCCCCGAGACCCCCGGGGAGATCGCGGACGGCGAGGTGCTCGCGGCCGTGCGGGACTACCTGGACCGCCACCCCCGGGACACCGCCTTCCGGGACCGACTGGCCGGGCTCTACCTCGAGTCCGGCCGCCCGGGGCGGGCCGCCCCCCTCCTGGCCGACCGGTCCGACCGGGACCCCGGGGACCTTCAAAAGGCCCTGGAGGCGGGGGAGGCCTTTCTCCAGGCGGACCGGCTGAGGCAGGGCCTTCCCTTCTTCGAGCGGGCCCTGGCCCTGGCGCCGGAGAACACGGACCTCCTGAGACGTCTGGTGACCTACTACGGCTGGCTCGGGATGCGGGAGGAGCAGATCGCCGGGCTGGCCCGGCTCGAGAAAGAGGGCCTTCTGGAGACCGGGGAGCGGCTCCGCCTGGCCGAGGCCCTCCTGGAACGGGGGGAAGGGGACCGCGCCCTGGAGCTCCTCCGGCCTGTGGAGGACCGGGACCCCCTCCCCGAGGAGGAAGGAATCCTCCTCGCCGCAGCCTACGACGCCGCCGGGAAGCGGGAGCGGGCCCTCGCCGTTTACGAACGGCTCGCCCGGGACCACCGGGACGACCCAGCCCTCCTGGCCGAGCTGGGAGACCGGGCCCTCTGGCTGGATCGCCTCCCCGCCGCGCTAACGTTCTACGAGGCGGCCCTGCGCCTGGACCCGAAGAACCTCCGGGCGCTCAAGGGAAGCGGCCAGGTCTACGCGTGGAACAACAACCCGGAGCGGGCCATCGAGCGGTTCGAGGCCTACAACCGCCTCGAGCCGGACGACTTCGAGGTGCGATACCAGCTGGGGGAGCTCTACTTCGCGAACGAGCGGAAAGGGGCGGCCTTCAGGGAGTACCGGAAGTCCCTCGGCCTGATCGACCGGAAGAGGAAGGGCGTCACTCCTCCTTGAGCTTCGCCTCGAAGTGCTCGAACGCGTCGATGATGTCCAGGTAGACGCCGTCGAACCCCGCGTCCAGGATTCGGTCGAGGACCGCGACCTTGCGGCCCATCAGGATCTCCTGCCAATCCTTCCTCCAGTACCTCACCTTGAAGTTCCCCGGCCAGTCCGGGTTTTCCCGGTCGAGCCAGGGCGGCGGGGCGGCCTTCCAGGAAGGCCGCCAGTAGGGACGATAGTCCTCGGCCTCGCCGATGCTCATGTAGGCCAGCACGAACCGGTTCCCCCCGCACGCCTTGCGGCGGAGGGCCCCGACCTGCCGGCGGGAGAAGGGGACGTCCCCGTGGAAGAAAGGATCGGTGACGACGATGTCGTAGCGGGTCTCCCGCAGGGCGTCCACGAAGGCGTTCCGGTCGTCGTAGCTGCACATGTTCAGGAGGTAGAGGAAGTTCTCGGCCTCGGCCGGCGTGGGGAGCGGGCGGCAGTGGTGTCGAAACGGCCGGACCGGATAGGCGGGAATGCGGTCCAGGTCCCGGCTGCTCGCGGCGAAGCCAATGTATCCGCGTTTCTCGTTGAGGCGATGGGATCGCTCGATCTTCTCCTGGTTCCGGCAGTAGTCCGCCACCAGGACGAAGAGCCCGCTCTCCCGCGCCCTCGCCGCAAGCCGGTTCAGTCGGCGCCGGACCGGCTCCGGCGTAGGCCGGTCCATGCCCCCGTACCCGAAGAAGAGGCTCTCCTGGGCCACCCCGTCGACGGCCTCCACGTACCGGGCCGCCACCCGCCCGCCGGGGTCGCCGTCCTCGGTCAGGAGCCGGAGCCCGTTCTGGGGCACCACGAGGAACCCCGGCTTCCTCTGCCGGGCGTAGGCGCCGATGCGCACCACCAGGTCCCGCATGTCCGCGCGGTAGTCGCGGGGTCTCTCCGCAGGGGAAGGCGTCTCGGGCCTGCAGCCTCCCAGAAGGAGCAGGGGTAGCAACAGGGCCCAGCTTGTGAGAAAAGCGATCGCTCGCATGGCGCACGGTCCTTGGGGCGGTCCTGCCCGGGGAAGGCCCTGCTTCGTCATCCTGTTGTGTGCACCCTGCCCCTTTTGGACCGCAGGATCAACCCTTTTCGGCGGCGGCGCAACGACGTTCTGCCGGCGGGAAAAACGCCCTACGCGCGCAGCTCCGACGCCCGCCGGAACACCTGGTACTCCAGTCCCCCCACGATCCGGTTCACCAGGAAAAACCCGGCCGCGGCGACGACGAAGGAGGCGGCCAGGAACCCGGTTCCCTGGAACCGCCAGCCCGCCTCGATGGAGAGCAGGGTGAAGACGGCGTTGAGCAGGCAGAACAGCCCGTTGAGCTTGAGCAGGAGGTCATACTCGTCGAGGTACTGGATGATGAGAAAGTAGAAGAAGTAGAGGGAGAAGAAGATGGTGCCGGTCAGCAGGTAGTGGAACACGAAGGGGTTGGACCAGGGGATGGGGACGATGCCGATGTGGACCAGGAAGAGAACCAGCATGCAGGCCCCGCCGTAAAACAGGAACAGGGAGGAGGAGGTCTGGGCGATCCCGCTGAACAGCCTCTCCTTCTCCACGGCCAGGTCCCGAAAGGGGAAGTTGTTGGAGAGCTTGAAGATGAACCGCTCGTAGGGGCCGTTGATGCTCCTCTTGATGCCCTTGTAGATGATCAGGGAGCCGACCATCATGATGGTCAAGGCCGCGAAGAACGGGAAGTCGTACTCCCCGTAGAAGTGAAACACGCCGTCCACGGACTTCCCGGTGCCGGGATGAAACCAGAAGATGAGCTTGTCCACCCAGAACCCGAACATGAAAAGAAACGCGGACAGGCCGATCCGCCGGGCCTGGGGGCGTCTCAGAAAGGCGCCGTCCAGCCGGACCCCCATGCGAAGGTAGAGCTTCACCACGTAGGAGTAACCGCCCGCCGCCGGGATGGCCACGCCCACGGAGAAGAAGAGGAGCAGGGCCTGGGTGTCCGTCATGCGGGTGGCCCCGAAGAGGATCAGGGTGGTCCCCATGCCGAGGCCGAACAGCTTCAGGAGCAGCCGCTCCCGCCGGATCGAGCTGAGGACCGTGCCGATGCACCAGAACAGGCTCAGGACGGCGGTGAGCCCGATGAAGGTGATCTTGAGGTTCACTTCGATGGAGGAGAACGGCACCACCAGCGCGGCGGCGAGCAGGAGGGCCGGCACGGTCACCAGGATGGTCAGGGCCATGAGGCTGTTGACGATGTCGTGGAACCTGCCCAGGTAGATCTTGTCCGCCAGGTGGCGGGTGAACAGGGTGTGAAAGGGGGACGTGAGGACGAGGGAGAGAGCGGTCGCGTAGGTGACCAGGAGGTAGAAGAGCACGGGCGCGCGGCTCGTCATCACGTGAACCGTGACGCCCATCACGGCCAGGCAGAAGATGGTGAGAAACCACGCGCCCACCGCCTCGAAGGAGTCCAGCGACTCCTCGAGAAGCATCTTCGTCATGGAAGGGCGGCGCTTCAGCCACTCCACCAGCCGTATGATGTCACCCATGCATGAGCTCCCGGTAGAGGTCCCGGTACCGCCCGAGGACCAGGTCTTCGCTGTATCGGTTCTCGATCCGCCGGATCCCGTTCGCGGCCATGCGATCGGCCGCGGCCGGGTCCCGGAGCACGGCCAGGGCGGCTTCCGCGATCCCCTCGGCGTCCATGACCCTGCGCACTGCGCCCGCCTCGCCGATCCCGTCCCCTTCCCCGAGGAGGAGCTCCCGGCAGGCGCCCACGTCGGTGGCCACTACGGGGAGCCCGCTCGCCATGGCCTCCATCACGGCCAGGGGCATGGCCTCCTTGATGCTGGTGAGGAGCAGGAGGTCCATCAGCCGGTAGTAGGGGATCACGTCGGCCGGGCCGGTGAAGGTGAGGGTCTCCTCCAGGCCGAGCATCCTCACGAGGCCCCTGCACTCCTGGAAGTAGGCGGGCTGGTCGTCCGTCGGACCGACGGCGAGGGCGCGCACGTCCGGCAGCGCCCGCCGGATGAGCGCCACCACCTGGATGAACGTCTTGATGTCCTTGACGGCGTCCACCCTCCCCACGAACCCCACGGTGGGCGGCCGGGTCCGGCACCGCTCCCGCCTCGCCTCCAGGAACCGCGGGACGTCGATCCCGTTCGGGATGACCTGGATTCTTCCCGGGTCCGCGCCGTAGTCCTCCTCCAGCCTCCGGTTTCCCTCGAACAGCGTGACGATCCGGTCGCAGGTGTTGTACTGCCACAGGCAGAGGGCGGAGAAGCTGTCGATCCACATCTCCTTCAGATAGGCGTCGTCCAGCCACTCGCTCTTGAGCAGCTCCATCTCCCGCTCCTGGAGGTAGATGCCGTGCTCCGTGATCAGGCCGGGCCGGCCGTCGAACACGGACTTGAGGCAGGTCACCAGGCCCCCGTAGCCCGTTCCCGGGGAGTGATAGACCGCGGCGTCCGGGATCCGGGGCACGATCGTCAGGAGGCGGTAGAGGATCAAGTGGATGTTTCGGACGTTGTAGAAGTACTTCAGGAACCCCGCGTCCCCCCGGAACTCCTCGTAGAGGCGGGTGAGCAGGGAGAACGCGGCCTCGTCCTGGAAGAAGTTCCGAAAGACCCCGGGGGAGAGCTCGAAGACCACCTCCCGGAGGATGGCGACGCTTCCGGCGGAGAGCCTGCCCTCCTTCCACTCCGTCATCAGGCGGTACAGCCCTTCGGAGAGGGCGGCCCACCGCCTCCGGGAGAGCCTCAGGGGCGCGGACTCCTCGATCTCCGTGTAATCGAAAACGTTGAACTCCCGGTACGACACGACGTTCTCCGGGAACCGGTACCGCCGCTCCTTTTCGTCCTTCTCCTCGGCGACGAGGGCCACCACGGCGAACGAGCGCTCCTCCAGGTTCTCCACGAGCCACTGAAGCCAGGAGGAGACCCCGCCCGTTACGTAGGGGTAGCTCCCCTCTACAACCAGGCAGATGTCAGCACCTTCCGCCATGCGCTTGCCGCCTCTTTGACGCGGTGCGGGATGAACACGCCGCCCCCCGATTCGATGAGCAGGTAGAGGTCCTGGAACGTGTCGTAGTTCCTGCTTCGAAACGCCAGCTCGAACTCGTAGGTGATCCACTTGGGAAAGTAGTAGTCGCCCGTCGCCCGGGCCTGCCGGTAGATCATGTCCGCCTCCTCGATCCGGTCCGCCTCGAGCAGGTAGCGAACGGCGAAGAGCGCGTCGTCCTCGGTCTTGCCCCGGTGAAAGGCCCGGATGGCGCAGTCGCAGGCCTTGGAGGCGTAAAACGGCTTCATCACCGGATCGGCCAGGTCGAGGTAGCTGATCTCGTGGTACAGGTTCGCCAGGCGGACCAGGTCCGAGCGGTCCTGCTCCGGTGTGGCCTCCAGCTGGTTGATCTCGTGGAGGATCTTGTCCATCTTCTTGTTCAGGACATCGATGGCCATGAGCACCACGCTCTGGTGCGGACTCAACCGGACGATGTACTTGAGGAGGCCCGACTTCGTGGCGGACCAGTCCATCCCGCCGATGATGCCCACCATCTTCAGCCCCTGGCTCCTCGTCAGCCCGCGGATGAGCAGGGCCTCGGAGACGGGCATGGTGCGGCCCTCGAACGATTTCTGGAGGACGAGGAGCACGTCCTGGTTGATTTTGTGAAACGACTCGGACCGCACCGGGTAGATCGGGTAGAACCGCAGAAAGAGGCAGAAGAAGAGACCCGAGGCCGGGCCGACGACCGGAATGGCGGAGACGGTCGTCAGGAAGGCGAGGAACCCGCGGCTCATGACCCGCTTTCTCAGGTTCCTGTCGGTCCCCATCAGGAGACCGCCGATCATCACGGTCAACCCGACGGCCGTGGCGTGGGAGACGAAGAACCCCGCCAGCTCGGTGTGTCCCGAAATGCCTCCCAGGAGGAAGTAGGCCGAGGAGAGCTCGGTGACGATCCAGTAGATGTAGAGCTTGTGCTTCACGCCGGCACCTCGGGCGTCCCGGGCAGGTCGTGCAGCACCTCGAAAGCAAACTCCGGGTTGGCATCGGACAGCCGCCTGATCACGTGGGGGACGTTCGCCTGCGCGGCCATGGTCAGGCAGAGAGTCAGTTCGTCTTCTCCGGTCATCACCAGCATGTCGTAGAGCCGCAGGGAGGAGGCAAGGCGCCGGGCCCGCTCCTCCGTCACGGGTCCGGTGGCGCGCAGGATCGAATAGGGGAGCCCGTAGCGGCGGTACCGGGCCGTGGTCCGGGCCATGGCGCGCTCGCCCTCCTCCCGCTTGTACACGAGGACCGACGAGAAGACGCTCATGGGGAGGAGGTCCTCCAGGTGGAGCCGGCTTTCGATCAAGTTCTTGATCCAGTGGGCGGCGATCTTGAGCAGGTTGATCAGGTTGTCGGAGAGGTTGATGAATCGGATCTCCTCCACCAGGAGGACGTAGTTGAGCGCCCCGGCCTGGGAGAGAATGGGAACGGCCATCACCAGACGGTTCTCGATCTCCTTGGGAATGACCACTTCCTCCTCCGTGGCGGCGACCTTGATGATCTCCGGCATCTCCTCGGTCTTCCACTCGAGCGTGTCCGGCAGGGACGTCCCGCCGAAGGAGGCTGCGCGCACGAAGGTGCCGCCGTTTCCCCGGGGCTCGAACAGGCTCGACTTCTCCACGTGGCAGTGGGAGTAAAGGACGTAGAGGATCTCGTTGAAGAAGGCGTCCCGCTCGGGAATCTCCTCCAGGCGCCTCAGGGCCTGGTACATGATCCTCGGCGACTCCATGTCCACGAGGACCTCCCGGAAGGCGTCCTGGAGGGCCCGGTCCCTCTCGGACAGCTCGACGGTCAACCGCTCCAACCGCTTGCGCAGAATGGTGTTGGTGAGCTCGGTCCCCAGAACCCTCCGGTCCGCCCCGGTCCGCACGAACCCGGTGAGGAGGAGCGCGGTAACGAAGAAGGTGACCTCGAGGTAGCGGTCCGCGAGGAACCCGGGCAGTCCGCCGCCCATGTCGGCGAAGAGAAGACCCGCCGTTCCCGCCGCGGCCCCGATCATCCCTCGGACGCCGTAGTAGAGGGAGAGCGCCAGCCCGACGAAGGCCGTGACCAGAAAGTAGAGCTCCAGCCCGACGATCTCTTCCCTTCGCAGAAGCAGGACGGTCCCGTAGAAGAGGACGATCTCCCCCAAGAGAGCCGTTTGTTTCCATTTCCAAGACGGCATGCACTCGCTCCGGCCGGCTGTTTCTCCTCACGGCCTCTGTCCGGGGTTGAACGGGCTCAGGCCGCAAACGCCTCGACGGCTTCCTCCCTGGTCTCGAAAATGCGGAAGATCTCGTCCATGCGGACCACCTTGAAGAGGTCCTGCACCTGGCTGGAGACCCTGCACAGGAGCAGGTCCCCCCGCGCCTCCTTCACCTTCCGGAGGCAGGAGAGGAGGGCGCCGCATCCCGAGCTGTCCACGAAGGCCAGCTCGGACATGTCGAACACCACCTGTTTGTGCTGCTCCAAAACCGGTCCGATGTCGTTCTTGAACTCCTGGCTGTTGCCGGCGTCCAGGGTGTCGCCGGGAATCGTGACCACCGTGACATTCCCGGCGGGCTCCATGCGAAGCTCCATCGGCGCCTCCTTCCGCGTGTCATCGGGCCGGCTGTGCCGAAGACGGCCGCATCTTCTCCAGCCGGACCAGGTTGGTTCCGTCGGGCGAGCGGGAGTACGTCACGCCGTCCATGTAGTTTTCCATGATGATCAGACCGAAGCCGTGATCCCGGATCGGGTCGGCGGGGGCCGCGCTCTCCTCCGCGCCCAGGAACGGCTTTCCCCAGTGGTGGAGGACGAACACCCACCGGTCGGGAAACACCTCCGCCGTCACCCGGATGCGTCCAGAGGGGTCCTCCCCGTACGCGTGCTTCACGATGTTGGAGACGGCCTCGTTCAACGAGATCCCGATCTGCCACTGGGTGTCCTCGTCCGTCCCCTCCAGCCCGCCGGACGTGCACGCACGCCGGACGAAGTGCCGGAGCGTGTCCAGCTCGCGGAGCCGGCTCTCCAGCTCCAGCTCCATCCGGGAGAGGGGGTCGCCGCCCCGCTCCTCGCCGATCTTCACGGCCACGCAGGTGAGGTCGTCCATGAACGTCCGGGTGTGGGAAAAGGCCGTCACGGTGTCGCGCACCTTCTCGATGATCTGCTCCACGGGGAGGCGGACCGCCTGCTCGATGCACCGGGTAAGCCGCTCCCGGCCGAAGAGCCGCCCCCGGTCGTCCCGGGCCTCCGTGATGCCGTCCGAGTAAAAGAAAAAGAGATCGCCCTCCTCGAAGGGGACCGAGGCTTGGCTGTAGGTCTCGTTCACCCGGAACCCCATGGGGACGTTGTATCCCTCCAGCAGGACCATCTCGTTCGTGGCGGCCCGCACGTGCAGGGTCCGCGGGTGCCCGCAGTCCACGAAGTCGAGCCGCCGGGCGTCCAGGTCGAACCGCGCGTAGGTGAGGGTGACGAAGGCCTCCAGGTCGATGAGCTCCTGAACCATGAGGTCGTGGACGGTCTGCACGATGTCCCCGGGAAGGGGCGCCATGCAGGCGGGAGAGAGCATGGCGCTCAAGGCCTTGAGAAAGTGCCCCTTGGTCCCGGCGCCGAGGAGCGCCGCGGGGACCCCCTTCCCCATGACGTCGCCCACGAGGAGGTCGAAAACCCTGTCGGACAGGGAGATGAACTCGTAGAAATCACCGTCGATGCGCTGGGAAGGGATGGTCATGGCGGCGATCCGGACGCCTTTCAGGTTCTTCGGGGGGGAGGCCAGGAGCAGGGTCTGCTGGATCTTGGAGCCGATCTCGATCTCCCACTCCCGGGCCCTGGACAGGTCCAGCTCGGCGCGCTTCAGCTCCAGGATCTCCCCCAGCTGCTCGGCGACCACCTGGAGGAGCGTCCGCTCCTCCACGAGAAAGGGGCCCTCGTCCCGCTCGGGCCGCTCCTCCTTGTAGAACACCTCGATCCGGCCGGTTTCCCTTCCGTTGACCTTCACCGGCCGGCTCAGGCCCCACTCCGTCTCCCGGAACCCGGCCGAGCGGAACACCTGCTTCTCGTGCGTGATCCGCGCGCAGGCGATGTCGGGGTAGAGAAACGCGGGTGGGATGAGCTCGAGGATGCCGCGCAGGATCCCGAACGAATCGGTCTCCGGCCGGCCCTTGAGCCGCGAGATGGCGTACAGGCAGTAGACCTGCTTGTAGCGCATGTCGAGCTCCCGGGTCCGCCTTCGAAGCGCCTCGTCGGCCTCCTTTCGCTCCGTGATGTCCCGCACGATCCCCAAGGCGTTCCACCGCCCCTTGACCTTGCCCGTCGACAGCGACAGCTCGATAGGGAACTCGGTCCCGTCCGACCGGCGGGCGGCCAGCTCGCGGGTCCTTCCGATCATAGCGCCTTCGCCGTTCTGCTTCCACGCCTGGAGGGCCTCATCGCACTGCTTCCGGATCCTCTCGGGCGCCAGTAGGCTGTGGGCCTCCTGGCCCAGGGCCTCGTCCTCGGCGTAGCCGAACATGTTCTCCGCGGACCGGTTCCAGTAGTTGATCACGCCGTCCTGATCGATGGAGACGATGGCGTCCTGGGCGGCGCTGGCCAGGTTCCGGAACCGCTCCTCCACCTCCTCCCGAGCCTCCTCCGCCTCCTTTCGCTTGGTCACGTCCCGGAAGATGGCGCGCGTGGAGACCGGCTCACCCCCCTCGAACTTGCAGTTGACGTTCCCTTCCAAAATGACCCTCCGCCCGTCCTTGGCCAGGAAGACCGCTTCCAGATCCCTGACGGGTTTTCCCGAGAGCACCTGTCCGAACGCATCCTTGCAGAGGGCCAGGCTCTCCGGGGCAATGACGTCGAAGAGGGTCAGCTCGGACGCCTCCTCACGAGCGTAGCCGAGGGTCTCCGTCCACACCCGGTTGACGTACAGGAACCGGCCGTCGGGAGAAGCCGAGTGGATCAGGTCGTTGGCGTTGTCGAAGAGATCCCGAAGCCGCTCCTCGCTCTCCTTGAGGGCGGCCTCGGTCCGTTTCCGTTCCTCGATCTCCCCGGTCAGACGGGCGTTGGCGACGGAGAGCTCCCGTGTTCGCAGCTTCACCCGGGCCTCCAGGTCGGCGTGCGCCTTTCGGAGGGCGAACTCGGCCGCTTCCTTCTTTCGAAAGAGGAGGGCGTTTTCGATGGCCCCGGCCGCGGCGCCGCTCAGCGCGGTCAGCAGGTAGAGATCGGACTTTCGAAAACCGAAAGGCTTGTCCACCGAGTGCACATAGAGAGCGCCCATAGTCCGGGACTTGCTCACGAGCGGCACGCACATGACGGACTTGATCCGCTTGAGCTCCATGCTCTCGGGGAGGTCCTCGTCCTCCTCGGTGTCCGCCATGATCACGGCCTTTCCCTCGGCGAGCGTCCGCCGCACCACCGTGAGGCTGTACTCCGACCGAGAGTCGTCATCGGGGAATTTGGAGCGGGAGGCGAGCTCCCTCAGCTCCCCGCTCTCCTCGTCGATCAGCAGGATGGCCATGGTGTCGCCGGACTCGAGGGTGGAGCTGACAGACTCGACGATCTGGTACAGCAGCCCCGACAGGTCCAGGGACTGCATCAGCAGGATGGAGATCTCGTGGACCGTCTCCAGCTTCTCCCGGTCCGTGATGCGCCGGTCCTTGAGGAAGCCGAAGCGCTCGGTCTCCGTCTCCGGGCCCGCGAGGTCGATCATGTACCGGGAAACGAGGCCGTCCTCCTCGTAGACCCCGCCGATGGTCACCAGGATGTTGCCCACGGAGATGTGATGCCCCATGGACACGGGCATCTCCACGCCCGGGTCTATCCGCCGGCCGTCGATCCAGGTCCCGTTTCGACTGTGGAGATCCAAGACGTGGTACTGCCCGGCCCGCCTGAAGATCTTCAGGTGCTCACGCGACACCGACAGGTCGTTGAGCCGCACGTGGTTGGTCGTCCCCCGGCCCACGCTCACCACGTCTTCCTCGAGCGGGAACTCGATCCCCCCGAACCGGTCGTTGATGACATAGAGCTTGTTTTTCATGGAAATCCCGGCGGAAAGGAGACACCCCGGAAAGCCTCATTCACTTCAGAACGTACTGGTTTTCCTCCGTGATTGTCAACGAATTCGGCAGGAGGGTTAGGGGACGTTTTTGCATAATTGCATAAC
>CAYVVQ010000025.1:0-34946 GCA_964454455.1 uncultured Desulfobacterales bacterium | reverse complement strand
CCGGTAGGGCATCCGTAGGGCCTGCGAGGTTGGCGGCGGAGGAAGGCCTCACCCCCGGAGCCTCCTGAAACGGGCGCCCGACCCCTGTGGTTCATGCCGAGACGGCGCCGGAGCGCCGGCCGATCAGGATTGGTTACCGGGACATGGCCAGTCGCAGGCTCTTCACCAGCCGGTTGAAGGCCCGGATCAGCACGCCGATCTCGTCCTTCCGGTCCTCCTCCATGATGTCCAGATCCATCTTCCCCTGGCCGATCAGGTCGGCCCTGAGGGTGAGCTCCTTGATGGACCGGGTGATGCTGTTCCCCAGGTAGAGACCGATGGCGACGGCGATGACGAGCACCACCAGCCAGATGATGATGATCGTCCTCTGGATGGCGTCCGCAGGCCGGGTCACCTCGTCCCTGGAGGCGACGATCCCCATGCTCGCGTCGATGGACCGAATCGGGGCGTAGGCGATGTACCGCTCACCCTCCTCCGTGGCGTAGGTGTCGATGCCGGTGCTCCCCCCCGTCATCTTCCGGACGACCTGGTTGAAGGAGGGGTTCCTGGTGTGAAGCAGGTCGTCCGTCTTGTAGGTGGCGTCCCAGCGGACGTCCTTGGGCTGCATGCCGGGGCGGACGAGGACGTTTCCCTTCCGGTTCACCAGGAAGGCGTAGCTCCGGTAGCCGACGTCCAGGGTGAGGATGTCCGTCCGGATGGTGTCCAGCAGGACGTCGAACCCGACCACGCCCACCAGCGACCCGTTCGGGTGAAAGACCGGCGTGGCGCAGGTGACCATGAGCTGCTTGGTGTCGGCGTCCACGCAGGGCTCGGTCCAGATCGTCTTCCCGGCCCCCTTGGCGCTGACGTACCATGGACGGGAGGTCACGTCGAACCCGTCCGGGTCCTCGATCACCTGGATGGTCTCCTCGTTGTCGAAGACGGCCATCCGGGTCTCGGACCCGAAGTACCCCCGGCTCAGGAACGGGTTGTTCCGGACGATGCTCTCGAGCACGGTTCCGATCCGCTGGAGGATCAGGATCTCGCCGCCGAGGTTTCTTCTCCCGTAGATTCCGGCGGCGTAGTCTGCAACGCCGAGCACCTCATCCTGGATTCGGCGGAAGGTGATGCCGTACTCGTGGGACTTCTGCCGGGCATTCCGGAGAAGATGGCTCTCGGCCTGGTTCGAGAGGGCGTTCCGGCTCTGAGAGCTGGCCATGAACCCGGCGACGGTGAGGCTCGGGAGAACGAGAAGCACCATGACGAGGGTGATCTTGGAGGTGATGGACATGCCCTCGATCAGCGGTTTCTCGAACTCGAAGGGTTCGTCCGCCTCGGGTTCCTCGTCTTCGAAGACCAGATCGTCCGGGTCGACGGGGGTGGGCGGCTCGAGCGCCGATTCCTCCTTGCTGATCACGATCACCCGCCCGCAGGACTTGCACCGGACCCGGGCGCCCTTGCCCTTGATCTTGGACTCGTCGATTCGATACTTTTTTCCGCACGATTCACAAACGACGATCATGAGTCACCGATTTCCCTTAGTCGCGTTTGGGTTGACGCGTTTGGGCCGAGGTGTCAAGCCCTTGTGGAGATTGCGAATTGTACGGCCGGGATCTCATTTTCCCAGGCAGAAATGGCTGAAAACCCGGTCCAGGACCTCCCCGGGGGCGTGGGTCCCCGTGATCTCGTCCAGGGCGGAAAGGACGTTTTGCAGATCCAGGGCGACGATCTCCAGCGGAGATTCGTCCCGGAGGTTGTCCACCGCACAAAGTGCGTCTCTGCACGCATCGTCCAGGATTCGCTTCTGACGGGCATTGGGTGCGAGAGCGGACGGGTTTTCATCCCGGTCCCCGGCCAGGAACGCCCTTCGAATGGCCCGGGCCAGGTCCTCGACGCCTTCTCCGGACAGGGCGGAGACCCGGATGAGCGGCATCCCTCCGCACACCTCCCGGATCGCGGCCTCCTCGAGGCGTGCGGGGAGGTCGATCTTGTTCGCCACGGCCAGGGCGGGCGTCTCCCCGCAGCGCTCGAGGATGCGGCGGTCATCGGCCTCCAGCTCCCGGCTCCGGTCCACGACCCAGAGCGCGAGGTCGGCGTTCCGGATGCACTCCTCCGCGAGCCGGATCCCGATGTCTTCCACCGTCCCGCGGGCCGTTCGGTACCCGGCCGTGTCCAGGAGACGAACGGGCAGCCCGTCGATCTGCACGGCCTGCTCGATGACGTCCCGCGTGGTCCCGGGCTCGGGCGTGACGATCGCCCGGTCGGACCCCACCAGTCGGTTCAAAAGGCTCGACTTGCCCACGTTGACCCGGCCCACGATGGCCACCCGGGCCCCGTCCACCCAGACGCGGCTCCGCGCGTGAGCCGCTCGCATCTCCTCGAGCGGGGTCAGAAGGTCTCGGTGCACCCGGGCGGCCGCCTCCTCGCCCGGGGCCAGGCCGTACCCTTCGTCCGGGTAGTCGATGGCCACCTCGATGTGGGCGAGAAGGTCGACCAGCGTTTCCCTTACGGCTTCGATCCGCTCCTTCAGCCCCCCCTGGAGCTGGCGGGAGGCGAGCTCGATTCCGCGCTCGGACCGGGCGCGGATGAGGTCCATGACCGCCTCGGCCTGGGTGAGATCGATCCGGCCGTGCAGAAAGGCCCGGAGTGTGAACTCCCCCGGCTGAGCCTGCCGGGCGCCCGCGTCCAGGACGATGTGAAGGATCCGCTCCAGGAGGGCGTACCCGCTGTGGGAGTTGATCTCGACCACGTCCTCGCGGGTGTAGGAAAGGGGGGCCTTCATGACGGAGAGGAGGACCTCGTCCACCTCGGCCCCCGTGGCGGGGTCCACGATGGCGCCGAGGTGGAGGTGGTGGCCTTGCCATTCGCGGTCGGGGCGGGGGGAGCGGAAGACGCGTCGAGCGACGTCCAGGGCCGAGGGCCCGCTGATGCGGATGATGCCGATACCGGCCTGACCCGGGGGCGTGGACAGGGCGGCGATGGTGTCGGCGGGTACGAGATCATCCGTCATGGGCAGGGCCGTCACTTGCGGGGGATGACCACCACTTTTTTCATGAGGCCCTCCCCGCGGCTTCGAGTGTCGAGCTCCTGATCGTCCTTGAGGGTCAGGTGAACGATGCGGCGGTCGCCGGGGTTCATGGGGTTGGTGGTGACCGGCTTTCCAATGCGCTTGGCCTTTTCGCCCATGCGCACGGCCAACTGCTTCAGGGAGTCCCTGCGGCGGCGGCGGTAGCCCTCGGAGTCGACGACGACGCGGACCTTTCTCTCGAGCCTTTTGTTGACGATCTTGTTCGCGATGAACTGGATCGCATCCAGGGTTTTGCCCCTCCGGCCGATCAGAAGCCCCGAGTTGTCCCCCTCGATGTTCAGGGTGACGTTGCCGTCCATCCGCTGCGCCGTCACCCGGGTGTCCATGGGGATCAGGTCGAGGAGGGTCTCCAGGACCTCCTTGGCCACGCGCAGCTCCTCCTCCTGCTCCGGGCTCATGGGGCCGGTCTCGACCTCGGGTTCCGGCGGCCCGATATCCGCTTCCGGCATTTCGGTCCGCACCTCTTCGGGTTCGAACGTCTCTTCCTCCTCCTCCTCCTCCTCTTCCTCTTCTTCTGCTAATCCATCCTCCTCCGCTTCCGGAAGGCCCGCGGTCCTTGCAAGGGCCTCCAGATCCTGCATGGTCTCGTCTTCCTCGTCCACCTCCGCCCGCTCACCCTGGAGGTCGTAGCTGACCTTGATCTTCGCTTTCTTGGTGCCGACCAGTCCGAAGATGCCGGCGGAGCCGGGCTCGATGACGTCGATATCCAGATCTTCCACAGGCAGATTCAGATAATTCGAGGCGTTCTCGATGGCTTCCTCCGTGGTTCTGCCTTCAAATTCCATGGTTTCCATGTGTGTCCTCCGATTCGATTCTTATGCCGGCTTTTTGAGGATTCGATACTGCTGACCAATGGAGAGGATGTTGTTCGTCAGCCAGTAGAGCACCAGTCCGGAAGGGAAGTTGATGAACACAAAGGTAAAGATCAAGGGAAGGAACATCATGATCTTGGCCTGCGTCGGATCGCCCGGGGCGGGACTCATCTTCTGCTGGAAAAACATGGAGGCCCCCATGAGAAGCGTAAGGACCGGAATCCCTGATGGTGGTGCCATGAAGGGAATCTGAAAGGGAAATGTAAACAGGCGATCTGGTGCCGAAAGATCATTAATCCATAAAATAAAAGGAGCATGACGAAGCTCGATAGAGCTGCTTAAAACCCTGAAAAGGGAAAAGAATACAGGGATTTGAATAAGCATGGGGAGGCAGCCCCCCATGGGGTTGACCTTGTACGTCTTGTACAGCTGCATCAGCTCCCGGTTCATCTGCTCCTTGTTATCCTTGTACTTCTCCCGCAGCTTGGCCATGAGAGGCTGGATCTTCTGCATCTCCTTCATGGACTTGTAGCTTTTGTGCGTCAGGGGCCAGAACAAAATCTTGATGAGCACGGTGAGGATCAGGATGGCGAAGCCGTAGTTGTCGACGTAGCCGTTGAAGAATCGGAGCGCGTGCAGGAGGGGCTTGCCGATGATGTCGGTCCAGCCGAAGTTCACCGCCCGGTCCAGGTCGCTGCCCACGGCGCTGAGGATCTCCACGTCCCGGGGACCGAGGTAGAGGCTGAACCCGGCCGACACCTGCTCCCCGGGGCCGAGCCTCACCGGCGCACCGAGGTAGTCGGCCTCGAGGACCCCGGACGGAAGGGTCTTCCCTCGAAAACGGCCCTGGTTCGGGGTCGAGGGGAGCACGGAGGCCATGAAGTAGTCGTCCTCGTAAGCCATCCAGGCGATGTTGCCCGACAGACGCTTCTCCTCGTCCTTCATTTTCTTGGGCTTGATCTCCTCCAACTCGCCGTTGAGGAGGAGCGCCACGCCGACGAACCCGTAGTAGCTCTGCCGGTCCGGAGGGGGGAGGTTTCTCATGCGGGCCGAGACGGCGCCCTCGATCGGCGCCTCCCCGCGGTTCACGGTCCGGGTCTCGAGGTCGATTCGATACTGATCCGGGTAGAACCGGTAGGTCTGCTCCAGCACCAGCCCGTCGGCCCTCCGTCCCGTCATGACCAGGGTCTTGGGACCGGAGTCGGGGGTCACCTCCACCCGGGAGCCGCTGAGCTCGTACAGGACAGGGAGGGCCGGCTCGACGCCCTCGCGGGCGAATCGGAAGGCCAGAAGTCCGTCCCGGGAGTCGTCCAGGTTGACCAGGTCGACCCGGGGGGCGTTCGGTTCGGCCGTTTCCCGATAGTTCTTGAGCTTGAAGCTCTCGAGCAGGCCGCCGGCGTTGCTCCACCTGGCGGAGTAGAGCGGGGTCTCCACGCGGACCACCTGCTCGGGGACGGGCTCGGCCGCCGGCGGGGGGGCGTCCGGTTGGGTCCGGGCTGCTGCGGGGTAGGGCTCTTGCCGGGGCTCGGCCGGCGCCGGCTCCACGGGCGTCCTCCGCTCTTCCGCCGCGGGGGGGCGGTCGCCGTCGGCAGGGGGCTGCTTTCCCGTCGGTGCGTACAGGGCCGACCAGAGGACGAGGATGAGAAAGGAGAGCGCAAACGCGAGTAGGGTCCGTTTTTCCATGCAGTCACTCGATGGCTGTGAGCGCTCCAAGGCCCCGGCCCAGGCGGGGCCGGGGAATCGGGAATGGGTCGCTCATGATGAGGGCGCCGGTCCGGCGATCGGCCGCTTCGTCTCTGCGCGCCCGGGTTCTCGGCTAATCCACGGGGTCGTAGCCGCCGGGATGGAACGGGTGGCACTTGGAAACCCTGACGAGCGCTTTCATGGTTCCCCGGACCACCCCGTACCTCACGATGGCGAGGCGGGCATACGCGGAGCATGTGGGGTGAAAACGGCAGGCGGGGCCGAAAAATGGCGAAATGCCAATTCGATACAAATCGATCAGGGCAACGGGGATGATGCGCAGCCTACGGACGGCGCGCTTTATCGAAAAGGATCGCACCCAGTTCCTCGCGCACCTTCCGGAGATCCAGGTCCGCGGCCCCTCTCTTGGCTGCGACGACCAGATCGACCCCTTGCGGGAGGCGGCTTATGTTCAGTCGGTAAAATTCCCGGACGAGCCGCTTGATTCGGTTCCTCTGGACAGCGTTTCCGGCTCGCTTGCTCGCCGTGATCCCCAGCCTGTTCGTGCCCGGCCCGCTCCGACCCACCGTGATCGCAAAATGTTCCGTGTGGACCTTCTTGCCGGAGCGATTTAGATTGACAAAATCCTTTCGCTTCAGTATTCTTCGCGTTTTTGGAAACGAAAAGGAGCCCATCCGGATTGGAACACTCTTCCACGGGAATGGCCGGCCGTGTTTCAGGCGTCACACGGACAATCGCTTTCGTCCCTTGGCGCGCCTTCGCCGTATCACTCGGGTTCCGCCGTTGGTCCGCATCCTGGCCCTGAAGCCGTGCGTACGGGCTCGCTTGATCCTGCTGGGTTGATACGTTCGTTTCATTGTCACCGCTTCCGATTGATGCTAGGGGTGGTTGGGTTCGATTGCTTGAGCACAAACCTCTATCTAAACCATTGAAATTGCCTTTGTCAAGAAGAGAAATCATCCTGTCGACGGGATCTTTGGGGGATTGCGGGCGGGGCCGGCGTCAGACTTTGCAGAGAGATACAGCGGGTAACGTGAAAGGAGAGGACCATGTTGCTTGATCCGGTACTGGGTCTGTTTTCGAACGATTTGGCCATCGACCTGGGCACGGCCAACACCCTCGTCTACGTGAAGGGGAAAGGGATCGTGTTGAGCGAGCCGTCCGTCGTGGCCGTCAGGAAGGACGCGAGGGGGGGCAGCAAGGTGCTGGCCGTGGGGAAGGAGGCCAAGATGATGCTGGGACGGACCCCCGGCAACATCGTGGCCATCCGGCCCATGAAGGACGGGGTCATCGCGGATTTCGAGATCACCGAGGCCATGCTGCGCCATTTCATCCGAAAGGTCCACAACCGGCGGACGCTGGTCCGCCCCAGGATCATCATATGCGTCCCCTCGGGCATCACCCAGGTGGAGAAGCGGGCCGTGAGGGAGTCCGCGGAGTCGGCGGGCGCGCGCGAGGTGTTCCTGATCGAGGAACCCATGGCCGCGGCCATCGGCGCCGGGCTGCCCATCACCGAGCCCACGAGCAACATGGTGGTGGACATCGGCGGGGGCACCACCGAGGTGGCCGTCATCTCCCTGGCGGGCATCGTCTACAGCAAGTCCGTCCGGGTCGGCGGGGACAAGATGGACGAGGCCATTCTCCAGCACATCAAGCGCAAGTACAATCTCCTGATCGGCCTGGCCACGGCCGAGATCATCAAGACCACCATCGGCAACGCCTACCCGAGCGAGGAGGTGGAGACCATCGAGGTCAAAGGGAGGGACCTGGTCACCGGCATCCCCAAGATCCTGACCATCGACTCGGAGGAGATCCGGAAATCCATTTCCGAGCAGGTGGAGACCATCGTGGAGACGGTCCGGATCGCGCTGGAGCAGACGCCGCCCGAGCTGGCCGCCGACATCGTGGACAAGGGCATCGTGCTCACCGGCGGAGGCTCGCTCCTCAAGAGCCTCGACATCCTCCTGCGGGAAGAGACCAAGCTGCCCATCACCATCACCGAGGATCCCTTGTCCACGGTGGTGATCGGTTCGGGAAAGGCCCTGGACAACATCAACATCCTGAGAGAGGTCATGATCAAGTAGCGCCCCTCCAGCCCCCGCACCCTGTGAACGACAGAAAGACGATTTCCCTTGGTGAACTTCCGACGGATCAGAATCATCTGGATATGGATCCTGTTCGCCCTTCTCGCTCTCTTCCTGCTCTCCTCCCACTTGAAGCGGACCCGATCCTGGAGCCCCGCCGAGCAGCTGGTGGTGGAGCTTGTCGCGCCCTTTCAGAACGCACTGACCAAGATCGTCGCCGGCGTCGAGGACGTCTGGGAGAAGTACTTCGGCCTGGTGCGGGTCTACGAGGACAACCGCAGGCTTCGGGAGGAGGCCCAGTCCCTGCGCATTCAGAACGCCCGGTACCGGGAGATGCTGGCCACGCAGCAGCGCCTCCAGGACCTTCTCCAGTTCAAGGAGACCACGGACTGGCCCATGATGGCCGCGCAGGTCATCGGCCGGGACCCCACGGGATGGTTCAAGTCCGTGATCCTCGACAAGGGCGCGCGATCGGGGCTTGCCATCAACATGCCCGTGGTGAGCGCGGAAGGCGTGGTGGGCCGCGTGGTGTCGGTGAGCGCGAACTACGCCAAGGTGCTCCTCATCATCGACCAGAACAGTGCCGTGGACTGTCTCAACCAGGTCACGAGGGACCAGGGCGTGCTCAGGGGGGCGTCGACCAAGGTCTGCGAGCTCGACTACGTGCTCAAGACGAGCCGGATGGCGCGCGGCGAGATGATCATCACCTCGGGAATGGGCCGGGTTTTCCCGAAGGGGCTTCCGGTGGGCCGGGTGATCGGTGTCTCTGATCGTCCCGGCGCCCTGTTCAAGGACGTCCAGGTGAGACCCATGGTGGATTTCAACCGGCTCGAAGAGGTGCTGGTGATCCTCAAGGAGGACCCATTAGCCATTCAGCGGCAAGAAGAGGGCTAGGGCTGTACGTCGTCGTGTGGCTCGCCTGCCTGCTCTTTCTCCTCGTGAAGGGGGGGGTGAGGACCATGATCGTGCCCGGGTACTTCGACATCGACCTGGTGGCCGTCACCGTGGCCTATCTGGTCGCCTGGCACGGAGACCCGTGGGCCGGCGCGTTCGCCTTGGGCATGGGTTTCCTGATCGACGTGCTCTCGGCGGCACCGCTGGGGCTCTTTTCGGTGATCTACCTCATCCTGTTCCTGGGGGTTCGACTGGGAGACGCCCTGTTCGACCTTCAGTCCTTCAAAGGGCAGTTGATCGTGGTGTTCCTGGCCGTTTTCCTGAAGAAGCTCCTGTTCATCGGTCTGTTGAACCTGTTTTCCCTCAGGACCGCCGTGGATGGCCAGGTCCTCTTCGCCTTTGTCTGCTCTGCGGTCTTCACCGCGCTGGCCGCCCCGGCCGTTTCCTTCGGTTACGACGCGGCTGCCAGGATCATCGAAAAAGTCCACCCGGACCTGGGCGAGCCGCACCCATGAACGGTCTTCGGCCGTGCGCCCCCGCGGGCCGGGCATGCGACTCGACACCCGGGATCGCTCGGAAGAACCATGGACGCATTCGCAAAAACCGCTCACGCGCCGCTGGTAGCGCTATAACCCGTTGAAATGCCAAGGGCAGATCTCGAGGCTTCGGGCTTTTTTCGACGCAATCAAGAATTCCATTGAGAAGCTCCGGATTCGATCCCATCACGAGTGAGCTCATTCAGGCACGGCTTCGGCTCGTCCTGTACGTGGTGCTCCTTGCCTTCGCCGTGCTCGTCCTCCGCCTGTGGCTCCTGCAGGTGGTCCACGGACCCGACTACCGGGTGAAGTCCGAGAGCAACCGGATCCACCTGCGGGACATCCCCCCGTTTCGGGGGATGATTTTCGACCGGCGCGGTCACCTCCTCGTGGACAATCGACCCGCCTACAACCTCTACGTCATCCCCGAGGAGGTCCGCGATCCCGAACCCCTGCTCGAGAGGCTCGAGGAGCTGGCGGGGATCGATCGGGAGGCGGCCCGGTCCAGGTTGAAGAAGGCCGGAAGAGGGCAGCCCTTCCGCCCCGTTCTGATCAAGCGCGATCTCGAGAGGGAGACCCTGGCCGTCGTGGAAAGCCATCGCTTCAATCTGCCGGGGGTCATGATCCAGGTGAAGCCGCAGCGGCATTACATTCGCGGGGATCTGGCCGCCCACGTGATCGGCTATCTCGGGGAGATCAGCGAAACCCAGCTGAAGAGCGGCCGTTACCCGGACACCCGTCCCGGGGATCTCATCGGGAAATCGGGGGTGGAGGCCCAGTGGCAGCAGGACCTCCACGGAGCCCGGGGCGGGGAGCAGGTGGAGGTCGATGCCGCGGGCCGGCAGCTGAAGGTGCTCTCGCGCAAGCCGCCTGTGCCCGGCCTCAATCTGTCGCTCACGCTGGACAACGATCTCCAGGCCCTGGCGGAGAAGGGCCTGGAGGGGAAAAGGGGCGCCATCGTGGCCCTGGATCCCCGCAGCGGGGAGGTCCTGGCCCTGGCCAGCGCGCCGGCGTTCGATCCGAACACCTTCATCGGCGGCATCGACCATGAGACCTGGAGGAAGATGGTCTCCGGCGGCGATTACCCCCTGCAGAACCGGGTCATCGCGGGACAGTACCCTCCCGGCTCCATCTTCAAGATCGCCGTGGGGCTGGGCGGGCTGGAAGAAGGCCTCGTGGACCCCGAGGAGGAGGTTTTCTGCAGTGGCCGGTATCAGCTCGGATCGCACACCTTCCGGTGCTGGAAGCGTCACGGGCACGGACAGGTGGACTTTCACCGGGCCCTCAGGGAGTCCTGCGACGTCTACTTCTACAAGCTCGGGCGGCGGCTCGGCGTCGACCGGATCGCCCGGTACGCCCACATGCTGGGGCTGGGCACGCGGACCGGCCTGAACCTGGGGAGCGAGCGCCCGGGTCTGATTCCCACCAGCCAATGGAAGCTGAAGCGGTTCGGCGTACCCTGGCAGGCCGGGGAGACCATCTCCACCTCCATCGGTCAGAGCTTCGTGCTCGTCACGCCGATCCAGGCCGCGCGGATGATCGGCGCCGTCTTCAACGGCGGGATCCTGCACCAGCCCAAGGTGGTACGCTGGGTGGGAAGGGGAGGGAGCACCGAGTACCGCTTCGAGCCCACGGTGCTCTCCAGACTGGACGTGGCGCCGGAGCACCTGGAGCGGATCCGGCGGGCGCTGGTCGCGGTGGTCCACGAGCCGCACGGGACCGGGGGACGGGCCAGGGTGAAGGGGATGACGGTGGCGGGGAAGACCGGGACGGCGCAGGTGGTGGCCCTGGAGACCGAGAAGGCGAGCGCCAAAGGCAACGGGGTGCCCGAGAAGTACCGGGACCACGCCTGGTTCGTGGCCGTCGCCCCGGTCGACTCTCCGAGGCTCGCCATCGCCGTGCTCATGGAAAACTCCGGTCACGGAGGGAGCGTGGCCGCCCCCATTGCAGGCCGAATGATTCAGGCCTATCTCGGGGAGGGAGCCCCCGGGGTCGACGCCTCCCGCGAGGCACAGGAGGAGCGGGAGGGGTGATCGATTCAGCCAGGAGATGCGGGCGGTCCGCTTCGGGCCGGAGAGGAGAACGCGGATATGTTTGACCGCCGTCTGGTGCAGAACTTCGACTGGCTCCTGCTTCTGCTGCTCGTCATCCTCGCCTCGACGAGCCTGATCAACCTGTACAGCGCCACGCACGGGCTGGACGGCGCCGGGATCCCGAGGGTCTTCACGCGCCAGCTCTACTGGTTTCTGATCGGGTTCGGCGTCCTCCTGATCATGACCCTGTTCGACTATCACAGGCTGGAGCAGCTGGCCTACCCGGGCTACCTCCTCTCCCTGGGCCTCCTGACGCTCGTCCTCGTCGTGGGGGCCGTGACCTCCGGCTCTCAACGCTGGCTCAGCATCGGCGGCGTCAGCTTCCAGCCCTCCGAGCTGGCCAAGTTCGCGGTCATCGTGGCCCTGGCGAAGTTCTTCGCCGAGCGCGGCGAGCACCGGGAAGCGTATCGTCTCAGGGATCTCTGGCAGCCGTTCCTGATCATCGCCCTGCCGTGCGCGCTCATTCTCGAGGAACCGGACCTGGGGACCTCGCTGCTCCTGGTCATCGTCTCCTTCTCCATGATCCTTTTTGCGGGGGTGCGGTGGCAGTCCCTTGCGCTGCTCGCCTCGGGGTTCCTGGCGGCGGTCCCGTTCGTCTGGTCCACCCTCGAGGCCTACCAGAAGAAGCGGATCCTCACGTTTCTGAACCCCGACATGGACCCCTTGGGCGCGGGCTACCACATCAATCAGTCGAAGATCGCCATCGGCTCCGGACAGCTGTGGGGGAAAGGCTATCTGGACGGCACCCAGACGAGGCTCCACTTTCTACCGGAGCAGCACACGGACTTCGCCTTCTCCGTGCTGGCGGAGGAGTGGGGGTTCGTCGGGTCCCTGTTTCTCCTGGCGATCTACCTCCTCATCATCGTCTGGGGGATCAACATCGCGAGAGACTCCCGGGACCGCTTCGGGACCTTCCTGGCGGTGGGGATCATCGCCGTGGTCTTCTGGGAGGTCATCATCAACGTCTGCATGGCCACGGGCCTCCTTCCGGTGGTCGGAATCCCGCTGGTCCTCTTCAGCTACGGAGGGTCGTCCGTGGTGTCCACCATGGCCCAGATGGGGATCTTGATGAACATCAGCATGAGGCGATTCATGTTCCAATGACGGAGAACCCGGTTCGGGAAGCCGGGTTTCAGGGGGATTTTTGTTGCAATGGGTGGGGGGCTGTGATATGCATTCGCGATCGAAATCAGGACCAAAGGGTTGTCAAGGTGAAAAAAAAGCAGAATGAAATAAACGCCTTTCTGGGCCGGGACACGGAGTTCGAAGGAAAGCTCGCCTTCACGGGCGCGGTTCGCATCGACGGGCGTTTCCAGGGGGAGATCCTGACCGAAGGAACGCTGATCGTGGGCGAATCCGCCAGCATCGAGTCCGACATCCACGCCTCTCACATCATCGTCAGCGGCGAGATCCGCGGGAACATCGTCGCCGACGACCGCATCGAGATCCACGCCCCCGGCAAGGTGTACGGGAACATCCACGCGCCCACGGTGGTCATTGACGAGGGCGTGGTGTTCCAGGGGCACTGCCGGATGGGGCGGGACCCGGACACGGGCGCCGAGCTCGACGAAGACGAGAAGCTCGCGGCGGTGCGCTGAAACCCGCTGATTTGTGAGCTGAAACAGTCCGTCGTTTCTCCGAAAAAAGTTTTGACAAGGGGATTCTTTTTTTATAAAAGGCGATACCCTTGATCATTCATTCACAAAGGGAAGGATAGCGCGACCATGTTGAACATCGATTTCTCGATATGGCCCATCGGCGTCCTCTGGATCCAGATCGCCAACTTCCTTGTCCTCCTGTTCGCCCTCAATGCGATCGCATACCGGCCCATCCGGAAGATCATGAGCGAAAGGCACGAGGAGATGTCGGGCCTGAAAGAGCGGGCCGAAACGCTCCAGGAGAAATACGTACAGGATGAACAGGCCCTTCAGGAGAACGTGATCAGCGCCCGGAAGGAGGGCTTCGGCCTCAAGGAGCAGATCAAGCAGCAGGGGAACGAGACGGAAAAGGGCATGCTGCAGGAGGCCTCCTCCAAGACCGAGGAGCAGCTGGGCAAGGCTCGCGCGGAAATCGAGCAGATGGTCGCAGGCGTCCGTCAGTCCCTTCAGGGAGAGGTGGATGCATTCTCGCAGGAGGTCGCGGAGAAGATTCTGGGGAGGAGCTTCTGATGTTCGCACGGGTTGAACGCTGCCAAAGGAAATACGTCCGCCTGACGCTGCTGTTCGCGTTCCTCTTCCTGATCGGACTCGCGGGGGCCTCCCCGGCCCTGGCCGCCGGGGACGACAGCGGGGCGATGCTGGATCTCCTCGCGCGATTCATCAACTTCGCGCTGCTGGTGATCATCCTGGCCGTGGTCCTCAAGAAGTCCAATGCGCTGGGGTTCTTCTCCGATCGCGTGGAGGAGGTCAAGAAGCGCATGGAGCGGCTCCAGCAGGAGAAGGACGAGGCGGAGTCCAAGTACAGGGAGATCCAGCAGAAGCTGACGGACTTCGAGTCGGAGAAGCAGAACATCCTCGCGGAGGCCCGCAAGGACGGCGAGGCCGAGAAGGCGAAGATCATCTCCGAGGCGGAGAGACGTGTCGCGCAGATGCTCGAGCAGGTCGAGTCGACCGTCAAGCAGGAGGTCGAGGACGCGAAAGGCCGCCTGAGGGTGGAGGTGGCCGAGCTGGCCGCCGAGAAGGCCCGGGAGATCATCTCCAGACAACTGAGTGAGGACGACCAGGACCGGCTGGTGAACGAATTCATAGAAAGGGTGGGGAAAGTACATTGAGCAGTTCAAGGATTGCGAAAAGGTACGCCAAGGCCCTGTTCAGCCTGGGTCAGGAGGAAGGGCGGTTCGAGCAGTACGGGATGGAGCTCAAGGAGTTCGCAGACCTGTGCCGTGAGCACCCGGAGTTCGGGAACGCGCTGGCCAACCCGGTCTTCGCGGCGGAAGACCGGAAGAACGTCCTCCTGGCGGTGCTCGACAAGAGCGGTTTTTCCAGCACGGTGCAGCGGTTCCTGAAGCTCCTGCTCGACAAGGACCGCATGGGCGCCGTCGAGGAGATCGCGGGCTACTACGAGAAACTTTGGGACGAGGCGGCGAACGTGGCAAGGGCCAGGATCGTCACGGCCAGGCCCTTGAAGGAGGGGGCGCTGAAGGCCCTGGAATCCTCGCTGGCGGAGCTGACCTCGAAGCAGATCCGGTCCGAGGTGGACGAGGATTCGTCCCTGATCGGAGGGGTCGTGGTGAAGATCGGGGACGTGGTTCTGGACGGCAGTGTGAAGGCCCAACTCGAGGGGCTCAAAGAATCTTTGAAAAGGGGTGGGATCGACTGATGGAAATACGAGCGGAAGAAATAAGTCAGGTGATCAGGGGCCAGATTAAGGAGTACGACAAGAAGGTCGAGGTCTCCGAGACCGGAGTCGTGCTGTCCGTGGGCGACGGCGTCGCCCGCGTACACGGCGTCGAGAAGGCCATGGCCATGGAGATGCTCGAGTTTCCGGGCGGGATCTTCGGCCTGTGCCTCAATCTGGAAGAGGACAACGTGGGTGTGGCCATCATGGGCGACGACACCCGGATCCGCGAAGGCGACGTGGTGAAGCGGACCGGCCGGATCGCGGAGATCCCGGCGGGCGACGCCGTCCTCGGGCGCGTGCTCGATGCGGTCGGGAACCCCCTCGACGGGAAGGGGCCCATCGACGCGAGCGAGTCCAGGCGGATCGAGGTGGTGGCGCCGGGCGTGATCGCGCGCCAGCCGGTGGGCGAGCCCATGTACACCGGGATCAAGGCGATCGATGCCATGACGCCCATCGGCCGCGGCCAGCGCGAGCTGATCATCGGCGACCGGCAGATCGGAAAGACCGCCATCTGCGTGGACGCGATCCTCAACCAGAAGAACACGGACATCTTCTGCATCTACGTGGCCGTCGGGCAGAAGAAGTCGACGGTGGCCCAGGTGGTGGACGTGCTCGAGCGGCACGGCGCCATGGAGTACACCACCGTCGTGGCGGCCTGCGCCAGCGACCCGGCGACCCAGCAGTATCTGGCTCCGTACGCCGGTTGCTCCATCGGCGAGTACTACCGGGACAGCGGGAGGCACGCCCTGATCATCTACGACGACCTCTCCAAGCAGGCCACGGCCTACCGCCAGGTCTCGCTGCTCCTGCGGCGCCCCCCCGGACGGGAGGCCTTCCCCGGCGACATCTTTTACAACCACTCGCGGCTGCTCGAGCGCGCGGCCAAGCTGAACGACGAGCTCGGCGCGGGGTCCCTCACGGCCCTTCCCATCATCGAGACCCAGGCCGGCGACGTCTCCGCCTACATCCCCACCAACGTTATCTCCATCACCGACGGCCAGGTCTATCTGGAGCCGAACCTGTTCTTCTCCGGCGTACGGCCCGCCATCAACGTGGGCCTCTCGGTCTCCCGGGTGGGCGGCGCGGCCCAGACCAAGGCGATGCGGAAGGTGGCCGGGACCCTGCGGATCGACATGGCCCAGTTCCGCGAGCTGGAGGCGTTCGCCCAGTTCGGGAGCGACCTGGACAAGGCCACCCAGAGACAGCTCAACCGGGGGCGCCGGCTGGTCGAGGTCCTCAAGCAGCCCCAGTATCAGCCCATGGACGCCGAGCGGGAGGTGATGATCCTCTTCGCCGGCGCCAACGGGTACCTCGACGAGGTCCCCGAGGCGTCCGTCCTCGAGTACGAAGGCCAGATGCTCGAGTTCATGGACAGCAAGTATCCGGAGCTGCTCGCCGAGATCAAGGAGAAGGGCGACATCAGCGACGAGCTGAGCGAGAAGATGAAAAAGGCCCTGGACGAGTTCAAGAACGTCTTTCAACCGTCCGACTGAGGTCGTCGCGCGCGGGCCGGCCTGCCGCAGTGAGCCGCAGGCCCCGCCGCCGGCCGGGATGCGACAGACGACGAACCGCTCAACCGATCCAGTGGAAGGCAGAGAAAGAACCCATGGCGACGTTAAAGGACATTCTGCGGAAAATCGGTGCCGTCAAGAAGACGCAGCAGATCACGCGGGCCATGAATATGGTGGCGGCGGCCAGGCTGCGGAGCACACAGAGTAAGGTGGAGGCCTTTGATCCGTATGCCGCCAAGTTCGCCGAGGTCCTGGAGAACCTGGCGAGCCGGATCGACCCGGACATTCATCCCCTGCTGGTGAAGAAGGAGACCGTCAGCCGGGTCGAGCTCCTCCACTTCACGGCGGATCGCGGTCTCTGCGGCAGCTTCAACGCCCAGCTCCTCAACCGGGCGGAGCGGTGGCTCGCCGAGCAGCGGGAGCGGGGGAACGAGCCCTCCATGACCCTTGTGGGGCGGAAAGGCCGGGATTACTTCAAGAAACGGAATGTTGCGGTGACCGAGTCCCACGTCCAGGTGTACGGCAAGATCGACATGTCGTTCGTCAATCAGATGACGCGTCAGCTCACGGATCGGTTTCTGAACGATGAGCTCGACGAAGTGTATATGATGTACACCCGTTTTGTCAGCATGGCGCGGCAGGAGATCACCCTGGTGAAGCTGCTGCCGGTGGAGCCCCCGCAGATGGACGAGCAGGAGGCGTCGGCGCAGTCCGAGTACCTCTGCGAGCCCAGTGCGGAGGAGCTCATGATCGATCTGCTGCCGAAGCACATCAGCGTGCAGATCTACAACGCCTTCCTGCAGAACGAGGTGAGCGAGCACGCGGCCAGGATGGCGGCCATGGACAATGCAACGAAGAACTGTAAGGAGTTGATCCAGAATCTGACGCTGGCCTACAACAAGGCCAGGCAGGCGGCCATCACGGCGGAGCTGATGGACATCGTCGGTGGTGCCGAGGCGATCAAGACGGCCTAAACGCATCCAGAAGAAGGAGGTCCTGAACATATCATGAATGAGGGCAGAGTAATTCAGGTCATGGGTCCCATTGTGGACGTGGAGTTTCCAGAAGGGGAGCTGCCGGAGATTCTCACGGCGCTCTTCATCACGAACCCGGCCATCGACGACAAGGAAGACAACCTGGTGGTGGAAGTGGCCCAGCATCTGGGCGACAACGTAGTCCGCTGCATCGCCATGGACGTGACCGACGGCCTCGTGCGCGGCATGCCGGCCAAGAACACGGGCAACCCCATCATGATGCCCGCCGGCGATCCGGTGCTCGGCCGCGTGATCAACGTCGTGGGGCGGCCCGTGGACGGGCTGGGCCCGATCAACGCCACGGAATTCAGGCCGATTCACCGGCACGCTCCATCGTTCGTGGACCAGGACACCTCGGTGAACGTCCTCGAGACGGGCGTCAAGGTGATCGACCTCCTCGTGCCCTTCCCCCGCGGCGGCAAGATGGGCATGTTCGGGGGGGCGGGCGTCGGCAAGACGGTCATCATGATGGAGATGATCCACAACATCGCCATGCAGCACGGCGGCATCTCCGTCTTCGCCGGTGTGGGCGAGCGGACCCGCGAGGGGAACGATCTCTACCTGGAGATGAAGGAGTCCGGCGTCGTGGAAAAGGCGGCCCTGATCTACGGGCAGATGACCGAGCCCCCGGGCGCCCGGGCCCGCGTGGCCCTCTCGGCGCTGACCGCCGCCGAGTACTACCGCGACGACAAGGGGCAGGACGTGCTCCTGTTCATCGACAACATCTTCCGGTTCACCCAGGCGGGGCAGGAGGTGTCGGCCACCCTGGGACGAATCCCGTCGGCGGTCGGATACCAGCCGACCCTGGGAACGGACCTCGGCGAGCTCCAGGAGCGCATCACCTCCACGAAGAAGGGGTCCATCACGTCGGTGCAGTGCGTGTACGTGCCGGCGGACGACCTGACCGACCCGGCGCCCGCCACGACCTTTGCGCACCTCGACGGGACGGTCGTGCTCTCCCGCCCCATCGCGGAGCTGGGCATCTACCCCGCCGTGGACCCGCTGGACTCCACGTCCCGGATTCTGGACCCGAACGTCCTGGGCGAGGATCACTACCACGTGTCGAGGCAGGTACAGCAGCTCCTCCAGAAGTACAAGGATCTCCAGGACATCATCGCGATTCTGGGCATGGACGAGCTGTCGGACGAGGACAAGCTGACCGTGGCCCGCGCGCGCCGGATCCAGCGTTTTCTGTCCCAGCCCTTTCACGTGGCGGAGACCTTTACCGGAATGCCCGGGAAGTACGTGGCCGTCCAGGACACCATCCGCGGCTTCAAGGAGATCATCGAAGGCAAGCACGACGAGCTGCCCGAGGCGGCGTTCTACATGGTCGGCGGCATCGACGAGGCCAAGGAGAAGGCCGAGAGAATGGGCTCCGAGTCGTGATGGGCTGGGAACAAGCCTCAGTGCAACGGATCAGTCCTCGGGATCTCGCAAAGGGTTGAATCGTTTTCAGCGGCGGCCGAGCGGGGGTTTCGAGAGCCGTCCATCATGAGAGGGTATCGCATGGCAGTCTTACAGCTGGAGGTGGTGACCCCCGAGAAGGTGCTGGTGAGCCGGGAGGTCGATACGGTCGTGGCACCTGGTACCGAGGGGGAGTTCGGGATCCTGCCCGGGCACATCCCGTTTCTCTCCGGGATCCTCCCCGGGGAGCTCCGGTACGAGGCCGAGGGAAAAAGGGAGTTCCTCGCTGTTACGGAGGGCTTCTCCGAGGTGTCCGACGATCGTGTGTCCGTTCTGGTGGATTCGGCGGAACGGGCCACCGACATCGACCTCGAGCGGGCGCAAAATGCACTGGAGCGAGCCAGGGAGCGGCTCGCCCGCGAGCGCGGCGCCGACGACGTGGACTTTCTGCGGGCGGAGGCGGCCCTCAGGAGGGCGCTGATCCGGATCAAGGTCGCGGAAAAGGGCTGATCGCCATCGTGATGGCGGCGTAGACTGCCCGAAGCTTCGAGGTCTGCCATCGGAATCTCAATCGGTTATGGCGTTTTTCGCGGCGGGTGAAGGGCCTTCTTCGAACCCGGCCGTCGTGGCGCCGAAATCATTCAACGAGAAGAGAAAAGGCGGGCTCCTCCGGGGGCTCGCCTTTTTTATTGACTTTTCACAGTCACGGGATAGGATAGAAATTTCAATGAAATCGACGCATATCGCGTGTCCCGGAGGCGATTGGAAACGGGCGGTCGGTGTGCGCAGGGGGCGCTTTGGGGGGTGCAATGGAGATGGCAGAAGAACTGGACCAGTTTCATGTCCTCGAGGAGAAACTGGATACCCTGATCGGGTACGTGCAGTCGCTGAAGAAGGAAAAGGATGCCCTGGCGGAAAAGGTTCAGATCCAGGAAGAAAAGATCGCCGATTTGACGAGCGAAATCGAGAGTCTGCGTTCGGCGAGGGACCAGGCCAAGCAGAAGATCATTTCCCTGCTCGAGAAGATCGAGCAAGTGAGCGTGTAGCTCGAGGAACGGCAAACGCCTGAGGAGTGACGTTCGCAAGAGGTAGAGAGGTTGTCTTCAGGGATGCGGACGGGCGATCATGCAAACAGTACGAGTCAATATCCTGGATCGGGAATACCTTGTTCGAAGTCAGGACAGCGCCGATGACGTGAAAAGGATCGCGGAGTACGTCGATCGGGTCGCCGGAGAGATTCGCGAAACCACGGAGGGCCTGAGCGAGCGTCAGACGGCGATACTGGCCGCCATGCACATCGCGGGGGAGTACTTTCAGGCGGTTGCGGCGTTGGACGACAAGGCCGGCAGAGAGAGCCAGAGGATCAAGGCCATGATCTACGATATTGATTCCGCGATGGGTTAGCATACCTCCCTGTTCCCCGTTTTCGCGGTGGAGGATCCGGGCCGGATCGCGAAAAGCGGCCCTTGCCCGGTGCCGGGGAACCAGGGATCGTTGCAGCACTGTTTGCGGCTCTCGACCCCGGAAGTCCTCCCGCGGGAGGTCCCTTCCGGACTCCGTTTCCACCTCGCCTCCTGTTTCCCGCCTCGATACGCTGCAGAAGATTGCGACGGTAACCGCCGTTCCGTTTTGTGACCCGGGTGACTCGCGCTGGCGCGGGTTCGTCAGGTCCGGGTCTTCGCAACAGGCCGCTGAGCGCCGAAGGAAACGTTTCAAGCGATTGGACGGGCGCGGCGGGTCTCTCGGTTCGAGGCCTGTTGCGCGAGCGTGTGACCGGGTTGCCGGAAAAACCAGAAGCCCGCCGGGCCGTTTGATCCTCGACCCCGAAGGCGGGATGACCGAAACAAATTGTGAGGTGGCCAGGCATGTCAACCATACAGTTGATCCTGGGCGGTGCGGCCGGGATGATCCTCGGCTTTGTGATCGGATTTTGGACTCGAAAAAAGATTGTTGAAAATCAAATCGAATCCATCAACAATTACTCCAAGAAGATCATCAACGATGCCCACAAGAAAGCAAAGACCGTCAAGAAGGAGGCGATGCTCCGGGCGAAAGATACGCTTTATCAGATGAAGCTGGACTTCGAGAAGGAGACCAATGAGAAGAAGGAGCAGCTCCAGCTTCTGGAAAAGCGCGTCTTCAACAAGGAAGAGAACCTGGACAAGAAGATCGAGCATTACGACCGAAAAGAAAAAAAGCTGACGAGCCAGGAGAGCCGGCTCGAGGAGCTGGAGCAGGAGCTCAAGGACAAAGAGAGCCAGTACGACCAGATGATCGCCGAGCAGCGGGAGCGGTTGGAGCAGCTCGCGGCGATGTCCTCCCAGGAGGCCAAGGAGCTTCTCCTGAAGTCCATGGAGGAAGAGGCCAAGCACGAGGCCGTCAAGTTCATTCGCCGGATCGACACGGAAGCCAAGGAGACCGCCAAGCGCAAGTCCGAGGAGATCATGGCCCTCGCCATCAAGCGCTATGCCGGGGACTATGTCGCGGAGAAGACCGTTTCCGTGGTGAACCTCCCGAACGAGGAGATGAAGGGCCGGATCATCGGCCGCGAGGGGCGGAACATCCGGGCCCTCGAGGCGGCGACGGGCATCGACCTGATCATCGACGATACACCCGAGGCGGTGATCCTGTCCGGGTTCAATCCGGTCCGGCGCGAGGTGGCCAAGGTCGCCCTGCAGCGGTTGATCGAGGACGGGCGGATTCATCCCGCCCGGATCGAAGAGATCGTCCAAAAGGTGAACGGGGAGATCGAGGCGGGCATCAAGGAGGCCGGGGAGCAGGCCACCTTCGACGTCGGTGTGCACGGCATCCATCCCGAGGTGGTCAAGCTCATCGGCCGGCTGAAGTACCGCTCGAGCTATGCCCAGAACGTGCTCCAGCATTCCCGGGAGGTGAGCTTCATCTGCGGGATGATGGCGGCCGAGCTGGGCGGGAACGTCAAGAAGGCCCGACGGGCCGGACTTCTGCACGACATCGGCAAGGCGGTGGACCACGAGGTGGAAGGACCTCACGCCCAGATCGGTGCGGAGCTCGCCAAGAAGTACGGGGAGGACGCGGACGTGATCCACGCCATCGCGGCCCACCACGAGGAGGTCGCACCCGAGACGATGCTGGCCGTTCTGGTCCAGGCGGCGGACACCCTCTCCGGAGCCAGGCCCGGGGCCCGCCAGGAAATGCTGGAGTCCTACGTGAGAAGGCTCGAGGATCTCGAAAAAATCGCCTTGTCCTTCAAGGGCGTCAGCAAGTCCTATGCGATTCAGGCCGGACGGGAGATCCGCATCCTCGTGGAAGGCGATGCGGTCAACGATGACGGGGCCTTTGTCCTCTGCTCCGACATTGCCAAAAAGATCGAAAAGGAGCTCACGTACCCGGGGCAGATCAAGGTGATCGTGATACGGGAGGTTCGGGCCGTGGACTACGCGAAGTAGTCCCGGGTGAAGGATCGCCGGAACCTGAAATCCGGGGGGGGGCGGGATGGACCGAACGCTGTACGACCGGGAGGGCGGACCGGCTGCCTATCTTCACGACGACTACCACGGCAGCATCTACCTCTGGAACGGGCGCGCCGTTGCATATCTCTTCGAAGATGCACACGTTTACGGCTTCAACGGGAAGCACCTCGGGTTCCTGATCGACGACGTGCTCTACACGAACGAGGGGGACCGCATCGGATTCACCACCGTGACCTGCCCCGTGCCCACCGGGCGCGAGCCGGCCAAGACGGAGAGGAGCCCGGTGGACCGGATTCGTCCGCGATGGAAGGCCCCTCCCACGCCGAAGCTCGGGCATCGGCTCTCGGAGCGGGACCTGGCCGAGTTCCTGGAGGAGGGGGCCGTTCCTCTCCTGAACGCGACCGGCAAGGAGGCGTCCGCCTGATCGACAAGGGGACGGGCGGTTCTCCTGAACGGCCGTCCTCTCCTCCGATGGACCGGCTCCATCGACCGCCTTTCGCCAGGCTCGACGAGCTTCCAGCCCATGGCGGATTCTCTCTATGTTCACGCGCCCCTGTCCGCATCCCGGCACGGGCGCCGGGGCGACACATGAGCGAGCGCGAAACCATCTACCTCATCGACGGCAGCTCCTACATCCACCGGGCCTACCACGCCATACGAAACCTGGCCAACTCCAGCGGGCTTCCCACCAACGCGGTGTACGGGGTCGTCCGGATGCTGCTGAAGCTCATGAACGACCAGGATCCCACCCACCTCGCCGTGGTGTTCGACGCCAAGGGAAAGACGTTCCGGCACGACATCTACGAGGAGTACAAGGCGAATCGGCCGGCCGCCCCCGACGACCTGGTCGCCCAGCTCCCCTACATCAAACGCATCGTTCGAGGATTGAGCGTAAAGATGCTCGAGATGGAGGGGTACGAGGCCGACGATCTCATCGGGACCCTCGCCAGGCGGGCCGAGGAGCAGGGCCGGCGGGTGGTGGTGGTGACCGGGGACAAGGATTTTCGGCAGATCGTGTCGCCGCGGATCTCCCTGTGGGACTCCATGCGGGACAGGACCACGGACTACGAAGCGTTCAAGGAGGCCTACGGGGGCCTGGAGCCCGGTCAGATTGTGGATCTGATGGGGCTCGCAGGGGACAGCTCGGACAACATCCCCGGCGTGCGCGGGGTGGGGGAAAAGACCGCCCTGAACCTGATCCGCGATCACGGCAGCATCGAAGGGGTGTACGAGCACCTGGACGGCATGAAGCAGAAGAAGCTGAAGGAGAACCTGTCCGAGCACCGGGAGGAGGCCTTTCTCAGCCGGCGGCTCGTGACCATCGACTGCGGGGTTCCCCTGGACGTCTCCCTGGAGGATCTGGAGGTCGGCGAACCGGACGCGGAGGGGCTGGCCTCCGTGTTTCAGGAGCTGGAGTTCCGTGAGCTCTGGGACCAGTTCGCCCCGCGGACCCCCCCGTGTGACCGGGATACCAGACTCTGCTCGACCGAGGAGGCGCTGGAGACCCTGGTTCGTGAGATCCGGGAGGCCGGTCGGGTCAGCCTGGACACCGAGACCACCAGCCGGGATCCCCATGCGGCGGATCTCGTGGGACTTTCCTTCTCCTGCGGAAAGGGAACGGCGTTCTACGTCCCCGTGGGCCACGAGGACGTAGGGCCGGAGCGTCAGGTCGGGTGGGTGCGCGCCCGCGAGATCCTCCGGGACCTCCTGGAAGACCCGAGCGTGGAAAAGATCGGTCAGAACATCAAGTACGACGCCCTGGTCCTGAGGCGGCACGGCGTGCGCCTGCGGGGGATCGGGTTCGACACCATGGTCGCCTCGTATGTGATCAACCCCGGGCTACGTCAGCACAACCTGGACGCCCTGGCGCAGCATCACCTGAACCACCGGACCATCCCCTACCACGAGGTGGTCGGCCGGGGGAAACAGGAGATCCCCTTCTCCAGGGTGCCGGTGGAGCGGGCTGCGGAGTATGCGGGCGAGGATGCAGAGATCACCCTTCGTCTCGCGGAGGTGCTGGAGAAGCGGCTGGACGAGGATGGAAACCACCAGCTGTTCTTCGACCTGGAGATGCCCCTGCTTCCGGTCCTGGTGGAGATGGAGGCGGCGGGCGTCGGCGTGGACACGGAGGTGTTCCGTTCCATGTCCGAGCGTTTCTCGGGGCAGCTCGAACGGATCCAGGCGGCCATCTTCGAGGAGGCGGGCATGGAGTTCAACCTCAACTCCCCCCAGCAGCTCGGGTTCGTGCTGTTCGAGAAGCTGGGCCTGCCGACCCAGGGGAAGACGTCCAAGACCCGGGCCTACGCCACGGACATCCGGGCCCTGAGAAAGCTGGCGGCCATGGCCTTCCGCATCCCGGAGATGCTCCTCAGCTACCGCAGCCTTGCCAAGCTCAAGTCCACCTATCTGGATGCCCTGGTCAAGATGGTGAACCCGGAGACGGGGCGAATCCACACCACCTTCAACCAGGCCGTGGCCGCAACCGGGCGGCTCAGCAGCAGCAACCCCAACCTGCAGAACATCCCGATCCGGTCTCCGGAGGGAAGGGACATCCGGAAGGGGTTCGTGGCCGCACCGGGTCACCTGCTTCTCTCCGCCGACTACAGTCAGATCGAGCTGCGCGTCTTCGCGCACTACTCCCGGGACGCCGCCCTGATCGACGCCTTTCAACGGGACGAGGACGTGCACGAGCGGACCGCGGCGGAGCTGTTCGAGCCCGAAGGAGGCCGTTCTTCTCCCGAGATGAGACGGATCGCCAAGGCGATCAACTTCGGCATCATTTACGGCATGGGGGCGAGCAAGCTGAGCGACGAGCTGGGCATGGATCACAAGACCGCCAAGGGGTACATCGAGGCTTACTATCGAAAGCACGGGGGCGTGCTTCGTTTCCGGGAGGCCATGATCGAGCAGGCCCGGAAGGAAGGGTTCGTGACCACGCTCTTCAACCGGAGGAGATACCTCCCGGACATTCACCACCGGAACCGCTTCGTGCGCGGCGAGGCCGAGCGCATGGCCGTGAACACGCCCATCCAGGGCACGGCCGCCGACCTGATCAAGCTGGCCATGATCCGGATTCACCGCCGCCTGGAGCGGGAAGGCCTAGAGGCTCGAATGATCCTCCAGGTGCACGACGAGCTGGTGTTCGAGGTTCCGGAGGACGAGCTGGACCGGTTGAGGCGGCTGGTGTGCGGGGAGATGGAGGAGGTGCACGAGCTGGACGTGCCGTTGAAGGTGGATACGGGCACAGGACAGAACTGGGCCGAAGCCCACTAGTGCCACCAGAAATGGCCCTTTTCCGCAATCTCTGCGTCGATCTGCGGGATTGCCTTGTGCGGCGTACTGATCGTACGCCTCCGCGGAATCCCTTGATCTCCTTGACCTTGCGAAAAATGGCTCATTTCTGACTCGCGCGAAAGACGAACCGACGGCCTCCCGCCCCTTCGGTCCGGAAACTCAACCCACCAAATGACAGCAATGACCAAGAGGCATGACTTCCGGTGAGTTCGTAGTTAAAGTAAATGATGTTTGCTCACCGAGGAGGAAGGGGCTCGTGATCCGATACCCGTAACCGGAGCGAGAACAGAGAACCGGGAGCGGTTCAAAGGGTTTTCACGGACACGATTCACGAACCACGAACCACGGTATTCAGGCGAAAGGACTTGTGACCATGGGATACGTGTTCGGACCGGTGCCTTCGAGGAGGCTGGGGCGCTCGCTGGGCGTGGACCTGGTGCCGCTCAAGACCTGCAGCTACGACTGCATCTACTGCCAGGTGGGCCGGACCACGAACAAGACCGCCGTGCCCGCCGAGCTCAACCCCGTGGGCGAGGTGCTCCGGGACCTGGAGGAGCGGCTCCGAACGACCACCCCCGACGTGGTGACCTTCTCCGGCTCCGGCGAGCCCACCCTCCACTCGGAGATCCACCGGGTGATCGAGCGCGTGAAGGAGCTCACCGACACCCGGGTCGCGGTCCTCACCAACGGCTCCCTCCTGTTCCGGCCGGAGGTGCGCGAGCGGCTTCTCGGGGCCGATCTGGTGATGCCCACGCTCTGCACGACCTCGGAGGAGACGTTCCAGCGGATCCACCGGCCCCATGGGGGTCTCCACCTGGCCACCGTCATGGAGGGGATGGCGCGGTTCAGGGAAATCTTTCCGGGAGAGCTGGCCGTGGAGGTCCTGCTGATGAAGGGGATCAACGACGCCGACGAGGAGATCCAGGGCCTGGTCGCGGCCTTCGATCAGTTCGGGCCCGACCGGATTCAGCTCAACACCGTGGTGCGCCCCCCTTCCTCGAGCGAGGCCGTGCCCCTTGACAGGGCGCGACTGGAAGAGATAAGAGGTTTCATGGGTGAGCGGGCGGAGATCATTGCGGATCCCCGCCTCGGCAAGGGAGATGCGGACCGGGCGGATCTGTTCCGGGCGGTCCGGGAAATGGCCGAGCGGCGGCCCATTCGGGTTCGGGACGCGGCCGATTCGCTGTCCATACCCATGAAGGAAGCAGGCGCGATCGTGCAGGCCCTGGTGAATCAGGGGGCGCTCCATTCCAGGGAGCACAGGGGGGAGGCCTACTTCAGCGCGACCTGAGCGGTGAGGCGAAATCGTCGTCACTCCGGTTCCCGGAAGCGACGAGAGACACGATCAAGGAGATTCGACGCGGACATGGCGGACACGGGAAAGAAGACCGGACAGGATCGATACGTCGTGGGGATCGACGCGGGCTCGGTCAGCCTCAACGGCATCGTGATCAACGAGCGGGAGGAGATCGTCCACGAGCTTCCCTACCGGCGCCATCTGGGGAGGCCCGAGCAGGAGATCCGGGGGGCGCTGGACGAGATCTACCGGATGCTGGGAGCGGAAAACATCCAGGCGACGGCTTTCACCGGCAGCCACGGCCGGGGCTTCAGCGAGCGGTTGAACGGCTTCTTCGAGTTCGAGACCATCAGCCAGGTCCTGGGCGCGGTCCACGTCCGGCCGGACGTCCGCACGATCGTCAGCATGGGGGGGCAGGACACCTCCCTGTTCCAGGTCAACCACGGATCGGACGGCTGGGAGCTCGAGAACTTCAACACCAACGGTCCCTGCGCCTCCGGGACGGGATCCTTCATCGACCAGCAGGCCCAGCGCCTGGCCACGGCCCTCTACCGCCGCGAGGAGACGACCTCCCAGGACCAGGTGGACCGCATCCTGGAGGAGTTCATCCGGCTGGGACTGACGAGCGGGCAGCCGGCGAACGTCGCCTGCCGATGCACCGTGTTCACCAAGTCCGACATGATCCACCTCCAGAACAAGGGGGAGAAGCTGGAGGACATCATCTACGGGCTTCACGTGGGAAACGCTCGCAACTACATGAGCACCATCGTCTCCAACCGGGTGCTCCAGGACCCCGTCTTGTTCGTGGGGGGGCTCTCCCTGAACGAGCTGCAGGTTCGCGCTCTCCGGAGCTACGTCCCCGGGCTGGAGGTCCCGCCCCGGAGCACCTCCCTCGGCGCCCTCGGGGTCGCCCTCCAGGCCTCGAGGCAGGGGGTGCGGTCGGTCCCCGACCCGGAGGCATTCCGGGACGCCGGTGCCTGGGCCGTCGCGGATCTTCCCCTGGCCCGTCCCCTGATTCTCGAAAAGACCCGATTCCCCGGGACCAACGAGATCGAGGAACGCGCCCTGGAGCGGGAGACCCCGGTCTACCTAGGGATCGACGTCGGGTCCACGACCACGAAGTATGCGGTCATCGACGAGGACCGCAACCTTCTCCACAAGAGCTACGTGCACACCCGGGGGAAGCCCATCGAGGTGACCCAGGCGCTGCTCGAGACCATCCGGGACGCCCTGGGGGACCGGATCCGCATCCGGGGCGCCGCCACCACGGGCTCAGGTAGAAACGTGGTGGGCACCTTCATCAACGCGGACCTCATCATCGACGAGATCACGGCCCATGCCCGGGGGGCTACGGAGATGGACCCCGAGGTGGACACCATCTTCGAGATCGGGGGGCAGGACTCCAAGTACATCTCCATCGAGAACCGCTACCCCCTCGACTTCGACATGAACAAGGTGTGCGCCGCGGGGACCGGAAGCTTTCTCCACGAGCTGGCCAACAAGTACGGCATCAGCATCGTGGACGAGTTCCAGGAGATCGCGCTCTCCTCGGAGAGGCCGGTGAAGCTGGCGGAGCGGTGCACGGTGTTCATGGAGTCCGACCTGGTCTCCTACCACCAGCAGGGGGTGGACACGAAGGATTTGATCGCGGGGCTGTGCTTCGCGGTGGTGCACAACTATCTGAACCGGGTGGTCGGGAAGCGGAAGATCGGCCGGCGGGTCATGTTTCTCGGAGGGCCTTCGTTGAACAAGGGGGTGGTGGGCGCCTTCGAGAACGTGCTCGGACGCGGCCTGACGGTTCCCATGCACCGGGAGGTCCTCGGCGCCTTCGGGGCCGCCATCAGCGTGCAGGAGCGGATGCGCGCGGACAACATCCGGGAGAGCGGGTTCCGGGGGCTGGAGAGCGTGATCTCCGACCGCATGGAGCACGAGGAGAAGGTGTGCCATGCCGACCCCAACTGCCACAACGAGTGCAAGCTGAAGATCTACGACTTCGGCGGGAAAAAGACCGTCTGGGGGGGCGACTGCGGCCGCTACGAGACGAGCGGGGTCCGCGCGGAGCCGAAGGAGAACCTGTTCCGCCTCCGGAACGACCTCTGGGAAAAGGCCATGGAGGGCCTCTGCCGGGAGCTGGCTCCCGGGGAGACGCTCCACGAGCTTGACGGGCGGCCCACCGTGGGCATGCAGAGAGGTCTCTACTTCTTCCAGACCGGCGTCCTCTGGGCGCACTTCTTCGACCGGCTGGGCTACAGGCTGGTGATCACACCGCCCACGAACGGCACCATCTCCAGCGCCGGGATCGAGAGCGTGTCGGCGGAGACCTGCTACCCGGTCAAGGTGTCCCACGGCCACGTCAAGGAGCTGGTGGGCCGGACCGCCCACCTGTTCCTGCCGAGCATCGTGGACATGCCCACGCCGAGCCCCTTGGAGCGGGGCTTCTTCTGTCCCCTGGTCCAGGCCAACCGCTACATGCTTCAGACGGCCCTGGACCTGGGCGGGCAGAGCGTGCTGCACGCCATTCTCCACATGAAGCAGGACCCCGGGATGATCGCCCTGGAGCTGGCGGACCAGCTGTCCCCGGCACTCGGACGAAGCCGCTCCGAGATTCACAAGGCGCTCCGGGCCGGCATCGAGGCGGACGATACGTTCGCCAGGGAGCTGATGCGGATCGGGCGGGAGAGGCTCGATGCGCACGATCCGGCCGATCCGCTCGTCATCGTGACGGGACGCCCCTACAATCTCTATGACGAGCGGTTGAACCTGCGGCTGGGCCGGAACCTGGCCAAGATCGGGGTCCCGGCTCTGCCCATGGACTTCGTGGACGTGGACGAGGTGGATCTCTCGGACTTCCCCTCCATGTACTGGGGGCTGGGCGCCCGCATTCTCAGGACGGCCAAGTTCGTCCGCCAGCATCCCGGGGCGTTCGGGCTCCACATCACCAACTTCAGCTGCGGCGCCGACAGCTTCGTGGAGCACTTCTTCAAGTACATCATGGGCGGGAAGCCCTACCTGATCCTGGAGCTCGACGAGCACAGCGCCGTGGCCGGCGCCATGACCCGGCTCGAGGCCTTTCGAAACGTGATCCGGAACGCCGTGGAGGAGCTGAACCAAAGCCTCGCGGGCGACCGGAAGGTGAGCAACTGAGGAGATCATGGAAGCCCGACCGCAGCCCACATTTCACAGCCTGTCCCAGAAGGTCGGCGCCTTCCGCGCGCGGGACAAGACCTTCCTGATTCCCCAGATGAACCGGATCGGGTGCCACCTCCTCGCCGCCGTGTTCCAGGCCTTCGGCGTGCGCGCCCGGGTCATGGACACCTACCGGGGCCTCGACCTCGGCCGCGAGTTCACCTCCGGCAAGGAGTGCTTCCCCTGCCAGGTGACCACGGGCGACATCCTGCAGTTCATGGAGGAGGAGAAGGCCCGTCTGGGGGAGGCGTTCGACCCGGAGGAGTACATCTACTTCATGCCCGAGGCCGGGGGACCGTGCCGGTTCGGCATGTACAACAAGTTCCAGCGGATCGTGCTCGACTCCCTGCCGGGCCTGGAGAATCTGAAGATCGGCTCCCTGACGTCGGACAACGCCTACTCGCCCGTGGGCATGATCGACGAGGACAAGGCGACGGACTTCCGGAAGTCGGCCTACGTCTCCGTGGTGGTGGCCGACCTCCTGGACCGGCTGCTGTGGCGGATCCGACCTTACGAGCGGGAACCGGGCCTGGCCGACGCCCTGATCGACGAGGCCGTGATCGGCATGTCCGAGGCCTTTCTGCGCCACGCGGAGAAGAAGAAGTTCGACGCCGTCCTCGATCGACTGGAGGGTTTCGTACGCCGAGGCCGGGAGATCATGGATCCCGCCGTTCCGCGCAAGCCTCTGATCGGGATCGTGGGTGAGATCTACCTGCGGACCCACACCCAGTCCAACCAGGACGTGATCCGCGTCCTGGAACGCCACGGCGCCGAGGTGGTCAACGCCTCCATCGCCGAGTGGGTGAACTATACGGCCTACGACCGCATGCGCGAGGCCCGTATCGGCCTGCGGAGGAATCTGAGGCTGCTCAGGCTCCGCGAGATCTGGGACTACGCCTCCAAGATCGTCTCCTACGGCCTCGACCTCTGGTACCAGCAGTCCAAGCAGAACCAGGCCTACAAGCGGTTGAGGCCCATCCTGGACCTTCCCGGGGACCACCGCGTCGGCCGCCTCGAGGAGGTGTTGATCCAGAAGGATCTCTTCTCCTTCGAGGTGGGCACCGAGGCCTGTCTGAGCATCGCGGGGATCATGGAGTACATGCGCGAGGGATTCAACGGGGTGGTGAACGTCTACCCTTTCACCTGCATGCCCAGCACCATCACCTCGGCCGTGGTCAGACCTATCGTGAACAGCCGCCGCCTCCCATACCTGGACACGCCCTGTGACGGAACCTACCAGCCGGGGCGGGAGGCGGCCATCAGAACCTTCATGTACCAGGCCCACCAGCACAGGGACCGCGCATCGAACGGCACCGCCGGTGCGGCCTGAGCCAACACAGGAATCCTATGACGACCAAAATGCTGATCAACGCGGTGGACCCGGAGGAGTTCCGGGTCGCCTTTACCAAGGACGGTATGCTGGACGGGTTTCACATCGAGACCATTACGGCCGAGCAGCGTGTCGGGAACATTTACAAGGCCGTGGTGGAGCGCGTCGAGCCCAGCCTGCAGTCCTGCTTCGTGAACTTCGGCGTGGAGAAGAACGGTTTTCTCCCGGCCGGGGACATCCACCCCGAGTACTTTCAGGGGGACGCGGCCGAAGGGAAGGCCGTTCCGCCCGTCGAAAAGGTGATCCGGAAGGGGCAGGAGCTCCTGGTCCAGGTGACCAAGGAGATGCCCGGCCGGAAAGGCGCGCACCTGACCACCTACATCTCCATCGCGGGACGGTACATCGTGCTCACGCCGGGGCGCACCATCAACGGCGTCTCCAGGAAGATCGAGGACGAGGAGGAACGGAAGCGCCTCAAGGAGATCATGATCCAGATGACCCTCCCCGAGGAGATCGGGTACATCGTGCGGACCGTGGCCGTGGGTCAGAACAAGCGGGAGCTTTCCAAGGACCTGAACCGGCTGCTCCGCATGTGGCGGGACATCAAGAAGCGTGTGGCCCGGGCGCCTTCCTTCTCCCTGCTCCACAAGGAGCAGGACCTCTGCCTGCGCACCCTACGGGACTACTTCAACAGCGACGTCTCCGAGGTCCTGGTCGACGACAAGGAGACCTACGACAAGATCAAGGAGTACATGAAGATCATCAGCCCCCTGCACCAGCGCAGGGTGAAGCTGTACAAGCACACGGTGCCGATCTTCGACCGCTACGAGATCGAGGAGCAGATCGAGAGCATCTACCGCAACCGGGTGAACCTCAAGTCGGGCGGCACCATCGTGATCGACCCCACGGAGGCGCTCATCGCCATCGACGTCAACTCCGGCAAGGGGAAGGTGGGCAAGGACGTGGAGAGCATGGCGTTCCGGACCAACATGGAGGCGGCCCGGGAGATCGCCAGGCAGCTCAGGCTCCGGGACATCGGCGGGCTCGTGGTGGTGGACTTCATCGACATGAGGGACCGGAAGCACAACCGAGAGGTGGAGAAGACCCTGCGGGAGGAGATGAAAAAGGACCGGGCCAAGACCGACATTTCCCCCCTGTCCAAGTTCGGCATCCTGGAGCTCTCCCGCCAGCGGCTTCGTCCTTCCATCGAATCCAAGACCTACCAGGTCTGCCCGAACTGCCAGGGCCGGGGCATGGTGATGTCCGTGGAGTCGGCCGCCGTCTCCGTAATGCGCAGGATCTGGATGGGGCTCTCCAAGGGGGACGTCACGCAGGTCAACGGGCGGCTCTGCGTGGAGGTGGCCTCCTACCTGCAGAACCGGAAGCGGAAGGAGCTGCTGGATCTCGAGGATCGATACGGTGTAAAGATCGTTCTGAACGCCGATCCGAGCCTGCCTCCGGGCGACCACAGGCTGGATTTCCCCAAGTGAGACCGGAGCGGGCCGTCAAACGAGAGGGGAGGGAACGATGAACATCGAGACCATCCTGGCGCCGGTGGACGGATCCGATCACTCCAGGCGCTCGGCCGCCTACGCAGCGGACCTCGCAAAATCCGTAGGAGCCGAGATCATCCTGATGCACTGCCACCGGCGGTTTCCCTCCGTGCTGGGGGAGCCCTACTACCAGAAGATGGTGGACGAGATCCTCGAAGGGGCCAACGAGCTTTTGGAGCCCTACCGCCGGATCATGCGGGACGCCGGTATTTCCTTCACCGAGAAGATGCTGGAGCGACCCGCTCCCGCGGCGATCCTGGACGTGGCCAAGACCCAGGGGTGCGATCTGGTGGTCATGGGCTCCCGAGGCCGCACCGACCTGGAGGGGCTCCTCCTGGGCAGCGTCACCCACCGCGTCCTCGAGGCGGCGCCCTGCCCGGTGCTGGTGGTTCGGTGACGGCCGGCTGCCGGTGAGTTCTTCGCACCTCGTCCGTCTCGGCGGGTTCTATGGGGTAAAACCCTACTTTTGCGGTGTAATACCGATTCGGCCTTACGAAGCGCCGATGTGGACTGGCGTCATCGCGGCGGATTGTTATCTTGATGGTATGAAGGCCCCGGTGTTCCGGCTTTCTGCTTCGAAAAGGTCACACGTCCTGCCGGCGGACCGGGTTTTTCACATGGGACGCTTTGTTCACCTGAGCAGGCCCGCGTCTTGAAAGGGGCGCGAGTCCGGAGGGCATCGACATGTACTCGAAAACCGTGATGGATCATTTCAAGAACCCGAGAAACGTGGGAACGCTGGAGAACCCGGACGGGGTGGGCGAGATCGGGAACCCGCTCTGCGGGGACATGATGAGCATCTACCTCCAGGTGGAGGACGATCGCATCGACGACATCAAGTTCCAGACCTTCGGGTGCGGTGCCGCCATCGCCGTCTCCAGCATGCTGACGGAGCTTGCCAAAGGCAAGACCCTGGAGGAGGCCAAGCAGATCACCAACAAGGACGTGGCCGAGGCCCTGGAGGGTCTGCCCAAGAACAAGCTCCACTGCTCCAACCTGGGAGCGGATGCCCTCCACGCGGCCATCCAGGACTACGAGGACCGGAAGTCCGGGAAGCCCCGCAAGGAGCTGAAGCGGGTCGAGAAGCACGAGCACGAAGGGGATGAGAAGTGCTACTGCCCTTACTGCGACACCGAGATCGGCGAAGGGCAGACCGTGTGCAAGGACTGCGCCCTGCAGCCCGACAGGCCGGGCACCCTGGAGGAATCCATGGAGGAGACGTCATGATCAATCTGGATCACATATCGGCCAACCCGCTCCTCCCCGAAGTCCAGGAGGCCATGATCAAGGCTATTCGGGAGCCCCAGGGCAACCCGTCCAGCCAGCACGCCATGGGGGAGCGGGCGGCGGAAGCCCTGGAGGGCGCGCGGGAGTCCGTGGCAAAGCTCATCAACGCCTCGGCCCCCAAGGAGGTGGTGTTCACCTCCTGCGGCACGGAGTCGGTCAATCAGGCGGTCAAAGGCCTGGCCCTGGCCAACGCGGACAAGGGCAGGCACATCGTGACCTCCAATATCGAGCACAACTCGGTCATCCGGAGCCTCCGGAGGCTGAAGGACAGGGACTTCCAGGTGACCTCCGTGCCGGTGGACGCACGCGGTCGCGTGGATCCCGCGCAGGTGGCCCGGGCCCTCCGGGACGACACCGTTCTCGTGACGGTGATGCACGGCAACAACGAGATCGGCACCGTGCAGCCCGTCCGGGAGATCGCCGAGGTCGCGCGGGACAAGGGGGTGCTCTTCCACACGGATGCGGTGGACTCCGTGGGCGTGGTCCCCGTGGACGTGCAGGCCCTGGGAGCCGATGCCGTGAGCTTCGCCTCCAACCCGTTCTACGGGCCCACGGGCGTGGGCGGGCTGTTCGTGCGCAGGGGAACCAAGATTCAGCCTCTGCTGGACGGCGGCGTTCAGGAGAACAACAAGAGGGCCGGTACGGAAAACCTCGTCGGCATCGTCGGCATGGGCGTGGCCGCGGACCTGGCGCGTCGGGACATGGACGCCCGGCTCGCTCACCTGAAGGGGCTCCGCGAGAAGCTCCTCGGGGATCTTCCCGCCTACATCGACGAGTATTTGATCAACGGCGACCCGGAGGCGTGTCTTCCCAACCTGGTCTCGATCGCCCTCAAGTACATCGAGGGGGAGAGCGTCGTCCTGATGCTGGACGAGGAGGGCATCGCCGTCTCCACCCGGTCCGCCTGCGCGTCCGGCTCCCTCCGGGCCTCCCACGTCCTGCTCTCCACCGGGCTGGAGTTCGCCGACGCCCAGGGGACGCTGGTGGTCACCTTCGGCGTGGACAACACCGAGGAGGACGTCACGCGGTTCCTCACAGCCCTGAGGCAGGCCGTGAAGACCCTCCGGGA
>CAYVVQ010000024.1:33645-36253 GCA_964454455.1 uncultured Desulfobacterales bacterium | reverse complement strand
CGAAACCTGCACTCAGAGAAGGGGCCGCTTTCACCGGAGCCACCAAGTACGTGCTCGACAGCGAGCTGGCCCAGATCGTCAACGTCTCCATGTCGCTCGAGATGCCGCTGCTGCTCAAGGGGGAGCCGGGCACCGGGAAGACCATGCTGGCCCACGCCATCGCAGAGGCGCTGGGCATGCCGCTCATCGTGCTGAACGTGAAGTCGAGCATGAAGCTCGTGGAGGCGCTCTACCAGTACGACACGCTCACCCGGCTCAACGACAGCCGGTTCGGGGACTCCACCCGGGACGTGAGCAACATCGAGGACTACATCAAGATGGGCAAGATCGGCCAGGCCTTCACCGCGGACGAGCGGACCGTGCTGCTCATCGACGAGATCGACAAGGCGGACACGGACTTCCAGGACGACATGCTCGACGTGCTGGACCAGATGGAGTTCGACATCATCGAGATCGACAAGCGATTCCGGGCCAAGAACCGCCCGGTGATCGTGATCACGTCGAACGCCAAGAAGGACCTCTCCGATCCGTTCCTGGGGCGCTGCAACTTCCACCACATCGCCTTCCCGGACGAGGAGATGATGGGAAGGATCGTTCGGGTCCACTTCCCGGACGTCGCCCAGGATCTGCTGAACAGCGCGGTCGACGCCTTCTACCGGCTCCGGGAGATCCGCGGGGTGGAGAAGAAACCGGCCACCCGGGAGCTCATCAACTGGGTACGCGCCCTGAGAGCGGATCCCGACTTCAAGCCCAAGAAGCTGCAGAAAGGCGAGATTCCCTACCTGGGCGTGCTGTTCAAGAAGAGCCCGGATTACGCCGTGGCGCAGAACAGCGTGCGGCGGTTCCGCATCTAGGACCGGCGGAGGCGAGGGACGAGGAAGCGGTATGTTCATCGAGTTTTTCTTCACCTTGAAGCGGCTGGGGATCCCCGTGACGCCCACGGCCTTTCTCAAGCTGCAGCAGGCCCTGAGCATGGGCCTGATCCACACCATCGACGACTTCTACACCGCGGCCCGGGCCATCCTGGTCAAAAGCGAGCGGTGGTTCGACCTCTATGATCAGGTCTTCGCGCACCACTTCGAAGGCGCGGAGCTCCAGGAGCCCAGCGAGCGCGAGCTGGAGGAAATCGCCCGCGCCATGCTGGAGGAGTGGCTGAAGTCCCCGGAGGAGCTGGCCCGCGCCCTCGGCATGGACGAGGAAGAGCTCGCCAAGCTGACCCCCGAGGAGCTGATCGACTACTTCATGGAGCGCCTCAAGGAGCAGACCGAGGCGCACCACGGCGGAAACCGGTGGATCGGCACCCGGGGCACCTCGCCCGTGGGACACTCCGGCTACCACCCCGGCGGCATGCGGGTGGGGGGCGTCTCCCGCAACAAGTCCGCCGTGAAGGTGGCTATGGATCGCCGCTACAGGGACTACTCCCAGGAAGGGCCCCTCACCCAGGCCCAGATGGGTGAGGCGCTCAAGCGGCTCCGGAACATGGTGCCGGCGGGGCCCATGGACCAGATCAACGTGGACAAGACCATCTACGAGACCATGCGGAACGGCGGCGAGATCGAGATCGTCTTCGGTCGCAGCCTGAAGGACCGGCTCAAGGTCATCCTGGCCATCGACAACGGGGGTTGGTCCATGGACCCGTACATCGAGGTGGTCCAGACCCTGTTCAACTATGCACGGGCCCAGTTCAAGGACCTGCGGACCCTGTTCTTCCACAACACCATCTACGATGTGCTGTGGGAGGACCCCCCGCGGCGAAGCAAACCGTTCCGGGTGAGCGAGATGCCCCGCCTCGACCCCGAGACGCGCTTCATCATCGTGGGGGACGCCAGCATGGCGCCCTACGAGCTGATGGCCACGGACGGCTCCATCCATTACGAGGAGCGTTCCGGACGTCCCAGCTACGAGCGACTCCAGCTCATCGCGGAAACCTTCCCCCACACCGTCTGGCTCAACCCGAAGATGGCCGACGAGTGGCGATACACCCGGACCATCCAGATCATTCGAGAAATCTTTCCCATGTTCGAGCTCACCCTGGACGGCCTGGAAGCGGCGGTCACCCACATGATGAGCAGAAACTGACGGCCGAGGCCGGTTTCGTCCCGAGCATGGGGCTGCACAGATTGTATCACGATACAAAAGTGTCTCTAGCTTATCCTGAGACATGGGTCTGCGAACGGAACGCCTGTTCATGCCGGGGCGAGGCCTCCGAACACCCCTGCGATCGGGAGGGTCGTGTATCGGGATGTCTCGGGTTTTAAGTCGGGTGTCTTGAGTGCTGCGTGAGGTCGATGCAAAACAACAATTAAATCAATCAATTATTGGAATGAGCGGTTGCTGAATGCTGGCACGTCTTTTGAATTCGTAAGGAGACATGAGCCGCAAGGATCCCGGAGTCCCCATGAGACCGTGTGATGAAAGCCTGGCCAGGACCCTCGAGATGACGGCCTCCATGCTCTCCTTGGCGGACGAAGGGGACCGGGGCCGGGAAGATCGGGGCTGTGGCATCCTTTACGGGGTTCTCCGGGACTCCGCCTACAAGATTCGACGTCTCGCGGAGCAGGAGCGGGAAGCGCATCGTCGAAAAGGCTGGTGGCGGGATGAACCGTGA
>CAYVVQ010000024.1:30187-33545 GCA_964454455.1 uncultured Desulfobacterales bacterium | reverse complement strand
AGGCGAAAAAGGAGGCAGAGATGAGCAACACCGAGCAGAACCTGTTGGAGGCCTTTGCGGGCGAGTCCCAGGCCAACCGTAAGTACCTCGCCTTTGCCAAGCAGGCGGACAAGGAAGGGCATCCCCAGGTCGCCAGGCTCTTCCGGGCGGCGGCCGAGGCGGAGACCGTGCACGCCCACGCCCATTTGAGGGCCCTGGGCGGGATCCGCAGCACAGAGGAGAATCTCCGGGAGGCCGTGGGCGGGGAGACCCATGAGTTCAAGGAGATGTACCCCGGCATGATCGAAACCGCCCAGGCGGAGGGAAACAAGGCCGCCGAGCGGTCGTTTCGATATGCCAACGAGGTGGAGAAGATTCACGCCGGCCTCTACCAGAAGGCCCTCGACAGCCTGGGCTCCCTGGAGGAAACGGAATACTACGTATGCTCCGTATGCGGCTACACCGTGGAGCAGGAGCCTCCCGAGACCTGCCCGGTCTGCGGGGCCAAGGCAAAGGCCTTCTTCAAGGTCGACTAGGGCGCTCCCACACGGCAGAGGGCGCGGGAGAGGAGGGACCGATGAGCAGACCCGAGGAGATGTATCAGTGCCAGACCGTGAACTGCGGCTACATCTATGATCCCGACCGCGGGGACCGCAAGGGCAAGATCCCCAAGGGCACGCGCTTCGAGGACCTGCCGGAGGACTGGAGATGTCCGGTCTGCGGTGCGGGCAAGAAGATGTTCAGGCCCCTGGCCGGTCCGGGCTCGGTCGCAGAGGAAGGTCCGGGCTAGGCCCCGGGGCCGGAGCTCCCGGCGTTCTTTGTTGACAGGGCGGCGGGCGTGTTATAATATCAGGAATTATTCCTGATAAGAGGCGACGCCCCGGTATGGAACAAAAACGTCAGCGGATGACGAGCCAGCGAAGGGTCATCCTGGAGGAGCTGCAGCGCTGTCATGATCATCCCACGGCGGATGAACTGTACGAAAGGGTTCGACAGCGGCTGCCCAGGATCAGCATGGGGACCGTCTACCGCAATCTCGATGTCCTGGTCTCCAGCGGGCTGATCCGGAAGATCGGGCCCGAATTCCCGCAGATGCGGTTCGACGGGAACACACGGGATCACTATCACAGGACCTGCATCGGATGCGGCCGAATCGAGGACATGGGGATTTCGCCCCAGGACGACGCCGTTTCACAGCTCGAGACGGCCCTGGGAAAACTGACCAAGTACGGGGTGTTCGGACACAAGCTCGAGTTCTTCGGGCTCTGTCCGGAATGCAGGGAGCGGAAAGGCCACCTGCTGGAGGAGGTCCGGGACACGCCGTTACCGGAGGAGGAGCAGGACGATGGAATTGAAGGGGAGTAAGACCGAAAAGAATCTTCTCACCGCGTTTGCCGGGGAGTCCCAGGCCCGCAACCGGTACACTTATTTTGCAAGCCAGGCCAAGAAGGACGGATACGTCCAGATATCGCACATCTTCGAGGAGACCGCCAATCAGGAAAAGGAACACGCCAAGCGGCTCTTCAAGTTCCTGGAAGGCGGCGAGGTTCAGATTCAGGCCGCCTTTCCGGCCGGCGTGGTCGGGACCACCCTGACCAACCTGGAGGAGGCGGCGGCCGGCGAGAAATACGAGCACTCCGAGATGTACCCGGGGTTTGCCGAGGTCGCCCGCGAGGAGGGCTTTGCGGCCATTGCGGACGTGTTCGAGCGGATCGCCGTGGCCGAGAAGCAGCACGAGAAGCGATACCGGGCCCTCGCCGCCAACATCGAGGCCGGCAGGGTGTTCGAGCGGGACACCCCGGTGGTCTGGAGGTGCCGCAACTGCGGTTATCTCCACGAGGGACCCGGGGCCCCGGACACCTGCCCGGCATGTGCCCACCCCCAGGCTCACTTCGAGCTCTTGGGGGAAAACTACTGAGAAGAAAAGGAGAACGGACATGGCGAACAAGCTGGAGATTTACAAGTGCGAGGTTTGCGGAAACATCGTGGAGGTCCTCCACGGCGGCCAGGGAGAGCTGGTCTGCTGCGGCCAGCCCATGAAGCTCTTCCAGGAGAACACGGTGGATGCGGCCAAGGAAAAACATGTTCCCGTGGTCGAGAAGACCGCGGACGGCTTCAAGGTGACGGTGGGCGAGGTGGCCCATCCCATGGAGGAGAAGCACTACATCGAGTGGATCGAGCTCGTCGCGGACGGAAAGGCCTATCGGCAGTTCCTCGAGCCGGGCGCCGCCCCCGAGGCCGTGTTCAAGATCGATGCCGGGAAGGTGACGGCGAGGGAGTACTGCAACATCCACGGCCTGTGGAAGAACCAGGGCTAGAACACCGGAGGTGAAGCAATGGGCGAGTGGAAGTGTCAGGAATGCGGATACACCATGAGCGCGGATACGCCGCCAAAGACCTGTCCTCAGTGCAAGAAGGACTGCGAGTTCGTGGACGTCTCCTGCTACATTCCCGACTGCGGGAACACGGGGCAGGATCCGCGGCTCAAGTAACCGGCCCGAGGGCCGCACCGCCCGCGTGGAGCGGCGGTCGAGCCGGAGGGCGTTTCACTGAAACGGGCTTCCGACTCGAAACGCTCCATTCGGGTGGTCAAGGAACCCCTTCGCCTCAAGGCCGCCTCGCTGGGCGGTGGAGCCACCATGGCCCAGGACTACGGCAGGGAGATCGCGAAGAGGATCGTCTAGGGATCCCTGCGACAGGACCATTGCAAAACAACCCCAAAGGCGAGCCATACGCCAAAGGAGGAACGTCATCATGACCACACCGCAACACTGCCCGGGTTTCGACAGCTTCAAGCATCTGACCTCATTCGTCTGCAAATGCCCCAGCTGCGGAAAGGAGAAGGAGATCTTTTCGGACGAGTTCGAGAAGAAGCACACCTGCAGCCAGTGCAAGCAGGAGATCGACTTCACCCAGTGCACCCTCGAGGCTGAGGGCGGTTCCTCCGAGGGGTTCAGCAAGTGAATGATCGGGCTCATCCCTCCCGCCGGCGCGCGGGTGGGAAGACCCCTCTCGCGTTTTTTAGAGATGCGGAAAGGAAAGTGTGAACATGGCCGGTTTTGAGTACGACATCACGAAACATGGTGCTGAAGCGTTCAGCCGTGTGGCCTATTTCTGCTCGGAAAAGGGGCAGTGCGGAGTGGAAGAGGTCCCGGCGGATCAGCTGCAGGTCATGCGAGATATCCTCAACAACCGGGGGGCCGAAGGCTGGGAACTGGTTCAGCTCTTCTTTGGGCAGGAGGGCGTGGTAGGGTTCTGGAAGCGGCCCCGCTAGCGCCTTACTCACGAGATCCCGTCACAAAAAACAAAAAGTTTTCATCCACCGAGGCGGGCGGCGGGGCCGGGGCTTTCCAGAGCGAAGGAAGCGGAGGAAGGCCCG
>CAYVVQ010000024.1:0-30087 GCA_964454455.1 uncultured Desulfobacterales bacterium | reverse complement strand
GAGGCGGGCGGCGGGGCCGGGGCTTTCCAGAGCGAAGGAAGCGGAGGAAGGCCCGGCCTCCAGGGCTGGCCGTTCCTCTGCCGCGTTGCGGGTGTCAGCCCGCCCGGGAGGAAAAACTCTTGAGGGGGCGGTTGATTTTCTGATATTAATAGTAATAGTTATCAATAAGAATCCGACGCCGTTAAATTCCACGGACGGGACGCACGAAGCGCTCCCAGGGAGGTTACCCATGACGGAGAAAGCCAGCAAAGACAAGAAGAAAAAGGAAGCAGCGGGTCTCAATCCACGGGACGTCACCATCTGTGACGCCACCGCGCAGATGCTCGCCAAGGCCGAGAGAGACGGTGTGGAGACGGCCTTCCACCGGGCGGCGACCATGAAGGCCTGCCCCATCGGCGCGAACTCGGCCTGCTGCAAGCACTGCTCCATGGGGCCTTGCCGGCTGAACGCCAACGACCCGTACGGCAAGGTGGGGGTCTGCGGGGCCACCATCGACACGATCCAGGCCCGGAACTTCGGCCGGATGGTGGCGAGCGGTGCGGCCGCCCACACGGACCACGGCATGGCCATGCTGGACCTGTTTCGGGACGTGGTCAACGGCCACATCCAGGACTACGAGGTCAAGGACCCCATCAAGCTGGAGGAGGTGGCCACCGAGATGGGCATCGAGACCGAGGGCCGCAGCGTCAAGGAGATCGCTCTGGATCTCTACCACGAACTGGAGCGGACCTACGTGGCCGTGGAAGGAGAGATCCCCTTCGCCAAGCGGGTCCCGGAGAAGACCCTGGAGACCTGGAGGAAGCACGGCGTGGTGCCGCGCGGCGCCATGCGGGAGATCATGGAGCTCATGCACCGGACCCACATGGGCGTGGACCAGGAGTACGGGAACATCACCAACCAGTGCTCCCGAACCGCCCTCTCCGACGGCTGGGGCGGCTCCATGGTGGCCACGGAGATCTCGGACATCCTGTACGGGACGCCGACGCCGGTTCGCGCCGAGGTGAACATGGGATGCCTCAAGGAGAACGAGGTCAACATCATCATCCACGGCCACGAGCCCAATCTGTTCGAGTCCATGCTGGACTCGGTGAACGACCCCGGTCTGATCCAGGCGGCCAAGGAGGCCGGTGCCGAGGGGATCAACCTGGTCGGCATGTGCTGCTCGGGCGCCGAGATGCTCTCCCGCCACGGCATCCCGCACGCGGGGAACTTCATGTCCACGGAGTCCATCCTGGTGACGGGCGCCGTGGACGCCATGGGCGTGGACGTCCAGTGCATCAAGCAGGGCCTGGGCAAGGTGGCCGACTGCTACGGCACCAAGCTGTTCACCACGAACCCGCGGTGCCACATCGAGGGCGTGGAGCACATCGAGTTCCACGAGCACACCCCCCGGGACTGCACGGACGCCATCGTGGAGAACGCCGTCGTGCGGTTCAAGAACCGCACCGCCGCCGTCGAGATCCCGAACATCCGCAACATGGGGGTTCACGGTTTCTCGCACGAGTACATCAACTACATGCTGGGCGGGTCGTTCCGGTCTTCCTACACCCCGCTCAACGACAACATCATCAACGGCCGCATCCGCGGGGTGGCCGGCGTGGTGGGGTGCACCAACCCGCGGGTCAAGCAGGACTGGGTGCACGTGGAGCTCGTCAAGGAGCTCATCAAGAACGACGTGCTGGTGGTCCAGACCGGCTGCTCGCAGATCGCCCTGGCCAAGGCCGGGCTCTACACGCCCGAGGCGGCGCACCTGGCCGGCCCCGGGCTGAGCGAGGTGTGCGAGACCGTGGGCATGCCGCCGGTCCTGGGGCTGGGTTCCTGCGTGGACAACAGCCGCGTCCTCATCGCCTGCTCCGAGATGGCACGCGTGGGCGGGCTGGGCGAGAGCATCGCCGACCTGCCCGTGGCCGGCGCCGCGCCCGAGTGGATGAGCGAGAAGGCCATCTCCATCGGGCATTACTTCGTGGCCTCGGGCGTCTACACCGTGTTCGGCGTGACCTTCCCCATCGTGGAGGAGACCAAGTTCCACCGGCACCTCTTCGAGGGCCTCGAGGAGCAGGGCTTCGGCAAGTGGGGGTTCGCCAAGGACCCGTATGAGATGGCGAAGCTGATGATCGCCCACATCGACAAGAAGAGAGCGGCCCTCGGCCTGGACAAGGCCAGGGAGCGGGTGCTCGTGGACATGGCGGACCGGCAGAAGCTGGACGCGGCCTGATCCGTCGGTCCTTTGATGGCGCTGTGAAGGCCCGGGGATGCGCTCTCTTCCTCGGGCCTTCTTTCTTTCGCTGGAACGCCGGCGAGGCATGCATCGTCCCCTCCAAGGGATCGTCCGGGACGTTCTCCGAGGGACCGCGTTCGGCCCTTTCCATCGTGTATTGTTAGTCATTTCAAGTGGTTGTGCGGGATGGACTTGATTTGGCGGGGGGGCTGTACTATGGTGTATCATGATGAATCCCGAAAAAAGCTCCTGCGAAGCAGGGTCGAGACAACGGAAGGAAAGGAGAAGAACATGCGTCCCATCGAGATCGCCAAGGACATCTACTGGGTCGGAGCGGTGGACTGGAACAACCGCGACTTTCACGGCTACTCCATCTACGAGGGGACCAGCTACAACGCGTTCCTGATCCTGGACGAAAAGGTGACGCTGATCGACACCGTGAAGGCGCCCTTTGCGGACGAGATGCTCCACAAGATCAGCCAGATCGTGGATCCCAAGAAGATCGACATCATGGTCAGCAATCACACCGAGATGGATCACTCCGGCGGGCTCCCCCGCGTCATGCACCGCATCGGTGAGGACAAGCCCCTCTACTGCTCCAAGATGGGGCACAAGAACCTCTCCCTCCATTTCCCGCAGCAGTGGAACTACCAGCCGGTGGACAACCTCCAAGAGCTCTCCATCGGCAGGCGGACGCTCACCTTCATCGAGACCCGCATGCTTCACTGGCCGGACAGCATGTTCACCTACAGCGGTCAGGACGGCATTCTCTTCTCCAGCGACGCGTTCGGCCAGCACTACGCAGGGCCGGAACGCTTCGACGACGAGATCGGCGACGCGATCATGCCCCACGCCAAGAAGTACTTCGCCAACATCCTCATGCTCTACGCGCCGCTGATCCTCAAGCTGGCGGACAAGGTCACGGAGATGGGACTGAGGCTCGACATGGTCTGCCCGGACCACGGCGTCATCTGGCGAGAGGATCCCTCCCGGATCATCAACGCCTACGTGGACTGGAGCCGGATGGAGCCGCAGCGGAAGGCCGTGATCGTTTACGACACCATGTGGCACAGCACCCAGCTCATGGCGGAGACCATCGCCGACGCCCTCATCGCCGACGGGGTCCCGGCCAAGCCCATGCATCTCCGGGCCTGTCACCGCAGCGACGTCATGACCGAGGTGCTCGATGCCGGTGCCGTGATCGTGGGCTCGCCGACCCTGAACAACGGCATCTTCCCCACGGTCGGCGACTTCCTCACCTACATGAAGGGGCTGAAGCCCAAGAACAAGATCGGGGCCGCGTTCGGCTCCTACGGCTGGAGCGGAGAGGCGGTGAAGATCGTCGCCGGCGAGCTGGAGGCCATGAAGTTCGACATGAAGGGCACCGGCGTGCGCAGCCACTATCTCCCGGGAGACGATGACCTGGCTGCCTGCAGGGACCTGGCCCGGGAGATCGCCGAATCCCTGCCCGCGTAATCCGGCGGAGACGGCGGCCCATGCACCCTCCAGCGCACCCATTCTCCGATGTGCGCGATCGTCGCGCCGGCGGGCCCGGAACGACCGGCAGGAGCGCCGTTCTCTTTTTCAGCGCGCTCCTGGCCGTCGTCCTGTTTCTCGCCGCCGGATGCGTCTCCGAGGACCGGTACAGCTACCGGCGCATCCGTGCGGAGCAGGACCCGCCCCTGACGGCCGGGGGAGGGCCGGATCGAGGGGAATCTCCTCCCACGGTCCGTCCCGATCGAGACACGCCGCTCTCCCTCGAGAGGGCCGTTCGCATCGCCCTCGAGAACAACCCGGACATGGACGCGGCCGTGGCGCGCATCCGCCGGTCCGAGGCCATGATCGACCGGGCCCTGGCCGCCTTCTGGCCGGCGCTCTCCGTCTACTCCGAGTACACCGAGGGAGAGGCCCCGTCCGCCTACCTCTTCAAGACCATCGATCAGAGGAGCCTCCCGCCCCGGGTGAACTTCAACGATCCCGGTCCGTTCGAGAACCTGGAGGTGGGCCTGCGGGCCCGCATGAATCTCTTCCGCGGCGGGCGGGACTACCTGAGAAAGCGCATGGCGGAGACGGGGCGCTCCATTCGAGACCTGGACCGGCTGAGCATCCGGAACGGCCTGGCGAGCTCCGTGATCCACGCCTACTTCAACGCCCTGGCGGCCCGGGACACCATCCGCATTGCGCGGGAGTCCGTGGAGACCGTGCAGGCGCAGCTTCAGGTCATGCAGGTCCGGTTCCGGGCCGGTGGGGTGCTCAAGTCCGACGTGCTCTCCCTCGAGGTTCGGCTGGCCCAGGGCCGCGAAGAGCTCATCCGCTCCAGAAACGGGTTCAGCCTGGCCCTGGCCTCCCTGGCCAACCTGATGGGGCTCGACCCGGACACAGAGCTGCATCTCGAGGAGGACGGACGGGTGGGGCAGGAGCTGCCTGCGGATTACGGCGAAGGGCTGCCCGTGGCCATGGCGCGCCGGCCGGAGCTGGAAAAGGCGCGGCTCGCGGTGATCCGCTCCCGCATGGGCATCGACGCGGCCCGGGGGGAGTACCTGCCCCGGGTTGACGCCCAGGCGCACTACTACTTCGATGACGAGGGGACGCAGTTCGAAAGCGATCGGGCCAACTGGACGGCCGGCGTGATGCTGGACTGGGACCTGTTCACCGGAGGGAGCACGGGCGCATCCGTGCGGGAGGCCGAGGCCGTGCTGGAAGAGATGCTGGCGGCCGATCGCAAGGCCGCCCTGTCGGTGAAGCTGGATCTCCGGTCCGCCTATCTCGCCCTGGAGGAGGCTCAGGCCCGGATCCAGGTGACCCGGGCCAGCGTGGCCCAGGCCGAGGAGTCGCTGAGGCTCGTCAGGAAGCAGTACGAGGGGGGATCCGCCACGGTGACGCGATACCTGGACGCCGAGCTGGACCGGAGCCGGACGGAGATCCGCGCGATCACCGCCCTCTACGACCGCGAGAAGGCCCGCGCGGACGTGGGGCGCGCCCTGGGCCTCTGGGCCGAACCCCCGGCACCGGCCGAAGGAAAATGAGCTTTCTTTGGTGACTTACAGATGAAACCCTGATGGAGTCGCAAAAAGCCCGAATCTTCGAGGTCTTCCATTGGGATTTCAGCAGTTTATATCGTCTCCAGCGGCGGATGAGCGGGTTTTTGCGAATCCGTCAAACGCTGAGTCACAAAAAACAAGAAGGTTTTCACACCGAGGCCGCAGGCGGCGGGGGCCGGGGTTTTCCGGAGCGGACATCAGCGGGAGGCCTTTGTCATTGCGGGCGTCGGCCCGCCTTGGGAGATCACTTGAACGACAACCGAAACAGACCGATCCTTCGAGTCCTGCTTCCGCTGGGCGGGGCGGTCCTGCTCGTCCTGCTCATGCTCTACATGACCGGGATGTTCACGCCGAACCGGGTCGGTCCCGAGACCCGGGTGCCCGCCCCCCCCGCCTCCGTGGCCCCAGCGGAAACCGCCGAGGTCCGCGCGGAGACCGTGACCGAGGTGGACCGCGCCGTGGGCACGGTCCGGCCCCGGACCGAGACCCGAATCGAGGCCCAGGTGACGGCGCGGATCCTGGAGGTCAGGGTGCGCCCCGGGGACGACGTGAACAAGGGGGACGTCCTGATCGTGCTGGACGGGAGCCAGCTCCGGAGCAAGGTGGACCAGGCCCGGCAGGCGGTCCTCTCCGCCCGGGCGCGCAGACGCCAGGCCGCCCAGGCCGTGCGATCGGCCGAGGCCGTCTTCGCCGAGGCGGAGGCGGCCTACGAGCGGACCCGGACCTACTTCCAGGGGGAGGCCGCCACCGAGCAGGACATGGAGCGGGCCCGCTCCGCCTTTCTCCAGGCCGGGGCCGGGGTCGAGCGCGCCCGGCAGAGCCTCCAGGAGGCCGAGGCCGGCGTTCGACAGGCCGAGAACGTGGTGGAGGAGTCGCGCATCGCCCTGGGCTACACGCGAATCGAGGCCCAGGAGTCCGGCCAGGTCGCCAAACGGACGGCTGAGCCCGGGGACATGGCCTGGCCCGGGAAGGCCCTCCTGCTGCTCCAGACCCGGGGCGCGCTCCGGTTGGAGTCTCTGGTTCGGGAAGGGCTCATCCATCGGATCCGCGTCGGGAGCCGCATGACGGTCTCGGTGGACGTCCTGGGCCGGGAGCTCGAGGGTGTGGTGGACGAGGTGGTCCCTTTCGCCGATCCCGTGACGAGGACCTTTCTCGTCAAGGTGAGCCTGCCTCAGGCCGAGGGCCTTTACCCCGGCATGTTCGGGCGACTGCTGGTCCCCCTGGAGGACCACGAGATCGTGACGGTGCCCCGCGAGGCCGTCGTCCGGGTGGGCCAGCTCGAGATGGTGACGGTTCGCGCGGGCGAGCGGTGGGAGCGCATCTTCGTCAAGACCGGCCGGGTCATGGGGGACCGGGTCGAGATCCTGGCCGGCCTCAACGGGGGGGAGACCCTGGCCCTTGACGGAGGGGTGCGATGACGGAAGCGGAACATGCGCCCAAGGGCTTGATTCCCCGGATCGTCCGGCCCTTTCTCCTCTCCAAGCTCTCCATCCTCCTGATCCTGGCCTCCCTGGGCATGGGGGCGGCCGCCATCCTGATCACGCCCCGGGAGGAGGAGCCCCAGATCGTCGTCCCGCTGGCGGACGTCTTTGTCCAGGCCCCGGGCGCCAGCGCCGAGGAGGTGGAAAAGCTCGTCTCCACACCCCTGGAGCAGCTCCTCTGGCAGATCGACGGGGTGGAGTACGTCTACTCCATCTCCTATCGAGATCACGCCGTGGTCACGGTCCGCTTCTACGTGGGCGAGGATCGGGAGCGCTCCCTGGTCAAGCTCCACAACAAGATCTCCATGAACATCGACGAGGCGCCCCCGCTGGTCAAGGGGTGGGTGGTCAAGCCCGTGGAGATCGACGACGTGCCCATCGTCAACCTCACCCTCTACTCGGACCGCTACTCGGACCACGAGCTGCGGCGAATCGGCGAGGAGGTCCTCTCGCGGCTCTCCGAGGTGGAGGACATCTCTCGCGCGAGCATCGTGGGAGGAAGGAAGCGTGAGGTTCGCGTGGAGCTCCTGCCCGAGCGGATGTCGGGCCGGGGGGTGAGCCCACTCCAGGTCTTCGGGGCCCTCGAGGCGACGGACGCCTCGGTGACCGCGGGGAGTTTTTCGAGTGCCAACCGCGATCTGACCGTCACCAGCGACTCCTTCGTGGCCTCGGCCGAGGAGGTGCGCCGCCTCGTGGTGGGGGTCCACGAGGGCCGGCCGGTTTACCTGGAGGACGTGGCCCGGGTGCTGGACGGACCCGAGGAGGCCGCCCACTACACCCGGATCGGCTTCTCCCGCCGGCACCGGGAAGCGCAGGACCTGCCGGGGGACCGGGCGTCCTGCCCGGCGGTGACCCTGGCCCTGGCCAAGAAGAAGGGCACCAACGCCGTCTGGGTGGCGCGGGATATCCTGGACCGGATGGAGACCCTGGAGGAGACCGTGATCCCGGAAGGGGTCCACGTGGAGGTCACCCGCAACTACGGCCGCACGGCCCAGGACAAGGTGAACGACCTCCTGGGCTCCCTGGCCTTCGCCATCCTCACCGTGGTGGGCCTCCTCGCCCTGACCCTCGGCCGGCGGGAGGCCCTCGTGGTGGCCCTGGCGGTCCCCATCAGCTTCTCCCTGGCCCTCTTCGTGAACTATCTCTTCGGCTACACCATCAACCGGGTGACCCTCTTCGCCCTGATCCTCTCCCTGGGCCTGGTGGTGGACGACCCCATCACCAACGTGGACAACATCCAGCGCCACATCCTGTCCCGGAAACGGAAGCCCGTTCTCGCCACCCTGTTCGCCGTGGACGAGGTGCTCCCCCCGGTGATCATGTCCACCCTGGCCATCATCGTCTCCTTCCTGCCCCTGTTCTTCATCACCGGCATGATGGGGCCTTACATGGCCCCCATGGCGGCCAACGTGCCCCTCACGGTGACCTTTTCCACGCTGTGCGCCCTCACCATCGTGCCCTGGCTCACCTACCACCTCCTCAAACGGAAGGGCAAGGGAGGCGATCGGACCGAGGATCTGGAGGGGGACGTCATCCCCGGGTGGATTCGGCGAACCTACCGGGCGGTGGTGACGCCGTTTCTCGAGCACCGTTTCCTCCGGTGGGGGCTCGCCCTGCTCATCCTGCTCCTCCTGGCGGTGTCGGCCGGGCTGGCGCTCTTTCGTTACGTCCCCTTGAAGATGCTCCCCTTCGACAACAAGAACGAGTTCCAGATCGTGCTGGACATGCCGGAAGGCACTCCCCTGGAGGCCACGGACCGGATGGTCCGGGATTTCGAGGCGTTCCTCCGGGGCGTGCCCGAGGTGAACAACTTCGTCTCCTACGTGGGCACGGCCTCGCCCATGGACTTCAACGGCATGGTCCGCCACTACTACCTGCGCCGCGGCGGGCATCTGGCGGACATCCGCGTGGACATGGTGTCCAAGCAGCGGCGCATCCAGCAGAGCCACGAGATCGTCCTGAGGCTCCGAGACGGGCTGGAGGCCGTCGCCCGGGACCACGGGGTCACTATGAGCCTCGTGGAGCTCCCTCCGGGCCCGCCCGTGATCGCCACCCTGGTGGCGGAGATCTACGGCACGCCGGCCCGCTCCCACGAGGACCTCGTGCAGGAGGCGGGCCACGTCCGGAGGGTCATGGGCGAGGAGCCCTTCGTGGTGGACATCGACGACACCACCGAGGCGGAGCGGGTCCGGCTCGACTTCGTCCTGGACAAGGAGAAGGCGGCCCTTCACGGCGTCTCCACCGAGATGATCACCCGTTCCCTCCGGATCGCCCTGGCCGGTGCGTCTCCGGCCACGGTGCACCTTCCGGACGAGCGGCAGCCCCTGCGGGTCCGAATCGTGCTCCCCCGGGAGATCCGGTCCGGGCGGAACGGCCTGCGGCAGATTCCCGTTCAGTCCGCCGCGGGCGCCATGGTCCCCCTGGCCGAGCTCGGCCGGTTCGCGGAGGTCCCCGAGGATCAGCCCATCTACCACAAGAACCTCGAGCGGGTGGTTTATGTTTTCGCCGAGATGGCGGGCCGCGCCCCGGGGGAGGCGGTCCTGGACATGCAGGACCGCCTCGGGCAGGACCCGCCTCCGGAGGGGGTGCGCATCGACTGGGCCGGCGAAGGGGAGTGGAAGATCACCCTGCGCGTGTTCCGGGACCTGGCCCTCGCCAACGTGGCGGCGCTCACGGGCATTTACCTGCTGCTGGTGATCCAGCTCAACTCCTTCGGCATGCCGCTGCTCATCATGATGGCGGTCCCGCTCACCTTCATCGGCATCATGCCCGGCTTCTGGCTCCTCAACGCGGTGTTCGCCGGCCCGGTGGGCGGGTTCGAGAACCCGGTCTTCTTCACGGCCACGAGCATGATCGGCATGATCGCCCTGGGGGGCATTGTGATCCGGAACTCCCTGGTGCTGATGGAGTTCATCCAGGGGGAGCTTCGCGAGGGGAAGTCGCTGAAGGAGGCCATCCTGGAAAGCGGCGCCATCCGGTTCCGCCCCATCGTGCTCACGGCGGCCACCACGGCCCTGGGCGCCTGGCCCATCACCCTGGACCCCATCTTCTCGGGCCTGGCCTGGGCGCTCATCTTCGGGCTCTTCGCCTCCACCGCCTTCACCCTCGTGGTGGTACCGGTCGCGTATTACGCGCTGAACCGGAAGCGGCTCGGCGGGAAAGTCGGAGGTGGAAAGGCCGGCGCGACCGGCTGATCGGGGCCTCTGCGCCGCGGGGTTCCCCGGCGCGGGAGGATGCTGGAGAAGGATTGTAACCTGGTGTTCACTTCGGGATCTTGAAGGAAAAGGAGGTTTCGGCATGAAGGAGAGGAGGAGGGCGACATGAAGGAGCTCAAGGTGGGCTGTGCGCGGCCCAAGGGGGGAATGGCGGGCGGCGACCGGGCGAAGACCCCGGAAGCATCCAACGAACCTGTGACACCCGAGGAGGAGAGCATGAGCACGGTGAAGGTGGGACAGAAGGCCCCGGACTTCGACAGCCCGGCATATCAGAACGGCCAATTCGGCCAGGTGTCTCTTTCCGATTACCAGGGGAAGTGGTTGGTCCTCTGCTTCTACCCGGGTGACTTCACCTTTGTCTGAGCCACCGAGATCGCCGCAGTTGCGGCGAAGTACCCCGAGCTGCAGAAGCTGGGCGTGGAGGTGCTCTCCATGAGCGTGGACAGCCACTTCGTGCACAAGATGTGGCAGGACAAGGAGCTGAGCAAGATGGTGGACGGCGGTGCGCCCTTTCCCATGCTCTCGGACGGGGGGGGCAAGGTGGGCCGGGTGTACGGCGTGTACGACGAGGAGGCCGGCGTGGAACTGCGCGGCCGCTTCATCATCGACCCGGACGGGGTGGTCCAGGCCATGGAGATCCTGGCACCGCCCGTGGGCAGGAACGTGGACGAGCTCATTCGCCAGGTGCAGGCATTCCAGCACGTGCGCAATACCGGCGGGGCCGAGGCCACGCCCTCGGGGTGGCGCCCGGGCAAGACCACGCTCAAGCCGGGTCCGGACTTGGTGGGCAAGGTCTGGGAGACGTGGAAGGTCGACGAGGCCTTCTGATCGTTTTCGTGAGGGGGAGACCCGATGACTCAGGAAGACCGGGGCTGCGGAGGCGAGGAAGGGGCGGTCTGCAGGGGAAAGAAGGAGCCATGCCCCGACTGCTTCCAGTGTCAGGGCTGCAGCGAGGAGCGATGCCGCGTCTGCCGGAAGCAGGGACACTCCGCGGCCCCCACCCTGGCCACCGGCTTCACCTACGGCGACTACCTGGAATGGAAGGAGGCCCGATCGAGAACCGACGCGCCCGGAGAAGACCCGCCCTCGACCTGATCCGCTGCTCGGATTGCGAGGCCTGCCTGGAGCTCTGCCCGGAGCTGTTCCAACGGAACCTGGAGACCGGGCGGATCGAGGTCGTGGACCTCAACGACTATCCGGAGGAGGCCGTGGGCGAGGCCATCGCCAACTGCCCGAAGGACTGTATCGAGTGGGAGCATGACGTCTAGCCGGAAAAAGAAGAGGCCCGGAGGGCGGGCCCTCAAGCGGCGTGTCCTGAAGGCCCTGGAAACGGGGAGGGAGACGGAGGCCCTGGAGCGGCTCTCCGACCTGCCGGCGCGGGTCCTGGTGAGCCCGCTCTTCGGCGCGCTCCATCGAATGGAGCCCCGGGTCCACTGGACGGCGGTCCGCGTCATGGGGGCGGTCGCGGCGGAGCTCGCCGGGGAGGACCTCGAGGCAGCCCGGGTGGTGCTCCGGCGCATGATGTGGAACTTGAACGACGAGTCCGGGGGCATCGGCTGGGGCGTGCCCGAGGCCATGGCCGAGGTCCTGGCCCGCCACGAGGGGCTCGCCCGGGAGTTCGTGAACATCCTGGCCTCCTACACCCGCGAGGACGCCAACTACCTGGAGCACGAGCCCCTGCAAAAGGGCCTGCTCTGGGGGGTCGCGCGGCTGGCCGGCGTCCGCCCGGGCCGCCTGAAAGCGGCCGGCCCCGACCTGCTGCCGTTCATGGAGTCTCGGGACCCGGCCATTCGGGGCCTTGCGTCCCACGCCGCGGGGCTTCTCGGAATGGAGGAGGCGCGGTCCGGCCTCCAAAGGCTCGAGGGGGACGCGGCGGAGATCCCGGACGACCTGGGAGGCCTCCTGCCCGCGGCCCGAGTCGGGACGCTGGCCGCCGGGGCCCTCGACCGGATCGACCGGCCGTCCCCACCGGGGGAAGACGACAGCTTGTGAACCCAATCCGCGGTCCGTTTACTCGGACCGCCCAGCCAAGGAGAACTCAATGGAAAACCAGCCCGACGTCAAGATGTACACCCTCAGCACGTGCAGCCACTGCAAGGCCACCAAGACGTTCCTGAACGACTGCGACGTCCGGTACGACTTCACCGACGTGGACCTCCTCGAGGGCGAGGAGCGCCAGGCCATCCTGGAGGACGTGCGCAAGGTCAACCCCAGCTGCTCCTTTCCCACGATCATCATCGGCGACCGGGTCATCGTGGGCCACAAGGAGGACGAGATCAAGGAGGCATTGGGACTCTCATGAGCGCGAACGCCCAGGAACTCTACGAGATGCTCCGGAAAGCCCAGGAGCCGAAAGGCTACTACTTCAACGAGGACAAGGTGCGGGTCATGGAGCTCCTCGATGCGCTTCTCGAGAACAAGGAGCGCTACGGCTACATGTGCTGCCCCTGCCGGCTCGCCTCGGGGGACCGGGACAAGGACAAGGACATCATCTGTCCCTGCGTCTATCGTGAGCCCGACGTGAAGGAGTACGGCTCCTGCTACTGCAACCTCTACGTGTCCAAGGAGTGGAACGAGGGGGCCTTCGACCGCCCCTACGTCCCGGAACGGCGTCCCCCGGAAAAGATGTTCTGACGTTCGAGACGGGGGCGTCCGCCATCCGATCACGAAGCCCGTTCGCTGAGGAGGCATGCCATGGACGCCGCGGCCCGTCCGGATCCCGGGTCTCGAGCCCCACGCCGCGCGATCCCATTCGGAGGTCAATCCGCCTCGGCGTTCACCTCGTATCGGGCTTTCTCGTATACCCGCGGGAACTCTTCCGGGAACGAGGGCAGCAGGGACTCGAGGGCCATTCGGAAGGCGGCCATCTCGACCCGGACCCCGTCCAGCCGGGCTCGGAGCTCCTCCAGCTCGGACTGGTTCGCGTCGGGGGCGCTACTCCCTCCGGTAGATCTTCTTCCACGGAGAGCGTTCCTTCTCGTGGTAGTCGGACAGGGCCAGGTAGAGGGCCCCCACGGCCACCTCGGCGCAGTGCTCGGACTCCGGGGGCAGGGGGCCGACCGCCTCCAGGATCGTCTCCGGGGTGATCTCCCAGGCCTCCCGGATCGTGCCCCCCTCGGACAGCCGGGCCACGGCGGCTGCGCAGGCCAGGGTGGTGGCGCAGCCGTGGATTCGAAAGGAGGCCTGGGTGATGCGCCCGCCGGAAACGAAAAGCGACAGGTTCACGGTGTCCCCGCACACGCCGGTGTTGCTCCCGTACCCGTCCGCCGGACGTCCCGGCTCGCCGTTCGACTGGACCATGTCTTCTCCTCCTTCCGCATCGCTCGAGGCCGCAGGACCCGCCTCGCCAGGCCTTTCTACACCCGCTCGATCGAGGTTGTCCATGCCCCTTTCGGTTCCTCGCAGAAGGTTCGCCGCCTCGGCGTTCGTCCGGACTTTCTTGACTTGGCTCGACCGAAGCGTTATCTTGAATACATTGCGAATCTGACCACTTAACTCTCCCGGAAGGGAGTTTGGCAGGGGCATATGAAGACCGCTTCCTTCTGCAGGCGCTGCTCGGTGGTCCGTGTGAACACGCTGTGCCGTTTGCACAAGCAGGGCGTCGAGGAAAAGGATCCGGCGGCCCGGAAGGACCTGGAGGCCCTGGTGAAGCTCGCGGCGGATCGTGGTTACGCCGGCGGGGATCGGGTGTTGAGGGCCGGCCTGGAGGCCTCGGTGGTGCGCTCCCTGTGCTGGAACATCTCCTCCCTGCTCACCGACCGTGATTTCACGACCCGGGGGATCGACCTTGGAACCCGATGAACAGGCCCAGGACATGCTCGACGTCGACGTGAACGATCGGGATGCGTCGTATGACGACCTGCCCGACGGGGACGGGGTGGTGGTGCTGTTCCCGGACGGTCGAATCATGTCCTCGAACCTCCAAGCCGACCGTCTTCTCCGAAGACGGCTGCGGCGGGGAGACACCTTTCGAATCGACGAGGTCATCTCCTCGGACTACCGCGAGGAGGCCCGCCGGGCCTGGGAGGAGGCTCTGCAGGGGCACTCCTGGTCCAACCTGGTGGCCAAGGTCTATCTGTCCTCGGGGTTCCCGGTGTCCGTCACCTTTTCCATGGATCCGCTGTACGGCGACCGCCAGGAGGTGATCGGCGTCCTGGTCACCCTCCGGGACCACACGGCGCCCACCGACCGAGAGGCGCCGGACCGTTCCCGAAGCCCGGTGTGGGAGTACGACACCCTGTTCGAGAACCTCGCCGAGGGCGTGTTCACCATCAGCAACCGGTGGCGGATCACGAGCTTCAACCGAAGGGCCCAGGAGATCACCGGGTTCAAACGGGAGGAGGTCCTGGGCCGCAACTGCTGGGACATCTTTCGCAGCGACCTGTGCAAGAGCAACTGCCCGCTCAAGCTCACCATGGAGACCGGCGTGGTGCGCATGGACCAGGACGTCCGCATCGTGGATCGCGAGGGGCAGGCCCAGTCCATCCTGGTGAACACGTCGGTGCTGAAAAACAGCCACGGCCTGGTGGTGGGGGCCGTGGAGACCTTTCGGCCCATCGCCCGGCTCGAGGTTGGCGAGGCGGAAGGGGTCACCTTGGGTGAGCAGCCTGCGCAGATCGTAGGCCAAAGCCCCGAGCTGCACGGGGTCCTGAGCATGCTTCCCGACGTGGCCGCATCCGACGCCACGGTGTTGATCGAGGGAGAGTCGGGCACCGGAAAGGAGCTGGTCGCCAAGGCCGTCCACGCCCAGGGTCCCCGGTCCGGCGGGCCCTTCGTCGCGGTCAACTGCTCGGCCCTGGCCGAGACCCTCCTGGAGTCCGAGCTGTTCGGCCACGTCAAGGCGGCCTTCACCGGTGCGGTGAGCAACAAGGTGGGCCGATTCGAGCTGGCCAAAGGAGGCACCCTGTTTCTGGACGAGGTCGGCGAGATCAAGCCCGAGATCCAGATCAAGCTGCTCCGGGTGCTCGAGGAGCGTGTCTTCGAGCGGGTGGGCGGTACGAGGCCCATCCGGATGGACTCGAGAATCATCGCCGCGTCCAACAAGACCCTGGCCCAGGAGGTCAGCAAGGGACGGTTCCGGGAGGACTTGTTCTACCGGCTGCGCACCGTTCCCCTCGCCATTCCTCCGCTGCGGGACCGGGTGTCCGACATCCCCATCCTCATCGAGCACTTTGTCGACGTCTTCAACCGGGTGTACGACAAGGGCGTGCGAGGGGTGGATCCCAAGGCCCTCCGCCTCCTGCAGCGCTACCCCTGGCCCGGGAACGTCCGGGAGCTGAAGCACGCCCTGGAGTACGCCTTCGTGTTCGTGAAGGGGCCGATCATCACCCTGTCGCACCTGCCCGAGCTGGACGCCTCTCGAACCCCGGACACGAACCCGGTGTCCAGGGACGCGGCGGGCGGCTGGGAGGACGAACGTATCACCATCCAGCGGGCGCTCGAGAAGGCGGGAGGCCGGCGCTCCGCAGCCGCCCACCAGCTGGGCGTCAGCCGAAGCACCCTGTGGCGGAAGATGAAGCTGCACGGCCTCGTCTGATACCGCTCCGTCTTTTTCCTCTGTCTGTTTCAATCCCTCCTCCATTCTGTTTCATGGGACCACCCTGGCTTTCATGAAACAATATCAACGAAAAACCCAAAAAACAGTCGGTAATTAGGTGGCTTGCGTGTTTCAGTTGTTCACGTTTGTTTCATCGGTGAAACATGTTTTGGCCCGCCCGCCTTCTCGAGTCCGCAGAGATATCCCATAAAATCAATGAAATAGCTTTATGGCACGTTGATTGCTCTTGATTGGCAGCAAAGCAGCCGGGCGGCCCCATTTCAGCCGATGAAACCGCAATATGAAACGAAAGGGTGCGAAGTGAAACAGGAAGGCAAGGACATCGACGCCATTTTGGAGAGGTATCCCGAGGAACCGCGCTACCTCATTTCCCTGCTCCAGGACGTGCAGGCCGAGTACCACTACATCTCCGAGGAGAACCTGAACCTGATCTGCGAGCACCTCTGCGTCCCCGTGACCCAGGCCTGGGCCGTGGCCACGTTTTACAAGTCGTTCAGCCTGGAGCCGCGCGGCGAGCACGAGATCAAGGTCTGCCTGGGGACGGCCTGTCACCTCAAGGGGGGACAGCGTCTGGTGGAGAACCTGACCCGGGACCTGGGGATCCAGCCCGAGGAGACCACGCCGGACCTCAAGTTCACGCTGGACACCGTCAACTGCGTCGGCGCCTGCGCCCTGGCGCCGGTGGCCGTGGTCGACGAGGAGTACCAGGCCCAGGTGACCTCCAAGAAATTGAAAAAGACCATCCAGAAGCTTGCCGCGGAATAAGGAGGAAGACATGGCCCGTATCAGCACGGCGGAAGAGTGGGGTCACCGGCTGGAATCGGTGGAAGCACTCGAGTCCTATCGCGAACAGTTGCTGGCCGAGCGGAATCCCGATCGGCCCATTATCATCGTCTGTCACGGCACGGGGTGCCGGGCCAACGGAAGCCCCAAGGTGGCCGAGGCCCTTCGCGCGGCCATCGATGCGGAGAACCTCGACGCCGCGGTGGTTCCGCAGATCAAGACCACGGGATGCCACGGGTTCTGCTCACGGGGGCCCCTCGTGATCATGGAGCCCTCGGGCATCTTTTACGAGAAGGTCAAGCCGGACGATGCCGAGGAGATCGTCAAGACGACCCTGGTGGAGGGCAAGCCCGTGGAGCGGCTCCTCTACGAGGATCCGAATACCGGGGAGCACGTGGCTCATCACGAGGAGATCCCCTTTTACAAGCACCAGGAACGGATCGTCATGCGGCACATCGGCACCATCGATCCCGGGGACATCCGGGACAGCCTCGCGGCCGGCGCCTACAAGGGTCTTGCCAGGGCGCTGTCCTCCATGAAACCCGAGGAGGTGGTGGAGGAGGTGTCCAAGTCCGGGCTCCGGGGCCGCGGTGGGGCCGGCTTTCCCACGGGACGGAAGTGGATGACCGCCATCAAGGCGGCGGAGCGCAAGCAGGAGCCGCTCTACGTGGTGGTCAACGGAGACGAGGGCGACCCCGGGGCCTTCATGGATCGGACCCTGATGGAGGGGGATCCCCACGCGCTCCTCGAGGGGCTCATCCTCGGCGCCTACGCCATGGGGGCCCACGAAGGGTTCATCTACGTCCGGGCCGAGTACCCCCTGGCCATCGAGCATCTGAACATCGCCATGGACCAGGCACGGGAGCTGGGCCTCCTGGGGGAGGACATCCTGGGAAGCGGTTTCTCCTTCGACGTCCAGATCAACCGGGGCGCGGGGGCCTTTGTCTGCGGCGAGTCCACGGCCCTGTTCACCTCGATCGAGGGACGGGCAGGGGAGCCGAGACCCAAGTACGTCCGGTCCGCCGAGGAAGGTCTCTGGGGCAAGCCCACCGTGCTCAACAACGTGGAGACCTGGTGCAACGTTCCTCTCATCATCGAGAACGGGGCGGAATGGTACGCCGGCCTGGGGGTTCCCCACAGCACGGGCACCAAGGTCTTCTCCCTGGTGGGCAAGGTGAACAACGTGGGCCTGGTGGAGGTGCCCATGGGCATGCCCCTGAACGACCTGATCGAGAAGATCGGAGGCGGCGTCCCGGGCCAGGACCACTTCAAAGCGGTCCAAACCGGCGGGCCGTCGGGCGGCTGCCTCCCCTGGGAGCTGAGGGAGACGCCCGTGGACTTCGACTCCCTGACCAAGGCGGGGTCCATGATGGGCTCGGGCGGCATGATCGTGATGGACGACAAGGACTGCGTGGTGGATGTGGCGCGGTACTTTTTGCGGTTCCTGGAGGACGAGTCCTGTGGCAAGTGTCTCCCCTGCCGGCTGGGCCTCAAGTCCATGCTCCAGTTCCTGGACGGTTTTGCTTCCGGCAAAGGAAACGCGGAGGACATCGAGGAGCTGAAGAGCCTGGCCCGGGCGGTTCAGGACGGGTCCCTGTGCGCCCTGGGCGGCAGCGCGCCCAACCCGGTCCTGACCACCATCCGTTACTTCGCGGAGGAGTACGAGGCCCACATTCGGGACGGCAGGTGCCCGGCGGGGGTGTGCAAGGACCTGATCACCTACCGGATCGATCCCGATGTCTGCACGGGGTGCGGGGCCTGCGCCCGCAGCTGTCCCCAGCAGTGCATCACGGGAGAAAAGAAGGAGCCTCACACCATCGACGAAACCCAATGTATTCGCTGCGGCATGTGCATGGAATCCTGTAAGTTCGGCGCAGTCGTCGTGGAATAGCGAGGAATATCATGAGCAAGAAATCCGAAAAGGACAACGGTAAGATCCACTTCACCATCGACGGCAAAGAGGTCGAGGCCGAGGAGGGATGGACCGTGCTGGATACGGCCAGGCACTACCGGATCCCCATCCCGACGCTCTGCCACCACGAGGCGGTCAAGCCGAGCGGCGCCTGCCGTCTGTGCGTGGTCGAAGCGAAGCAGGGGGACTGGTCCAAGGTGGTGATCTCCTGCATGTATCCTCCCTGGGAGGGGGTGGAGATCCAGACCCGCTCGGAGCGCGTGATGAACGTCCGCCGGTGGATCCTGGAGATGCTCCTGGCGGAGTGTCCGGCCGCCGAGGAGATCCGGGAGCTGGCGGCTGAGTACGGGGTGCTGGACACCCGGTTCGAGGTGAAGGACCCGAAGGAGCAGTGTCCTCTGTGCGGTCTGTGTGTACGCGTCTGCGAGGAGGTGGTGGGTGTCCGGGCCATCTCCTTCGGCTCGAGAGGCGTCCACAAGCACATCGCCACACCCTACATGATCCCCAATCAGGCCTGCATCGCGTGCGGTTCCTGTGTCACGGTCTGCCCCACGGGCGCCATGGAAGCCCGGCTGGAGACGGTGCGGGGCGATGTCGCGGAGCGTACCGGACACGGCTTTGCCCACTGAGGAGGTAAGCAATGAAGAAGAAAACGAGCGCAAAGGTGCAACCCATCAAAGGGCCCACCGTCGGGGTGTTCCTGTGCGAGTGCGGAAAACGGATCGACGGAAAGGTGGATCTGGCCCGCCTTCGAGAACTCCTCGAGGGCTCCCCCCTGGTGGACCACGTGGAGACTCTTCCTTACAGCTGCGAGCGACCCGGTCTCTCCGAGATCCGGGAGCGGGTGACGAGCAAGGGCCTGAACCGTCTGATCGTGGCCGGGTGCGCCCGCCGCATCATGCTCAAGAAGTTCGAGCGGGAGCTGGAGGACACCGGACTGGAGGAAGGCCAGATCGACATGATCAACCTGCGGGATCACATCGCCTCGGTCAACGACGGTGCCCCCGAGGATCTGGCCCTCAAGGCCTCCAAGGTCATCCAGGCGTCCGCCGCCGGCCTCAAGGAGCTGACCCCCGCTCCCAAGCAGAGGATCCAGGTCGATCTCCCGGTCATGATCCTGGGCGGGGGCGTCGCCACCTACTCCGCGGCCCAGGAGCTCGCCCGTGCAGGGGTCGAGGTGATCATGGCCGTCCAGACGGAGGACGTCGAGGACGAGATCCGGATCCTGCACGAGCGGTACCCGGGAGAGCGGAGCTACCACGATCGGCTCATGAAGATCATGACGGAGATCGAGGAGAGCCCTCTCGTCAAGCGGATCGCCGTGGGCGAGCTGGAAGAGGTGATGGGCACGGTGGGATCCTACACCGTGACCTTCTCCGCCGAGGGGAACCAGCCGCCGCGGATCTACAAGGCCGGCACCATCATCGCGGCCTTGGACGGCGAGATGCTCAACCAGGGAAGCGACTTCGGGCATGACGGAAAGCGGGTGCTCTGCCACACGGAGATGGACGAGCACATCTGGCTCTTCGGTGTACCTGCCCATCCGGTGGTCTTCTGGGTGAACGACCTGGAGACGGACCAGCCCGACTACGCCCACCTTTCCGCGCGGACGGCGTGGAACATGGCCATCCACATTCGGGACAACAACCGGAGCTGCGACCTGAAGATCCTCTACAATGACCGCATCAACCCGCCGTTGAACGCCCAGGAGCGGGCGCGGGCGCGCCGGGAAAGCATTGAGTGGATCCCCTACGACGGGACCGTCCGTCCCACCGTCCAGGACGGCTACATCACCTACAACGAGCCGGAAAGCCAGATCGAACGGGAGCTCCCGTGGGAGCAGCTGGTGCTCTCGCCCCGGCGTCATCCGGGCCTGGAGCAGCTCAAGGTGGCCCGCATCCTGGGGCTCCACGTTCACGGCGAGGAGTTCCTGGAGCGCAACCCCCAGATGGTGCGCCCTGAGCAGGTGGGCATGGAGGAGAAGTACCTGGCGGGCTCGGCCCGGAACCCCTGCGACCTGCGGGAGTGCCTGCGACAGGGCCAGCGGGCCGCCCACCGCACTGCGGAGATCATGCAGAAAGCCAAGGCCGGCACCCTGTTCGCTCCGCGCATGGTTTGCTCCGTGGACCCGGAGAAGTGCATCGGCTGCGGGCTGTGCAAGGAGATCTGCGACTGCGGCGGCATCGCTCCCGTGGAAGGCAAGGGGGGCGGCATCCCCCGGGTGGTGGATCCCATGACCTGCACGGGCGGGGGGACGTGCGCCGCGGCCTGCCCCTACCACGCCCTGGTCCTGCAGAACAACTCGACCGACCAGCGGGAGGCCCGGGTGTCCGTCCTGGCGCGGAATCTGGCGGACGACGAGTTCATGGGCTTCGGCTGCCGGTGGGGCGGCGAAGCGGCGGCGGACAACGCCGGTGTCCGGGGAATCCAGTACAACGCACGGTTCCACCTTCTGCAGGTGGACTGCATCGGCCAGCTGGACGCCACGGTCATGGGGCGGGCCTTCCGGGACGGGGCCAACGGCCTGCTGCTCCTGGGGTGCCCCCCGGAGGAGTGCCACCACAGCTACGGGCTGGATCACACCTGGAGCCGGGTGCTCCTGGTGAAAAAGCTCCTGTCGCTGATCGGCCTGGAACGCGATCGGGTCGCCCTGGCCCACATGGATTTGAACCGCCCCGACCAGCTGGCCAGGACCGTGGACCGATTCGTGGCCATGCTCGACGAGCTCGGACCCATCCCCAAGGACGGGGAGACCCGGGCCAAGCTCAACGACCTGTACGACACCCTCCGCACGCCCCGGGTGCGCTGGGTGCTGGGAGCCAGCCTGAGGCGGCCCTACGAAACCACCTACCCGACGGACCAGCGGAACGCCCTGGCCTACGACGAGACCCTGTCGGACGTGCTGAAGGAGGAGTTCCTGCGGACGCGGGTGTTCAACTTCCTCAAGCAGGAATCCAAGGTCCTCCACCTGAACGACATCGTGGGCTCGATTCACGAGGAGAAACAGCGCGTGCTGAACTGCCTCAAGGATCTTTCCGACGAAGGGATGATCTCGAGGATCTACAAGGACCGGATTCCCTACTACACCCTCCAGTAGCCGGGAATCGGCTCTGGTACACGTACCGCCGCGGAGCTCCATTCGGGGCTCCGCGGCCTTTTCCGCTTCTCCGATCAGTCCCACCAGGCCAGCCGAAGGGCCTCGTCGGCCCGGGAGGGCCGATCCTTTGCTCGCAGATCTTGCGGCTCCCGCGATTCCTGTTCCGCTATCGTTCACCCTCCAGAAGAGGATCGGAATCAGGGGAAGACCGTACTTCGCTCCGGCAGAAGGCGTACGGAAGGGACAAGATTTCGTTGAAAACGGGGAGCAGGCATATTACATTGTGACCGTGAATCCCGTTGGATGAAACGGAGGTCAACCATGACGACGAAGCAGAAGATGTGCGCGGCCTCTGCAGCCGCAATCCTCCTCCTGGGAGCGGTCTTCTCCGGTTGCTCGGGCATGGGCAAGGCCGAGCAAGGGGCCCTCATCGGGGGGCTCGGCGGCGCCGCCGTGGGCGGCCAGTTGGGCCCGGACGACAACCGGGGGGAGAATGCCCTCATCGGCGCCGGCATCGGGGCCGTGCTGGGCTACATGATCGGGAACGAGTGGGAGAAGTACGATCAGCGCCGCCTGAACCGGACGCTCGAGACGGCCCCGTCGGGCCGGACCGCGGAATGGGTCAATCCGGACACCGGGAACCGTTATCGGGCCACGCCGGAGCCCGCCTATCAGCAGGACGGACGCGTTTACAGAGACGTGGAGATCGACGGGTACGTGGACGGGAGGCGGGAGACCGTGCACGCCAAGGCCTACCGGAACCCGGACGGCACGTGGCAGCTCGTCCAGTGATCATTTGTTCTCGAGGAAAAGGGCCCTTCGCCGTGGCGAAGGGCCCTTTTTTTGTGCGCCCTTCCCTCACAGAGTACACCCTGAACGCCTGCCGAATGCCGAGTTCCCTCCATTCCTTCCGGAAGGCGGTTCGACGCATGCTGGAACGAGAGAAAGGGTTCGCCCGCCGGGGAGGAGCGGCCGATCCGGACCGAGGCCGAGGACGTCTACATCCACGCCGGTCCGGCCCGGCCCTTCCGGGCCCCGGGACATCCCCAGGGGGCCTGGGCCCTCGAGCAGATGCTCGACGCCCTGGCCGAGAAGATCGGGATGGATCCGCCCTCGGAGGATCCCCGGCGGGACACCGACCTGGGGCCCGGCGACATCGTGACCGAGCTGGCGCTCCCCCCGCCTCCCGCGGGGCTCGTGGGATCCTACCGCAAGGTCCGGGCCCGGAGGTTTTGGGACTTCGCTCTGGCCGGCGTGGCCCTCGCCCTGGTCTTCGACGGGGGCCGCGTGAGCAGGGCCCGCATCGTGCTGAGCGGGGCCGGCCCGGTCCCCTGGCGCTCCAGAGAGGCGGAGGAGATGGTCACGGGCGGATTACTCCTCCACGATGCGCGCCCGGAGGACCAGCCGAATTCCCCGCTCCCGGGTGCGGGGACCCACCACCTCCAGCAGCGAGCCTTCGTCCACGCCGGGAGGAATCTCCACAGTCACCCGGATCGTCTCATCGGGCAGGAGGATGCGCAGGTCCCGTTCCGTCCCGTTTCGCGCCTCGGACCCGGTCAGGAAGACGTCATACACTGCAGGGTCCCGTCCGAATCGCTTCCCGAGCGGTGAAACGGGCCCGGATCGCTCGAAATGCCGTCCCCAGGGTCCCTGGCTCCCCCCGAAGCCGCCCCTGGAAAAGGGCTCGAAGGGCCACGGGTTGCGTCGGGACGGGGGCCTGTTTCCGGAGGAGGACCGGTGGACGGGGATGTGGTGCGGATCGAGTTCCCGCTCGTGGCGGGTCCTGCTGTCCTCGTCCATGAGCGCGTCGTACGCTTCTCGAACCTCCCGAAACCGCTCCGCGGCGTCGTCTCCACCTTCGGATGTGTCCGGATGGTAGCGGAACGCCAGCCGCCGGTAGGCCTGTTTCACCTCCGACGAATTGCAGTCGCGACCGATCCCCAGGATGTGGAAATAGTCCTTCTTGGCCATGGCTCGGCTTCCCTCGACAACGCTCGGCCAACATGGACGCATTCGCAAAAACCCGCTCACGCGCCGCGGGGTACGCTATAACCTCCTGAAATCCCCAGGGCAGATCTCGAGGATTCGGGCCTTCGCGATTCCATCAAAATTCTACCGCATTCAGGGCGGCCATTCAATGCTTGACGCATTCGCAAAAATCCGCTCACGCGTCGGGGGTAGCGCTATAACCTGTTGAAATGCCACAGGCAGATCTCGAGGCTTCGGCCCGGACGCCGGCCTCACCGATCCGGTCGGGGCGGTTGCCTCCGACTGCCCCGAACCGGGCAGGTCCATGACGCGGCAGGAAAAATCGAAACAGGATAAAACGCATATCGTTTTAATATAATGTCTTTATTGAAGATGTTCAACGTGTTTTAAGGCGCTATCTGAAGCAGGAAAGCCGCGGTCGCCGGCCCTTTACATCGGGACAAACGTTCTTATTTTTAAAATGGTTTCAGTCAATATTCATGAAACGACAACATTATGGCGAAGTCCGTTCTCCACGGCATTTCGCCAAACCATACAACAAGGAGGCGCAACCCTCATGGAAGACCAACGCCATGAAAAGAACGCTGTGGAATTTCCCCGGGAGCTGCCCATTCTGCCTCTGAGGAACATGGTGGCCTACCCGCTTTCGGTGGTTCCCCTGCTGGTGGGGATCCCCCGGTCCGTGAAGCTGATCGAGGACGCCCTCAGCGGCGACAAGCTGGTCGGGCTCGTGGGTATGCCGGACTCATCCATCGAGAAGCCCCAGCCGGGCCAGACCTACGAGGTGGGGACCGTGGCCCGGGTGGATCGTGTGGTCAAGAGCTCGGACAACACCCTTCAGGTCATGGTCCAGGGCCTGGAGCGGTTCAAGATCGACCACTGGCTCGACGCCGACCCCTACCTGCGGGCCGGGGTCGAGGCCCTGCCCGATCAGGTGGACGAAGGCGTGGAGCTGGATGCGCTCCAGCGGAGCCTGGGCGAGCTGTCCAAGGAGGTGGTCAAGCTGTCGCCGAGTCTTCCCGACGAGATCACGGCCTTTCTGGATCGGATCTCGGACCCCCTGAACCTGGTCTACGTGGTGGCGGCAAACGCCGGTCTCGAGGTGAAGGATGCCCAGGAGGTTCTGGAGGCGCACGCTGCGACCGACAAGATGCGGATCCTCATTCAGCATCTCACCCGGGAGAAGGAGGTACTCAACCTGGGGCGGAAGATCGAGTCCGAGACCAAGCAGACCATGGACAAGGCCCAGAAGGAGTTCTACCTGCGGCAGCAGCTCAAGACCATTCAGAAGGAGCTGGGTGAGGAAGAGGCCGGAGGCAGCGAAGCGGACGAGTACCGCCGGAAGCTGGACGACGCCGATCTGCCCGATGAGGTCCGGAAGGAGGCCGAGCGGGAGCTCAAGCGCATGAGCAGCATGTCGCCGCAATCGCCCGAGTACTCGGTCATCCGAACCTATCTCGACTGGATCGTGGAGCTCCCCTGGCGGGTGAGCAGCGATGACCGGATGGACATGGAGGATGCCCGGAGGGTCCTGGACGAAGACCACTACGACCTGGAGGACGTCAAGGACCGCATCATCGAGTACCTGGCCGTTCGCAAGCTGGTGCGGGAACGGGAGACCGACCGGGAGCCCGCCGAGGAGAACGAAGGTCGAGGACCCGAAGGCAAGGGCGCCATCCTCTGCTTCGTAGGCCCTCCGGGGGTGGGCAAGACCAGCCTGGGCCAGAGCATTGCGAGGGCCCTGGGCCGGAAGTTCACCCGCATGAGCCTGGGAGGTATGCGGGACGAAGCGGAGATCCGCGGGCATCGGCGCACCTACGTGGGCGCCATGCCGGGACGCATCATCCAGGCCCTCAAGCGGGCCGGAACGAGAAACCCGGTCTTCATGCTCGACGAGGTGGACAAGGTGGGAGCGGACTGGCGGGGAGACCCGAGCAGCGCCCTCCTGGAGGTCCTGGACCCGGCGCAGAACAATGCCTTCCGGGACCACTACCTGGACGTGGACTTCGACCTGAGCGACATCATCTTCATCACCACCGCGAACCAGCTGGAAACCATTCCGGCGCCGCTTCGCGACCGGATGGAGACCCTCCACCTGGAGGGCTACACCGAGCTGGAGAAGCTCCACATCGCCCGGAGGTACCTGGTCCCGAGACAGCTCAGGGCCAACGGTCTCCGCGAGGACGAGCTCACCTTCACGGACGAGGCCCTGTCCAAGATCATTCAGGACTACACCCGCGAGGCGGGGGTGAGGAACCTGGAGCGCCAGATCGGATCGGTCTGCCGAAAGTGCGCCGTAAAGGTGGCGGGCCGCTCCCTGAACCACGACACCGTGACCCCGGAGCTGGTGCGCGACTACCTGAAGAAGGAGCGTTTCGAGTCCGAGACCTCGGAGGAGATCGAGATCCCCGGGATCGCCACCGGGCTGGCCGTGACCGCCGTGGGCGGGGACATCCTGTTCATCGAGGCCACGGGCATGAAAGGCAAGTGCAGGCTCACGCTCACCGGCCAGCTGGGGGACGTGATGCGGGAGAGCGCCCAGATCGCGCAGAGCTATGTGCGGTCCAAGGCCCCCCGGCTGGGTGCGGATCCCGATGCCTTCGAGCAGACGGACGTTCACGTGCACGTGCCTGCGGGCGCCATTCCCAAGGACGGGCCGTCGGCCGGCCTCCCCATGGTGCTGGCCATGGCGAGCCTCTTCAGCGGCCGACCCGTGCGGGGGGACGTGGGCATGACGGGCGAGGTGACCCTGCGGGGGCGGGTCATGCCGGTGGGCGGCATCAAGATGAAGGTGCTCGCCGCGCACCGGGCCGGGCTCAAGACGGTGATCCTGCCCAGGCGGAACGAACGGGACCTCGACGAGCTGCCCGAAGAGGTCCGTAACGACATCCGGTTCGTCCCGGTGGACCTGATCGACGAGGCCTTGAACGAGGCCCTGGAGCCGGAAGCCCGCAGGGTGGACGACGCGCCGCCCGCTGCAGCCAACGGTTGATGACCATCTCGAGCCCCCCGGGCGGGGACTCTTCGCCCCGGGGGGCCGGAAAAATGATGGCGTCGCAAAAAGCCTCGAGCCTTGAGATCTGCCCTCGAAACATCAATAGGTTATAACGTTTCCAGCGGCGGGTGAGCGGGTTTTTGCGAACCCGTCAAAAAAGAGAAGGCAGGGCCGAAGCCCTGCCTTCTCTTTTTTCGACCTGCAGCAGCCATGGCAAGCAGGTCAGAGCCCGCGAACAGCATGGTGCCATGCTCGGAGACGGTGCCTCGGTTCGCCCCCCAAGTCGTTCCAAGGTCCCGCCCCGCCGTTGACCGGCGGTCCGATGGTCACCACACTGTCCGCGGGTACTCATCCGATGTGGTCATTTTATATTGATTCGACCACCAAATCGGCCAATGATGTGGCAGCTCCTGAAGCCGGTTGTCAAGTCACCCGGGGAGAACTTCCCATCGGATGCCGTCATTATTAGCAAGGATGGTGCCACATGGAGCCTTCTAAAAAAAGTATCATGAATTCAGCGGCCTGCGTCCTCGCGTTGATTTCTGCCGCCCGCAGGGGCGGGGGGCGGAAAGGGGGCTGTGTCTGAAGGTCGGGCAGGACTTCAGGTTGGGGTGAGGTAACCGGAGGATATTGCGGTTGAATCGGTGCGGGCGCGGGTTGTCCTGGAATCGGACATGCGCGCCCCGGCCTGCGCGGGGAAGAAGAGCAGCCCGCGGGGAGGAGGGGAACGAATGGTGCGATGGATGCGTTGGGGCGCCGCCGGAGCCCTGCTGGCGCTGTCCCTGGGATGCGTGAAGGCCGGAATGCTCGATTATGAGCGGCGTCTTTCCGTCTACCGGGTGGAGACCGGAGCCGATGGGCTTCTCGAGCGGTTCGCGCCCGCCTTCGTGGCGTACAACCACCGGGATCCGTGGAACCGGATCGGACGTCCTTCCGCCGGAACCGGTCCGGAGGGGGAGGAGCGGATCCGGGTGGATCCGGACCGGCCGGCCGTGTACACCATGGCCCGCCGTTTCACCACGGACCGGGGGGCATACACGAATCTGATCTACCGGGTCCACTTCACCCAGGTGCCCTACAGCCTCATTCCCTTCCACCTGACCGCCGGAAGGAACGTGGGGCTCCTGGTGGTGGTGACCCTGGACGAGGCGGACCGCCCCGTCCTGTTCTCCACGGTCAACACCTGCGGATGCTATCTCGCCATCCTGCCCACCACGGCGCTCCCGGACGCATCCCTTCCCGAGGGTTGGAGCGGGGAAAATCGGCTGGACGTGTTCGGCGAGACCCTACCCGCCGAGGTTGATTACACCGGCGCGGAGGAGCCCCGGGTCCTGGTCCACCTGCGTCCGGACGTTCACCGGGTCATGGATGTGGAGGTGGTGGAGGAGCCTGCCCTGGAGGCGGCGCAGGTTTATCACGTGGTTCCCGCTCCCGCGGCCCCCATGGCGTCCCTGGAGCGGCTCCCCGTCGAGGGCGGCGGCCGCACCACCAGCTTCTACTCCGGGGCGTGGGTGGATCGCGGGCACGTCAAGGCGTCCTACAAGGTCTGGGAGACCCTGCTCATGAGCTGGTGGAGCCTGGATTTCTTCGTGGGCACAGACAAAGCCTATGCGGACCCGTCCGAGACCGGAAATCCGTTCTACACCAGCCTCAAGCCCTGGAACCGCACCGAATCGGACATGTGGCACTTCGAGCGGTTCCTGCGATTCTGGGGGTGGCGTCTGTAGGCGGCTCCCTCGGACCCCGTTCCGGCTTCGCTCGGAGAACGGGGCGCGGGTCACCCGCCGAGCACGCGAAGCGCCTCCCGGACCATCTGGTTCGAGTACCCCCACTCGTTGTCGTACCAGGTCATCACCTTGAGAAGATCCCCGTCCACCACCTGGGTCATGCCCAGGTCCACCACCGAGGCCCGGGGATCGCCGATGATGTCGGAAGAGACGATGGGATCCTCGGCCACGCCGAGGACGCCCCGGTAGCGGTCGGTGTCGGCCTCCTCCCGGAAGATTCGGTTCACCTCGTCCACCGAGGTCTCCCGTTCGGTCACGAAGACCACGTCCGCGAGGGAGCCGACGGGCACGGGCACGCGAACGGCCAATCCGTCGAACTTCCCCACGTACTGGGGAAGGGCCTTGGTGGTCGCCTTGGCCGCGCCCGTGGACGTGGGCACCAGGTTGGCGGCGCCGGCCCGGCCCCGGTTCCATTTCTTGGAGGGACCGTCCACGATTCCCTGGCTGGAGGTGTAGGCGTGAATGGTGGTCATGGTGGCCTTCTTGATGCCGATCCGTCGTCCCAAGACCTCCACCACCGGCCCGATGCAGTTGGTGGTGCAGCTCGCACAGGAGATCATCCGGGCGGGCTCCCCTCCTTCGCTGACCGCGTGGACCACCATGGGCATATCCTCGGACTTGGGGGGTGCGGAGAGGAGGACGTTGCCGGCGCCGGCCTGGATGTGCTTCTCCAGGTCCTCCGCGCGGGTGAAGACGCCGGTGCACTCGAACACCACGTCGATCCCGTGCTTCTTCCAAGGCAGCTCGGAAGGGTCCTTGACGCTGTACAACGGGTAGGGCGTGCCGTCGATGATCAGCTTGCCCTCTTCGCTTTCCACGGGGCGGTCGTATCGGCCGTACACGGTGTCGTACTTGAGAAGATAGGCCAGGTTGTCCGCCGGTATCAGGTCGTTGACGGCCGTCAGCTCCAGCCCCGGCGTGTCCAGTACGATTTTCAGTGTGGCCCGCCCGATGCGGCCGAGCCCGTTGATCGCTACGCTTGCCATGGTGGGGTGCCTCCATTCGATCGAGGAGCGGATATGCGCTCAGGTTCCTATTCTTCCGTTTTTCGTTGCGGCTTCCTCCGCTGCCATTGTGGCAGGATATCTATTTACATCATAGCCCACCGAAGCAGTCCGTGCCAATGGGGTCCATCCCCCATTCCTTGATGGCGCCGATGCATAAGGGAAAGGGGTTTCCATCGGTCAGGTCCGCTTCTCCGAAACTGCGCCGGGAGGGAGCTCCGAGTGTCCGGACAACCGGACGGCTGTCATGTCGGGATCATGGCGGACCACCCTCGGAAGGCGGGGGGAGCAGGGCGATGCGAAGCGGGGATCCGGAAGGCCCCACCCGAGGAGGGGCGGTCCGGGACACGGGGGATGGAAGCGGGGCCATCGCTCATGAGGAGCAGGGGCCCGGAATGGATTACAACCTGCGGACCTTGGTGATCATGACGTTCGCGAATCCTTTGGCGTCTTCGAGGTCTCCCTGGTCCGGGTGCCCGGCCGCGCTCTGGGCCTCTTGCGCCCAGGGTTTGTGCTCGACCTTCTTCGTCAGGGCTTCGATGATGGAACCCTTGACCTGACCGCGGCACCCGAAGGTGCCGAGAACGTTCAAGGGAGCGGCCAGCTGGGTGGCCTCGTAGAACGCCGCGATGGCCAGCTCGCCGCCTCGAAGGGAGCCGTGGGTGGCGAAGAACGCGATGTTCGTCCCCTCGGGGAGGCCCTTGATGAAGGCCGCCACCTTCCCGGGAACGCTGTGCGCCTGTACGGGAAATCCGCAAAACAGGACGTCGTACTCGTCCACGGCATCCACGTCGTTCAGCGGCATGATGTCCTTCTTGGCCTCGTTGATTCCCTCGTAAATCGCTTCTGCAACCTTTTTCGTGTTTCCGGTGTCCGAGTAGTACGTGACCAGCGCCTTCATCGCGTCCTCCTTGTCGAGATCAATGCTGAGGGAGTCGTAAAAAGCCCTAAATCTTGAGATCTGCCCTAGAAATATCAATAGGTTATGGCGTTTCCAGCGGCGGGTGA
>CAYVVQ010000023.1:22828-36612 GCA_964454455.1 uncultured Desulfobacterales bacterium | reverse complement strand
GCGGAAGGCGGGCTCGAACTCGCGCCAGATCTCGCGCCCGATCCGGGCCTGGGTCCGCACGATCTCCTCGAGCACGGCGCGGTCCGTCAAGGGGTTGGAGAGCACGGCGCGAAGGACCACGATCCCCTGGGGCCGGTAGCGCGTGGACTCCAGCGTGGTCCTGGAGACGAAGGTGGTGTCGTCCCTCCGAAGCGCCTTGTGGAGCTTGACGTTGAGGGCGTTGACCAGGCGGTTGATCTTTCGCGTGCCGGCCTGCTCCCGGCGAAGGGCCTCCCGCACCTCAACGGGGACGAAGCGGTAGTTCAGGATGAAGAGCTCCGGGCGGTTGGTGACCTCGAAGCTCCCGTCGCCCTCCAGCAGGCCCCGCAGGGTCTCGGTGTTCTCCCTGGCGCTCTCGAAGAGCAGCCGGTAGCCCTGCCGGCCGAGGATCTTCAGGGAGGCCCACGGCTTGAGCGCCGAAAAGGGCCGCGAGCCCTCCACCGTGAAGCGCCCCGTGTCCACGGAGTTCCGGCGGATGATGTAGTTGGAGGTGTGCTTCAGGAGGTGCAGGTCCCGCTCGCTTCGGAACAGGACCATGCCCATGGCCATGGGGCAGTAGAGCAGCTTGTGCGCGTCGATGGAGACGGAGTCGGCCCGCTCGATGCCCCGGAAGAGGGGCCGGTAGTCGTCCACCAGCAGCACGCCCCCGCCCCAGCAGGCGTCCACGTGCACGTGGGCGCCGATCTCCCGGCCGATCTCCGCCACCGCCTCCAGGTCGTCGATGTTCCCGGTCTCCGTGGTCCCGGCCACGCCCACCACGGCGACGACCCGTTCGTCCCGCCCGAGGGAACGTACCCGGCGTCTCAGCCGGGCCGGGTCCATGCGGTTGTCCCGGTCCACCGGCACGCTCACCACGTTCTCCGTCCCCAGACCCAGCAGGTTGGCCGCCTTGGCGATGGAGTAGTGACCCCGGGCCGAGACCAGGATCACCCCCCGGCGGCACCGGTGGTGCGCCAGGGCCCGCGCCATGCCCTCCTTGCGCACCCCGCCGAAGCCGCCCTCGGCCGGAAAGGCCTTCTCCCGGGCCACGGCCAGGGCGGTGAAGTTGGCCAGGGTCCCGTCGGAGGTGACGTTGCCCAGGCTCACCCGCGGGTTCTGCACATGCCTCTCGTAGAAGCGGTCGGTGCGGCCGAACACGAGCCGGTGAAACCAGGTGACGAGCTCCCGCTCCACGAAGCTGGAGGCCTTGGCCGTCTCGATCTTCACCTGGTTCTGGTTGAGCGCGGCGATGATCATCTCCAGCAGGATCATGAAGTAGGGGACGGGGCTGATCATGTGACCCACGTAGTAGGGGCTTCCCACCTTCACGGAGTGGGCGATGACCTCCTCCTTGATCTCCGCCAGGACGTCCTTGATGAGCATGGGCCGGCCGGGCACCTCGGTCCGGCTGAAGATCGCGCTCAGCTCGGGCAGCGAGGCGCTGCTGTGGATACCCCCCTTTTCCCGGAAAAAGTCGTGGATCATCTCCAGAAGCTCGTTCCCGAACTCGACGAACTTGTCCGGCGAGTCCGGCATGATGAACAGCTTCCGGAGCGTCTCCATGGTGGCTTGGATGTCCCGGGGTCTGGGGCTCATGAAGCTCGGGGCTCACTTCCTGGGAACGGCCAGCATGCGGTCCACGGCCCGCTTGGCCCGGACCCGCACCTCCTCGGGCACGGACACGACCGGGGCCAGGCTCTCGAGGGCGTTCAGGACCTCGGGAAGGCCGGTCTTCTTCATGTTCTTGCAGACCATGGCGGGATCGGCGGGGACGAACTCCTTGTCGGGAGCGGCCTTGGAGAGGGGATGGAGCAGTCCGGTCTCCGTCCCGATGATGAACTTCCCGTGGTCGGACTCGCGCGCCAGGGCGATCATGCCGGAGGTGCTGTGGACCGCATCCGCCAGGTCGATGACCTCGGGGCGACACTCGGGGTGCGCCACGAACAGGCCGTCCGGGTGGGCCGCCTTGACCGCTTTCACGCGGTCGGCGGTCAGCCTCTCGTGAACGATGCAGTACCCGTCCCAGTAGTCCAGGTCCCGTCCGGTGCGCCGGATGGTGTACTGCGCCAGGTTGCGGTCCGGGGTCATGAAGATCGGGCGTGCCGGATCGATGCTGTTCACCACCTGCACGGCATTGGCCGACGTGCAGCAGATGTCGCTCTCCGCCTTCACCCGGGCGGTGGTGTTCACGTAGCTGGCCACGAAGAGATCGGGCTGCTCCGCCCTCCTGCGCCTCACGTCCTCCTCGGCGATCATGTCGGCCATGGGGCAGCCCGCCTTTTCCGCGGCCAGAAGGACCGTCTTCTGAGGCGACAGGATGGCGGCGGTCTCGGCCATGAACCGCACCCCGCAGAAGAGGATCACCTCCGCCTCGGTCCGGGCGGCCCTCATGGAGAGCTCGAGGGAGTCCCCGCACATGTCGGCCACCTCCTGGACCTCGGGCACCTGGTAGTTGTGGGCGAGGATCACGGCGTTCCGCTCCTCGACGAGCGTTCGAATCCTTGCGTGAAGATCGTTCATGTCGGCTTGGCCCTCTCTTTCCCCGCAAAGCGGCGCTTCTTTGTCCCATAGGGGTTTTTTCCTTCGAAGTCAAGGGACGTCCCGGGCGGGAGGAAGAAAGGGTTTGACAGAACGATCCCGAGACATAAGAATCGAAAACCCTCCAGATCGTCACGAGCCGCTTCGCCGGAAAGGAGCCCGGTCGCATGAAACCCGTTCTTCCCGACAGGGAGGAAATCCAGGGACGGATCTCCCGTCTCCAGGACGCTCTCGCCGAGCGGGGCGCCGACGGCGTGCTCCTGGTCCAGAAGGTGGACCTGTACTACTTCAGCGGAACCGACCAGGACGCCCAGCTGTGGGTGCCGGTCTCCGGCGAGCCCCTTCTCCTGGTGCGCAAGAGCCTGGAGCGTGCGAAGCGGGACGCGCGGATCGATCGGGTCGCCCCCCTCGAGAGCCTTCGGGAGCTCCCGGAGCGACTGCAGGAGGTCTCGCCGGGACCGGTCCGACGCATCGGCCTCGAGCTGGACGTGATCCCCGCGGCGCTCTACCTCCGGTACGGACGCCTGCTGCCCGACGCGGAGCTCCTGGACGCCTCCCCGCTGGTGCGGACCCTCCGCATGATCAAATCGGGGTACGAGCTCTCCCGGATGCGTGCGGCGGCCCGAATCGCCGATCGGCTCTACGAGAAGGTCCCGGCGTTCATTCGGGAGTCCGGGAACGAGACCGAGCTGGCGATCCGCTCCGAGGCGTTCTACCGGAGCCACGGACACCCCGGCATGTCCCGAACCCGGGCCTTCAACATGGAGAGCATCTACGGTCACATCATGGCCGGCCCCGGAGGGGCCGAACCCAGCGGCACGGTGGGTCCCACGGGGGGCGCCGGCCTGGGGCCCTGGTTCAGCCAGGGCGCGGGGTGGACCCCCATCCTTCCCGGCCAGCCCGTCATGGTGGACTACACCGCCTGCGCGGACGGCTACCTTTCGGATCAGGCGCGGGTCTTCTCCGTCGGAGCCCTCCCCGCCAAGATGCAGCGGGCCTACGCGGTCATGGTGGAGGTGCAGGACGATCTCGCCGAGGCCGGGCGGCCCGGCGCCCGGGTCGGGGACCTCTACGACCGGGCCATCCGTCTGGTGGAACGGGCCGGGCTCATGGAGGGGTTCATGGGATCCCCCCGCCCCGTGCCTTTCGTGGGGCACGGCGTGGGGCTGGAGCTGGACGAATGGCCCGTCATCACCCGCCGGGCCGACTTCTCCCTTCAGGAGGGCATGACCCTGGCGCTCGAGCCCAAGGTCGTCTTCCCGGGGGAAGGCGTGGTGGGCGTGGAAAACACCTTCGTCGTCGGATCCGAGGGCATGGAGCGGCTGAACGCCTTCCCGGACGCCCTCACGGTGCTCTGATCCCGCCTCTCACCGGAACCCCTCTTCGTCCCTTCCCATCCTGTGTGTTCCTTGCGCCGCGGCGGTTCGCTTCCCGGTGCCCATGCCAAATCACCGTGGACATCGAGGCTCTCTTGTGGTAACTACTGGGTCGAATCTTCACTTCGACACAACCGCGGAGACGAGAACCGGGTTTCCACGGGTCGGGTTCGTGCAAATCGATCCTGATCCCATGTACCTCCTGTCCCCCTGAGAACTCCGGGGAGAGACGAACGTACGACCCGGTTGCGCCCGGCCCCGATCATGCGGAGCTTTCCCGCCCCGCCGGCGCATGGTTTCGTCCTCCGCACGCCCGCCGGAACGCGCAGATGCCCGGTCCGGCTCGGGGACTCTTGCCGGCGAGGGGCGCCGTAGCGGGTGCGGGTGGCGGCAGACGTCCGATACCGGACCGGAAAGAACGTGTAGAGCGGAGTCGACACGCATGGGCGAGCACAAGAACAGGGCGGCGCGGAGAGAGACCGCCCCCCCCCAGGCGATCCCTTTCACCAGGCGGCGCGACGGCGAGCTTCTCCAGGACGCGAACCGGCTCCTGGAGACGATTCTCGACAACGCCGGCATGCAGATCGCCCTTCTGGACCGGGACTTGACCTACGTTCGGGTCAACGGTCCCTACGCGGCCTTCCGCGGCCTGCGCCCTGCTGAAATGACGGGACGGGGGTTCGACGTGTTCCCGGAGGCCCCCGAGACCCTGGGGACCCTGAGGGAGGCCCTGGCCTCGGGCGAGTCCAGGTTCGCCCTCGCCCAGCCGCTGGCAGGTCCCGAAGGGTCCGGCGGAAGCGTCACCTACTGGGACTGGACCCTGGTGCCCGTCCAGGGCGCGGACGCCGGTCCCGACGGCCTGATCCTGATGCTCAAGGAGGTGACCGACCGGCTCGAGACGGAGAAGGCCCTGGCCAGGAGCCGGGAGGCGCTGCTGCAGGCCCAGAAGATGGAGGCGCTCGGCCTCCTCGTGGCCGGTGTGGCCCATGAGATCAACAATCCCGTCAACCAGATCATGTTCAACACGCCGCTGCTCCAACGGGTCTGGCAGGATATCGAGCCCGGCCTGAGGACCTGGTCCCTCGAGCACCCGCAGGAAACCTACGGGGGGCTCTCCTTCGAATTCCTTCGTGAGAACATGCCGCAGCTCCTCGCCAACATGGACATGGCCGCGAATCGCATCGCCAGAATCGTGTCCGACCTGAAGCAGTTCTCCCGGAACCCGAGCATGCGGGACAAGGGCCCGGTTCAGCTGAACTCGGCCGTGCAAAACGCCATGCGGCTCGCCCAGTCCACACTGCGCAAAGCGGGGGCGAGCCTCCGGGCGGATCTCGACGAGTCCCTCCCCCTGCTGAAGGGAAACATACAGAACCTCGAGCAGATCGTGCTGAACCTGCTCATCAACGCCTTCCAGGCCATGGACGGCCGAACCGGAGAGGTCAGGGTCCGGACCCGCGCCGCGGGCGCGCACCTGCACCTTTCCGTCTCGGACGCCGGCAGGGGAGTTCCGGACGCCATTGCGGACCGGATCTTCGATCCGTTCGTCACGGACCGCCAGGGAGAGGGGGGTACCGGCCTGGGGCTTTCGGTCACCCACGACCTGGTGAGGGCCCACGACGGGGAGATCCGGTTCGAGACCCGGCAGGACGGGGGGACGACGTTTCACGTCTCGTTCCCCCGACTGGAGCGACAGGACCCTTGAGTGCCAAGACCGACATGCCGGCGGCTGCGGGAGAGGCGGGCGCGGATCTCGAGTCCATCCCCGACGCCTATACCCCCATCCTGATCGTCGACGATGACCCGGGGCTCCTGCTGAGCACCCGCGCCGTCCTGGAGAGTGCCGGGCTTCCGGAACCCGCCCTGGTCTCCGACGGGAACCGGGTCATGCAGCTGCTCTCGAGGCATTCCTTCCACCTGGTCCTGCTCGATCTGATCCTGCCCGACACCAGCGGCATCGAGATCCTGCGCAGGATGAAGGTCGAGTATCCCGACGTGGAGTGCCTGGTGGTCACCGCCCTGGACGACGCTCCCACCGCCGTGGAGGCCATGAAGTACGGCGCGTTCGACTATCTCGTCAAGCCCCTGAAGCGGGAAAAGCTGATCATCGCCGTTCAGAACGCCCTCCAGCGACACGATCTCCTCCACAAGGTGAGCATGCTCGAAAGGGGCCCCTTCTTCTCCGAGCTCAGCCGCCCCGAGGCCTTCTCCGACATGATCTCCGAGGACCCCGCCATGGCCCGGGTGTTCCACGAGGCCGAAACCTATGCCGCAAACGACTACAACCTGGTCATCACCGGGGAAACCGGGGTCGGGAAGGACATGCTGGCGCGGATCATCCACCGCCTCAGCCCCCGCTCCTCCGGCCCGTTTATGCCCGTGAGCATGCCCGCGCTCAGCCAGACGCTCTTCGAGAACGATCTCTTCGGACACGCCAAGGGGGCCTACACGGGTGCGATCGCAGAGAAGAAAGGCTTCTTCGAAGAGGCCCACGGGGGGACCCTGTTCCTGGACGAAATCACCGAGCTGGATCCTGGAATGCAGGGCGCCATCCTCCGCGTCATCCAGGAGCGTGAGCTGTACCGGCTCGGCAGCACACGGGCCCAAAAGGTGGACGTGAGGATCATCGCCGCCTCCAACCGGGACCTCCGGGAAGAGGTGCGCCGGGGCCGGTTTCGAAGCGACCTGTACTACCGGCTCAACGTCTGCCACATTCACATCCCGCCCCTGCGGGAAAGGAGACGGGACATTCTCCCTCTGGCCAGGCATTTCCTTTCCAAGCACGCGTCGAAAAACGGAAAGGTCGTTCGGACCCTGGACGCGGAAGCGGCCGGAAGGCTCCATTCCTATGCGTTCCCGGGCAACGTCCGCGAGCTGGAAAACCTGGTGGCGTCCGCCGTCCTGGTCGAAACCGGCGAACGCCTCACGGCCGGATCGCTGAGTCCCCCGGAATCGAGCGGCGATCGGTCCGGCGGATGGGACTCGGACCTCCTGCCCCTCACCGAGGTGGAAAAACGACACATCCAGACGGTGCTCCAGGCCGCGGGCGGCAACCGCACCCGAACCGCTCAGATCCTGGGAATCGGACTCCGCACGCTGCAAAGGCGGCTGAAGGCGTATCAACAGGATCATGCGCCAAGCTGACGCAGCGCGCCATCATGACGCATTCGGTTCATCGGCAAGACTATGCGGGACCGGCGCCATCGCATAAGCATTTGGGTACGTCATTCTGACCTGAAGTCCGACCCTTCGCTCCTCATGGACCACCCTTCCACGCATCGACGTAAGCCTTCGAGCCCATTGGCATTCGGCGTTCGAAGCGCTTCCTTCCCTTTCATCCCCCGGATGGAACGGTCCTTGCTCGTTTGGCTTGTACGGCATGGTGCGGGGGTGATGGACCCACGTCGGCCGGGGCCGGGTACGGTCCATCGGAAGCCGACCGCCCCCCGCACGCGCCCGTTTCAGACCCTCGAGCCGGAGGCCACTCGGCATGAAAATCCTTCTGGTGGACGACGATCCGGGCACCCTCAACGCCCTGAAGATCGGCCTCCACAGCTACGGCTTCCACGTGCTGGCCGCCCCGAGCGGCGACGCGGCCCTGACGATCATCCGGGAGTCGGTGGCCCGGGACGATCCCGTTCGTCTCCTGATCTCCGACTTTCGGATGCCCCCGATGGACGGGCTTCAGCTGATCCGGGAAGCCAAGGCCCTGCTGCCGGAGTTGAGCACGGTGCTGATCACGGGATACGGGAACGAAGGGCTTCGGGAGGACGCCGAATGGGCCGGTGTCTCGGACTATCTGGAAAAGCCGTTCACACCCGACGTCCTCATTCGGATGATCACGTCCGTTCTCGGGGACGCCTCCGAAGGGACGGTTATCGGTCCGGAGCTACCGGCCCGGGCGAGACGGACGTGATTCGGCCTTTTTTGGCACGATATTTGTAGGTGTTTGGGCATTAAACTTATCTGTTTCAAAGGAGAAACGAGATGGAAAAAGACATTTTGACCATTGAAGAAGCAGCGGAGTTTCTGCGTCTGGGGAAGCGGTCCGTGTACAAGCTGGCCAAGGCCGGCAAAATCCCGGCGAAGATGGTTCTGAACAAGTGGCGTTTCGAGCGCGAAGCCTTGAGGGAGTGGGTGCGCCAGGGACAGAAAAAGTAGGACGGGCCCCGCAATGGGCGGCCGGTTCCTCCGTTCGCCCCCTTTCCGTTCCCCTTCCACCTCCGCCCCGCCGGTCGGTTGACAGGGACGGCGGAAAGCGGGCTTGCGGGGAGATGCGGCCGGTCCCGCCACCTGCGGGACGAAATCGGCGGATGGGAGGACCCGAGCGGGTTACTCCTCACATTCCGAGCCGATGGTCAGGGACAGGCCTCAGTTGTGGTGAACGTCGGGTGCGGCCTCGCGAGGGGAGGGCGCCAGTTCACCCTGCTCGGCCTGCTGCTCCAGACCGGTGCCGGGTTGGTTCAGAGGGGCCTCCTCGTCGGAGGTCCCGGCCGAAGCGCCGGACTCCACCTCGGGCGGGATGGCCGGGGTGGAGCATGACGGGGCGAAAAGCCCCAGCCAGGCAGCCACCATCAAGGCGACGATGACCTCGGACCCACGAATGTTCATGACGCACATCCCTCCTTTGATTTCCGAACCTCCTCCTCATTACCGCATTTCGCCCCGGGGATCAATCTCCAAGCGTGATGGCGTCGCAAAAAGCCCGAAACCTTGAGATCCGCCCCGGCATGTCCATCGGTTATCTGGTTGCCGGCGGCGGATGAGCGGTTTTTGCGAACCCGTCAAGCCTTGCGGCGGCCTATGAAATGCCGCCCTGCGCCCGGCCCACCGAGGGCATGAGGAGGCGGCGAACGGCAAAAGGAAACGGTGCATCCCGAGGGTGCTGGTTGAGAGAGGAGACGCTCAGGCCGGAACGACCGGGGACAGGCAGGCGGCCAGGGCCTCACGCGAGACCTGTCCCTCCCGGAGGAGGCGGGGGGGATCCGCGGTGACGTCCAGGACGGTGGAGCCCGCCCCTCCCGGCGTGGATCCCCCGTCCAGGATCAGCGCCGATTCGCAGGCCAGGTAGGCCGCGACCTCCCTCGCGGTGCAGGCCGGGGGGAGCCCCGACGGGTTGGCGCTCGTTCCGGTGACCGCGGACCCCAGGCGCCGGGCCAGATCGGTGGTCAGGGGACGGCTGGAGAGGCGGAGCCCGATGGTCCCGGTACCCGCCGTGAGCAGGGGGCTCACGGAGGAAAGGGCTTCGAAGACCAGGGTGAGCCCACCGGGCCAGAACCGTTCCATCAGCCGCTGGGCCGAAGAGGGAATCCGGGCGGCGTACCCGGCGATGCTCTCCCTCGAGGGGAGGAGGAGCAGTACGGGGCTTTGCGGGCTTCTCCGCTTCACGGCGAAAAGACGCCTCAATGCAGCGTCTTGACGGGGATCCGCAGCCAGGCCGTAAAACGATTCCGTCGGAAGGGCCGCCAGCCCTCCCTGCTTCAGGACCTCGCACGCCTGCTCCAGTCCCGCTTCCCGTTCCTCGGGCGTCTTCAACGGAAGAAGGGTTCCCATGACGCGCCGCCTTTCTGCCCGCGCCGCGGGACGACCGCGCTAGGACTCCAGTCCCTCGGCCGCCTCGAGCACCTTGCGGGTCATCTCCTCCCGATAGGCGTCCAACCGGGACCGGACCTCGGGGTGCTTGAGGGCCAGGATTCGAGCCGCCATGACCGCCGCGTTCTTGGCCCCGCCTTTGCCGAGGGCCATCGTGGCCACCGGGACGCCCGGCGGCATCTGAACGGTGGCCAGCAGGGCGTCGAGCCCCTGCAGGGGCGAGGAGTCGATGGGCACGCCGATCACGGGGAGCGGCGTGTGAGCGGCGATCACACCGGCCAGGTGGGCGGCCCAGCCGGCTCCGGCCACGACCACCTCGACGCCCCGGCCTGCAGCCCCCTCCGCCACCTCGCGGGCCCGATCGGGCGTCCGGTGGGCGCTGATCACCCGAACCTCGCAAGGGATGCCCAGCTCCTTCAGCGTGTCCGTGCATCCCTTCATCACATCGGCGTCCGAGGCGGATCCCATGGCCACGCACACCAGCGGTTTCTTCTCTTCGTTCATGTCCGAATCCTCGTCGTTGGGGGTTCAGGTGTTGGTTCGCACCGGGGTCGGTCTCTGCTCAGGCCTTGGCGGAGGCCGCCGCCATGCCCATCAGGGGGTAGACGATCATTCCGGCGAGCCAGGCGATGTCCTCGGCGGAGAAGTAGGAGGCGGTGTTGCGGTCGAACAGGATGTTGCCGTCCGGCGGGAACTCCTCGTCCCCGGCCCAGACGACGAGGGCCACGCGGATCCTGGGCAGGGCCTCCACGGCCACGGCGACGTCCCCCAGATCGATCCGCTCGGCGCCGTACGCGGTCCGGGCCAGATCGGGGAGAAGCTCCGGGCGTTCCCCGAACGCCTTCAGCAGCGGAAGCTTGGCCCGCCTCTGGAAGGCGTCCTGGTAGAACTTTCCGTCCGGGACGTCCTGAAAGGCCATCCAGTCCCCGGCGACCGGGGGCCCGCTCGAGCTCCAGCCCCCCTGGAGGTAGTGGAGGAGCAGTACCTGCTGCTGGATCGGGACCTCCTCGTCCGAGTCCAGCCGGGAAAGACGCAGATCGGGCCAGGCCGCCTGAATCCGCTTTCCCAGAAAGTCCAGCTCGAGCCTCGCCCCGCCCTCCTCCTCCACGATCTCGGCCCCGCAGCGGTCCGCCAGGGGGACCGGGTCCTTGCCGGCCAGATCGGACCGCGCGATGGCCGCGGCGTTCCGGTAGTCGTCCTCTCGCGCCATGATGATTCCTCGCTTCTGTGCTTGGGGGTTCTCCAGGTTCACACACGGAAATGGGATTGTTATAATGGAAGTTGAGGGTCAAAATCAAGGGAAGGCGGACACCGCCCGTGCGATCGGGGCCGAACCGCGGACCGGGGGAGTTCATGAAAAAATCCAGAGGCAAGGACGTGTTCAATCCCGTGCTCAAGGATCTGAACCTGAAGGTCGAGCCGCCCTCGGAGGAGGAGCCTTCCCCGCCCCCGGCCGGGATGGCGCCGGAATCGAAGTCGGAATCGCCCCCGGTCTCGGAGGAGACCCGGGCGTTCCTCGAGGCCGTGGCCGACGTGAATCCCCTTCCCGGACGGGGGAGGAAGGCCCCGAGGTCCTTGTCCGCATCACCCAGGCCCTCGCACCCGGCCCCGGACGAGGCACGCGAGGCCCTGGAGCACCTCAACCGGCTGGTCCACGGCTCCGTGGAGATGGACATCAGCTTCACGGACGAGTACATGGAAGGGGCGGTGAAGGGAGTCGGAAGAAAGGTGATGCGGCGCTTGAAGCAGGGGCGTTTCCCGATCCAGGACCACGTGGACCTTCACGGGCTCACAAAGAGCGAAGCCCGGGTCCGGGTGCGGGAGTTCCTCCAGGAGAGCCATCGTCTCGGGCTGCGATGCGTGCTCATCATCCACGGTCGCGGCCTGAACTCGCCTTCGAGCTTCCCCGTGCTGAAGGAGCAGCTTCCCGTCTGGTTCAACAGCGGCTCCGCACGCAGGATCGTCCTGGCCTTTGCCACCGCCAGGCCTTACGACGGGGGGGCGGGTGCGGTGTACGTCCTGCTGCGGGGCCGCTGAATCCGGCGGCCCCGTGGTCCTCTCAGGGCTTCTTCTCCTGGTGCTTCTTCAAGTCCTCGAGGTTCGAAAGAATCTTCCTGGACCTTTCGATGAGATAGTCCACACGCTTGTAGTCGGGATCGAGGGTCCGAACCCGTTCCCACTCCGCAATGGCCTCCCTGAGCCTTTCCTGATTGTAGAACTGCATGCCCCTGCGGTAGTGGGTCTCTTTGAAGAGATCCTCGCTCCTCCTGGCGTACCGCTCGCACTCAGCACAGTCCCCGCGGATGCGCAGCGACTCCAGGAATCCCTCCCGCGCCGCCAGGAACCGCTTTTTCTCGAGCAGATCCTGGGCCAGCCGGAAGTGGGCCCGGGACGCGTAGTCCCGTGCGGTCTCATTGGCCGGGGTCGCATCGATGACCCTTTCGAGCTCCTCGATGGCCTGACGGTACTTCCTGCGATCGAACAAGGCGATCCCCTGCGCCAGGCAGGCCGCGATACGGGCCGATTCCGGCGCCTCCTCCGCGGTCGCGTCCGCCTCCCTGCCGGCTGCGGCCTCGTACGCTCCCCATTCCCAGAAGCCGTACTCCGGCGGGGCCTCCGCCTCGGTTTCCACCGGGACCTCACCCGTGCGAAACGGGGCCCCCTCGAGCTCCGGTATCCGGAGCTCCTGCCCCACCGTCAACCGGGTGGCATCCGTGAGGTTGTTGTACCGCGCGATCTCCGGAAACATCCGGTAGTCCCCGTAGTAGCGCTGCGCAAGGGCGGACAGGCTTTCCCCGGACCCGACCCGGTGGACGATGTAACGCGTGCTCCGGACCCGTTTCCGCGAGACGAGCATCTCGGCGGCCGCGCGGTGATCCGGGTTGAGCCGGAGCGCCACGAGGAACGCGTGTCGGGCCTGCTCGTACTTGCCCGCCTTGTGAAACGCCTGTCCGGCCCGGAAGTGCTCGTCGGCCCTTGCTCCCAGCTCGGCCTCGAGCCGTCCTGCCCCCTCGAGGGCCTCCGGGCTCTCCGGGTCGACGGCCAGGGCGATCCGGTACTGGCGCAGGGCGCGCACGGGAAGCCCCCGGTCCTCCAGGTCTTGCGCCCGGGAGACGAACTCCCCGGCGATTCTCTCCCCGGATTGCCCCGTCGGCCCGGACAACGCCCGCTCCTTGCCCGTTGTCAGGCACCCGGACAAGGAAAGCCCGATGAAGAGGGTGAAGGCGGCTGCGAGAATGCCTCTCCTGCTCATGGATCCCCTATTCGAGAGAAGCGGGTTCGAACGGCTTCAGCCGATCCCGGAAGGCGGGTCCCTGGTTCACCACGATCTGCTCGCGGTGCAAGGCCAGCGGGTCGGCGAAAAAGGGATTGGCCCCCGGCCGAACGGTCACACCCAGACGGTACCCCAGGCTGTGGCAAAGCGGGAGGATCTCCGGGTCCGCACTGCCATAGGGGTAAGCCAGGGCGATGGTGTCCTGGTTCAGCCGGGCGTCGAGAGTCCGTTTGGACTCCAGAAGCTCCCGCCTCACGCGCTCCCGATAGGCCCCGTCTTCCTCCCCCGCCCTCTTCTCCGAGAGGTCGCAGTGAGTCACGGTATGGGAGCCCACGTCGAACCCCGCCGCCTGCATCTCTTCCAGCTGCTCCCATGTCAGGGACTTGACGCCCGAACCGATGAAGTCCGTGTACACGAACAGGGCCGCGGTAAAGCCGTGCCTGCGAAGAATGGGATAGGCGATCTCATACGCGGATCGGTACCCGTCGTCAATGGTGATCAAAACCGATTTCTTCGGCAGCCCCCTGCGGTAGCTCAGGAAATCCAGGAGTTCCCCGATTCCGACCGTATGGTACCCGTTCTCCGCCAGGAAGGTCATCTGGCGTTCGAACGTCTCCTCGGACATACACAAGGGGCCGTTGTTTTTCCTTCCGAAACGGTGATAGCAGAGGATCGGCACGGTCTGGTATCCGTCCTTTGCCAGTCCCCCGGGGTTCTCTTCGCGAAGAGGAATCACGATCGCGTCGCTCCCGGAAAAGGACGTTCCCTCGTTGGACTCCTCGATGACCCAGGCTTTCTCCGGGTCCCCCAGGTATTCCGCAGCCAGCGCTTCGGCCGTGGTCTCCTCACCCGGAACACAGACCAGATAGCGGTCCGAGCGAAAGACCTCCCGCTCCACGGCGGGTTCGACACGAGGGGCCCCTCGTTCCTGTTTCGGTGCGAGCGGTGCGCAGGAGGACAGCGTGAGGGAGAACAGGACCAGGCAGGCG
>CAYVVQ010000023.1:9234-22728 GCA_964454455.1 uncultured Desulfobacterales bacterium | reverse complement strand
CTTTGACGCATTCGCAAAAACCCGTTTTCATGAGCCGGCAAGGCGGCGGTTCAACACCGTCCGCTTCACTGGAAGATGCAAAAAACGGACCTGTCAAGCGACGACGTTGTAGACCGAGATCTGCATCTTGCGCCCCTTGACCGCCACGCTGCCGCGGGCTTCCACGCGAAGGCCGTTTTTGTTCCGCATCTGGTCGTAGGTCTGTTTGCTGATGAGGATTTCCCCCGGCTTGGCCATGGCCGTCAAGCGGGAGGCCACGTTGACATCGTCCCCGACGACCGTGTACTCCATCCGCTTTTCGGAACCGAGGTTGCCGGCCACGACGTTCCCGGAGTTCACGCCCACGCCCACGCGGATCCCGGCCTGCTCGACACCGATCTGCTGCACGGACTTCTGGATCTCCAGGGCCGCACGCACCGCGGAGTCCGCGTGACGCTGGTTGGCGATCGGCGCCCCGAAAATGGCCATGGCCTCGTCCCCGAGAAACTTGTTGATACTTCCCCCGTGGCTGATGACCGTATCGGTCACCCGGGTGAAGTGGTCGTTGAGCATGTCCACGATCCACGCGGGGTCCTTGTCCTCGGACAGCGAGGTGAACCCTCGGATATCGACGAACAGAATCGATGCATTGACCCGTGCACCCCGCATCCACTGCCGCTCCGGATGCGCCAGGATCATCTCCACGATCTCCGGGGCGACGTACTTGCCGAAGGAGTCCTGGATGCGCTCCTTCAGGGCAAGACCCTCGGCCATCCGGTTCACGGCCTCGCCCAGCTCGCCCAGCTCGTCCTTCCGGTTGAGCGCGACCCGATGGTTGAAGTCCCCCCTGCCCACCGAGATGACGCCCTCCCGCAGCTTGTTGATGGGCCGCGAGAAGTAGAGGCTGATGGCCAGGCTCAGAAAGATGCCCACCGCGACCATGATCCCGGCCAGGTAGAGGAAAAACAGCCTTCCCTCCCGGACGTTCTCGAGGATCTGCGCCGTGGACAGGGCCAGGCGCACGCGGCCCACGTCCAATCCCTGGTAGGTCAGGGGCGACTCGAAGAGCAGGGCCTCCTCTCCTTCGTGCTGGAACCTGCTCAGGATGACGCCCTCCGACGCGCGCAGGAAGGTCAGGCCGGCCGGCGCGGTGTAAAACCGGTCCACCGTCTCGAGATCGCTGTGCGCCCGGATGACCTTGTGGACGTCCGTCACCATGGCGAAGACCACCTGCTCGTTCCGGGCCATATCCTCCATGAGCTTGTACAAGGTCAAATCCTCCTCGCCCAGGAGCTTGTCCGGAACGTTGGTGTTGAGGATCCGAACCATGCTCTCTCCCAGACCGATCAGCTGCTCGACGTACTGCTTCTTCTCCTTCTCGAGCACCACGAAGCCGATCACGGCGATCTCCACCAAGATCAGGATGGTGGCCAGGATGGCGATCTTGATGAAAATGGGAATCCGCAGTCCGATCCGGCCTCGGCGATCGGACCCGGATCGACGATTGCGAGCGGCCTTTACCGTACCCTGCGATGGGACGGACGTCCCCTCCAGGGGAGGATGCTCAGGGTTCTCAGTGCGGTTCATCGTGCGGGTCCTCTTCTAACCGGTCCCGGTGCTGGAAGCCGGTTTTGGCGGACAGATCGGGCCGGACGGCCGCATTCACCGGTGAGCGGGTCCCGGATCGCCGGGTTGGCCTGGCGAACCGGACGGAGGAGGGGGAAGGTTAGTGGAAATTGTTGAAAATGTCAAATCGTTGGTGGATCGTTGCTGGATCCTCACGTGGACCTCGCCCACCGGCACGCGGCGTCCGTGCCCGGGGGAGGGAGGCCCGGCCGCTCTGTTTGACAAGCCGGATGATTTCTTCTACTAAGGGATCAGCCCAGGGAAAGCAGAAGGAAGGACGAACCTCTCTATGAAGCTTGGGATCATCGGCCCGCCCCAGGCGGGCAAGGCCACCGTGTTCGAGGCCCTGACCGGCGCCCGAGGCGAGAGCCCTCAGCAGAAGGCCGGCCGCTCGGACCACCGCATCGGAACCGTGCGCGTGGCCGACCCCCGCGTGGATCACCTCTCGGATCTCTACAAGCCGAAGAAGACCACCTACGCCCAGGTCGAGTACCTCCTGCCCTCGAACGTGGGCGGCGGATCGGGAGGAGGATCCGAGAACGCCCTGTGGAACCAGGTCCGTCCCTGCGACGCGCTCATCCACGTGGTACGGAACTTCCAGGGGGCGCTGGGCGCCCCCTCCCCGGAGGCCGACGTGCGGACCCTGGAGGAGGAGATGATCATCAGCGACCTGGCGGTCGTGGAAAAGAAGCTGGAGCGGATGGACCTCGACGCCAAACGGGGGAAGAAGGACGAGGAGGGCCTGCGCGGGCTCATGGAGGCCTGCCGCGCCCTGCTGGAGGAGAACCGCCCCCTGCGCTCCGACCCCGATCTTGCCGCCTCGCCCGCGCTCCGGGGCTTCACCTTCCTCTCGGCCAAGCCCCGGCTCCTGATCGTCAACAACGCCGACGAGGACGAGGAGGCGCCTTTCTGGACCTCACCGCCGGAACACGCGGAGGTGATCGTGGTTCGAGGAAGCCTCGAGAGGGAGATCGCGCTCCTCACGCCCGAGGAGGCCGAGGAGTTCATGACCGCCTATCACATTCAAACCTCCGCGCTGGACCGGGTCATCCGCGCCTCCTACGAGATCCTGGACCTGATCTCCTTCTTCACGGTGGGGGAGGACGAGGTCAAGGCCTGGACCATCCCCGAGGGCACCACCGCCCTGGACGCGGCCGGCGCGATCCACTCGGACATCCAGCAGGGGTTCATTCGGGCGGAGGTGATCTCCTTCGAGGAGCTCGTCCGGCTGGGAAGCCTGCAGGAAGCCAAGAAGGCCGGTCAGGTGCGGCTCGAGGGCAAGGAGCACGTGATCCGGGACGGGGACATCGTGCACTTCCGGTTCAACGTCTGAAGGAAAACGAAACCTAAACGCTCTTATGTGAACCTCGTGGTCGAGGCGGGGAAAGGAATGGAGCCATGACGGTGAAAACAGTACGCGTGGGGATCATCGGCGCGGGGGGATACGGCGGATGCGGGGCCGTGGAGATCCTGAGCCGTCACCCGCAGGCCGAGATCGCCGCGCTGATCGACACCCAGGACGTGGGGGCCCGCATCAGCGACCTGTATCCCCACCTCCAGGGGTTCTGCGACCGGACCATCCTGGCGCCGGACGACCCGGACCGTCCCGACGATCTGGACGTGGTCTTTTTCGCCACGCCCGACGGCGTGGGACAGAGCGAGGCCGGCGCCTGGCTCGAGCGCGGGGCCAGGGTCATCGACTACAGCGGGGACTTCCGGTTCGACTCCCCGGCCGTTTACGGAGGGTACGCCTCACGAATCGGCAGAAGCCCGGAGCATGCCGCCCCCAAGCTCCTGGAGGAGACCGTCTACGGCCTGGCCGAGCTCCACCGGCGGGAGATCTCCGGTGCGCGCGTGGTGGGCAACCCCGGCTGCTTCGCGGTGAGCTGCATCCTGGGCCTGGCCCCGGCGGTCCGGACCGGGCTCGTGGACCCCGGCACCATCATCTGCGACGCCAAGACCGGCGTCTCCGGCGCCGGCAAGAAGCCCTCGCCCACCTTCCACTTTCCCGCCCGCTACGAGGCCATGAACGCCTACAAGGTGTCCGGCCACCAGCACGTCTACGAGATCGAGCGGGAGCTGGGGCTCCTTGCCGGAGAGGAGATCGCCCTCACCTTCACCCCCCACGTGGTACCCCTCTGCCGGGGGATCCTGTCCACCCTGTACGCCCGCCTCGCACCGGGCAGGGACCTCGCTGCGGCCGAGGAGGCCTACCGTGACTTCTACCGGAACGAGGCCTTCGTCCGTGTCTTCGGGCCCGGCGCGGCCCTGACCTCGACGCACGTGCGCGGGAGCAACTTCTGCAACCTCTCCGTGAACGCGGACGAGCGCACGGGCAGCCTGATCGTGGTGAGCCTGATCGACAACCTGGTCAAGGGGCAGGCCGGAAGCGCGGTCCAGAACATGAACCTCATGTTCGGCCTGGAGGAGACGGCCGGTCTGTTCCAGCCGGGGCAGTACCCCTGAGCCCCGGCCGTTCCGCCTCATCCCCGGTCCCGAAGGCCGGGCCCCGCCTTGCCCGGCCGCGCTGCACGGAGCTGAGGGGCCCGTTTCCGAGCAAAAAGCCCGTCCATTCTTCCAAGATCAAGGAGTCCAAGGGATGACGCGGAGGCGTACGGTGTTGTACGCCGCACAAGGGATCCTGCAGAACGACGCAGAGATTGGCAAAAAAGACCATGTTTGGCCGGAAACCCCTACTTGATGCAGACCTTGCGAACCTGCACCAGATCGGTCTGTCCCAGGAGGGTCTTTCGGATGCCGTCCTGCAAAAGGGTCGTCATGCCGTCCTTCACGGCCTGGGCCCGGATCTCCTCCATCTTGGCGCGGACCTGGATGAGCGTCTTCACGTCGTCCGTCCCGTCCAGGATCTCGTGGAGACCCGTTCGCCCGCGGTACCCGGTGTTGCCGCAGTTGGGGCAGCCCTTGGGGCGGAACAGCGTGAAGTCGCTGTTGTGCTCGTACCCGAGTTCCTCGAACCCCTCGCCGTAGGTCCGGACCAGGTTGTCGAACTCCTCCCGGTCGGGATGGTACTCCTCCTTGCAGTCCTTGCAGAGGGTGCGCACCAGACGCTGGGCCAGCACCCCCAGGAGGGCGTCGGCGAAGTTGAAGGGGTCCATGCCCATGTCCAGGAGCCGCGTGATGGTCTCGGGCGCGCTGTTCGTGTGCAGGGTGCTGAAGACGAGGTGTCCCGTGAGGGAGGCCTCGATGCCCGTGGCCACGGTCTCGTGGTCGCGCATCTCCCCCACCATGATCACGTCCGGGTCCGCCCGGAGGAAGGCCCGCATGGCCGTTGCGAAGTCGAACCCGATCTTGGGAAGCACCTGCACCTGCCTCAGGCCCTCCTGGGTGATCTCCACCGGGTCCTCGGCCGTCCAGATCTTGGTCTCCGGCTTGTTGATGTGGTGGAGGGCGGCGTGCAGGGTGGTCGTCTTGCCGCTCCCGGTGGGACCCACCACGAGCGCAATGCCGTAGGGCTGGTTGATCTGGTTCAGGAACACGTTGTAGTTCCGATCGCTCATGCCCATCTTCTCGAGCGGAATGGGGTCGCCTGCGGCCAGGATCCGCATGACCACGTCCTCGTTTCCCCCGGAGGTGGGGATGGTGGCCACGCGGAGCTCGATGTCCAGCGGGGCGTAGCGCTTGAACTTGATCTTTCCGTCCTGGGGCAGTCGCCGCTCCGAGATGTCGAGGTCGGACATGATCTTGAGCCTGGAGGCGATGGCGCGCTTGAAGGTGTGGGGGATGGTCTGGTACACCTGACACGCGCCGTCGATGCGGAAGCGGATCACGGAGTTCGCCTTGCCCGGTCTCGGCTCGATGTGGATGTCCGATGCGTTCCGGTTGTAGCCGTCCACGATCATCTTGTTGACCAGCTGGACGATGGCCCCGTCCTCCTCGCTGACCCGCTCCATCTCGTCGTCCTCTTCCATGGCTCCGCCGTCGAGCTGGCCGAGGATGTCCTCGATGCTGCCCGAGTCCTCGACGAGCTCCGAGCGCTTCACGTCGAAGAAGAGGTCGATCATCCGGTGGATGTCCTCGCGCATGGAGACGCAGTATTCGAACTCCTTGGCCGGGATCAGCCGCTTGATGGTGTCCCTGGCGGGCAGGTAGTTCGGGTTCTCCATGGCGATGGTCACCACGTTGCCGGACTGGCTCACCGGCACGAACACGTTGCTCTTGAGGAAGTTGACCTTGAGCCCTTTCAGGAGCTGTCCGGGGATGACCATGTTGTCGTCGTAGGGGATGAACCGGGTGTTGAAGAAGCTGGAGAGGGACTTGCCGATGTCCTCCTTGCTCACGTGGAAGTCCGAAATGAGAACGGACTCCACGGTCTTCTTCATCTTGCGGGCCGTGACCATGGCGTTCTGCAGGTCTTTGCCCGTGATGATGTTGTTGCTGATCAGGTAGTCGAACTTGGTGGGCTTGGCCCTCTTGGCCGCCTTCTGGTTGTTGAAGAAGGCGAGACCCAGGACCTTGGCGATCTCCAGGACCGACGCCTGATCCTCCAGCGTGTAGTGGTCCCCGTTTTTCTTGTTGATGAGCTGAATGACGCCGAGGAGGTACTTGTTGTACAGGACGGGGGCCGCCAGAACCTGCTGGGTCCGGTACCCGGTCTTCTCGTCCCAGGTCCGGTCGAAACGGAGCTCCGGGTTGATCCGCTTCAGCTCGTTCTGGTCGTAGGCATTGTAGATGGTGACCACCTTGCCCGAGGCGGCGCAGTAGCCGGAGATGCTCTGGTTGGCGATGGGGACGCGGATCTCGTTGACCTCGTCCCCGCTCTTGACCTTGGAGACGATCTGCTTGTTGGCGCCGTCCACGATGTAGATGGTGATCCGGTCCGCATCGAACAGACCGAGGATCTCGGACTGCATGTTGATGAGAATGTCGTTGGTATCTTTGGCGGAATGGATCTTGTTCGTAATTGCATTGAGCCTCTTCTGGAACTGTAGCTGCTCCTCGAGGCTCTTTTCTTTGCCGGCGTCGGCGCTGGCCTTTTTCGGTGTGGCTGCCATGATCCCGGGTATCTTCCCCCTTGTCGGTTGTTGATTCAGCGTCACATTCTAAGGGCTTTCACCGATTATGCAACCGTTTTGTTGAATTCCCGGAGCCGATGCTCTATGATGCCCCCCTTCCGGGAAGCGGATCCCGAAACGGCGCCGCGGCCCGACCTCGCAGGAGGTCCCATGCTCGTCGACAGCCACGCCCACCTGGACATGCCCGAGTTCTCGGAAGACCTTCCCTCGGTCCTCGACCGGGCCCTCGAGGCCGGTGTCCTACAGATCGTCACCGTAGGGATAGACCTTGAATCCTCCCGCGCGGCGGTCGAGCTGGCCGCCGAGTATCCCTTTGTCTTCGCCACGGTAGGCTGCCACCCCCACAACGCGGACGCCGTGGAATCGGACGATCTGGAACGCCTGGCCGAGCTGGCGTCGAGGCGCCCTGAGGTGGTCGCCTGGGGCGAGATCGGCCTGGACTATTTCCGCAACCGCTCCGCCCGCGAGAGCCAGCTCCGGGTGTTCGAGCGGCAGCTCGAGATCGCCTCGGAGCTCGACCTTCCCGTGGTCATCCACGACCGGGAGGCCCATGAAGACGTGCTCTCCCGCCTCGAGGCCATGGGGTCGAAGCGTCCGGGTGGCGTGATCCACTGCTTCAGCGGGGATGCGGCGCTCGCCCGCACCTTCCTCGACATGGGATACGTCCTCTCCCTTCCCGGCACGGTCACCTTTCCCAAGGCCGAGACCGTCCGGGAGGTGGCCCGAACGGTCCCCCTGGATCGCCTCCTGGTGGAAACCGACGCGCCCTACCTCGCGCCCGTACCCCGGCGCGGCAGGCGCAACGAGCCTGCGCTCGTGCTCCACACCGCTTGCGAGATCGCCCGCCTGCGGGACGAACCGTTCGAGGAGGTGGCCCGTCTCACCTCCACGAGCGCGCGCCGTGTCTTCGGTCTGCCCGAGCCCGACTCCCCCGAGGAGGCGGCCCCTTGAGCCTCGCCATCCACCGGACCTCCCCGCTGATCCTGGCTTCGGCCTCACCCCGGAGAAAACGACTCCTCGAGCAGGGCCGGATCCCTTTTCTGGCCGACCCGGCGGACATCCCCGAGGAACACGAGGGGGACGAGCCCGCCGCCACAGCCCGTCGTCTCGCGGGCGAGAAGGCCCGGGAGGTCGGACGACGCCGCTCCGGCCGATGGATCCTGGGAGCCGACACGGTGGTCGTGCTGGAGGATGCGGTCCTGGGCAAGCCGCGGGACCAGTCCGACGCAATGGCCACGCTCGAAAGGCTCGGCGGCCGGGACCACCGGGTGGTCACCGGCTTCTCCATCCTCTCGCCTTCCGGCGAGGAGGTCCACTGCGAGTCCGTCTCCACCGCCGTGCGGTTCAGGCCGCTCGACGAGCGGGAGATCGAGGGGTACGTCGCCACGGGGGAGCCGTTCGGCAAGGCGGGAAGCTACGCCATTCAGGGGATCGGGGCCTTCATGGTGGCGTCCATCTCGGGCTCCTACACCAACGTGGTGGGCCTTCCTCTCTGTGCCGTGATTCGGGCCCTGCTCGACGCGGGCGCCCTCGAGCGGTTTCCCCTCCCGGGCTGAGTCCGAAGGTCGATCCCTTTGGGGACTCCGCAACGGCGGTGTCCGCTAGCGGACCGCCGGGCGCCCCCTCTGGCGCGCAATCTCCGAGAGGATCGCCCCGGCCGCCACGGCCACGTTGAGGGACTCCACCCTCCCAGAGCCCGGGATCCCGACGATCTCGTGGCAGTGGGCCCGCACGTTCGGCGACAGACCGCGGTCCTCGCTCCCCACCACGAGCACGGTGTCCCGGACCCAGTCGAACCCGTACACGTCCACGGACGCCTCCCCGGCCGCGCCGATGATCCAGAACCCCGCCTTGTCGAGCCGGTCCAGGGCGCGGACCAGGTTGACCTCCCTGGCCACGGGAAGGAAAAGGCTCGCCCCGGCGGACCGTTTCGCCACCTTTTCGCCGAGCCCCGCGGAGCGGTCCCTGGGGATGAGCAGCCCCCGCGCCCCGAAAAAGGCCGCGGTCCGAATCAGCGCCCCCAGGTTGCCCTCGTCCGTGATGTGATCCGCCGCGACCAGAAGCCCCCGGCCCGGCGTCTTCCGGGACGCCTCGACCAGCGTCTCGAGATCGGCGTAGGCCGGCGCCTGAACCACGGCCGCGAACCCCTGATGGGGGGTTTCCGGGAAACGGGCGTCGAGCTCCCCTGCGCTCCGGTCCCTGACCGGGGCATTCCTCTCGCCCGCCAGCTCCAGGACGGTTCGGGCCCGCCTGCTCCGCCGGTCCCCGGCGATCCAGACCTCGGTCACGCGGCATTCCGGACGGGACAGGGCCTCGCGCACGGCCTGGTACCCCGGGATGACGGCCGGTTCCTTTTTGCGGCTCATGGGTCTTCGCTTGCCGGAGCGCCCGGGTCTTCCGGCGGGCCGAGGTCGAAGCCGGCCTCGAGACCGGGGAGTCTCCGCTCGGTTCGGCAGCGGTCGGCCCGGACGATGGAGGTCATCTCCTCCGCGGCCTGCGACAGACGGTCGTTCACCACCAGATAGTCGTATCGGGAAGCGCTCCGGATCTCCACCTCTGCCGTCTCGATCCGCCTCGCCAAAGACGCGGGGTCGTCCGTACCCCGCTCGCGGAGACGCCGCTCCAGGACCGACATGGAGGGAGGCAGGACGAACACGAGGATGCAGTCCTCAACGGCCCGGCGCATGTTCCGGGCTCCCCGGACGTCCAGGTCCATGATCACGTCCAGGCCCAGGGACGTCTTGTCCTCGAGCTCGCGAAACGAGGTGCCGTAGTAGTCCCCGAAAACCTCGGCCCATTCGGCGAACTCGTTCCGGTCGATCATGGCGCGGAAGACGGCCCGGTCCACGAAGCGATACTCCACGCCGTCGGTCTCGCCCCCCCTGGGTCTGCGGCTGGTGTGGGACACGGAGTAGCCCAGTCGATCCAGGCGCTGCCGGACCTCCCGGATGATGGTGGACTTCCCCGCGCCCGACGGCCCCGAGATCACGAAAATGCGGCCGCTCATGCTACTCCTCGAGGTCCTCCCGGCTCAGGGCGCCGTCCGGGCTGAAACGCTGGGCGATGGTCTCGGACTGGATCGCCGAGAGAATCACGTGATTGCTGTCCGTGATGATCACCGAGCGGGTCTTCCGGCCCTGGGTCGCATCGACGAGCCTCCGGTCCTCCCGGGCCTCGTCCCGCAGCCGCTTGACCGGCGCCGTGTTCGGGGAGATGATGGCGACGACGCGCCGGGACACCACGGAGTTTCCGAAGCCGATGTTCAACAGCTTGGGGCTCATGGTCAACCGATCCTCCTCACTCCACGTTCTGCACCTGCTCCCTCAGCTTCTCCAGCTCCCCCTTGACCTCCACCACGGTCGCGGAGATGGAGGCATCGGAGGCCTTGGAGCTGATGGTGTTGGCCTCCCGGTTCATCTCCTGGAGCAGGAACTCCAGGCGGCGGCCCACCGGCTCCCCCAGGGCGAGATACTGCTCGAACTGGTTCAGGTGGCTGCGGCTCCGAACGATCTCCTCGGTGATGTCGCACCTTCCCGCGAACGTCGCCACCTCCTGGGCCAGCCGGTTCGCGTCCAGCTCGAGCTCACCGGCCAAAGCGGAGATCCTCTCGCGCAGCCGCTTGCCGTACTCCTCCACCACCAGGGGCGCCCGGCCTTCGATCTGCTCCATGTAGTCGCGAAGCATCCTTATGCGCCGGCGGAAGTCCTCCTCGATGGCCCGTCCCTCCTCGACACGCATCCGGTCCATGGCATTGAGGGCCTCCTTGAGCGCCTCCAGGGCCGGCTTTTTGAGGCTTTCCGTGTCCCGCTCCACGGGCCGGACCTGGATCACGTCCCGGAACTGGCACAACGCGTCCGCACGCACCGCGGGATCCGCTCCGAACCGGTCCTGGAGCTCGCGGAAGACGCGGACGTAGGCCTGGGCCAGGGGCACGTTCAGCTCGACTTCCATGTCGGGCTGCTCGCCCCTCGTCTCCAGCTGGAACCCGATCTCCACCCGCCCCCGCCCGACAACCTCAGCCACCTGCGCCCGCAGCGCCTCCTCCAGCGGCTGAACCGCCTTGGGCAGCCGCATCGGGACGTCTCGAAATCGGTGGTTCACGGCCCGGATCTCGACGTTGATCAGCGTGTCCCCAACCTCCACCTCGCCGCGGCCGAAGGCCGTCATGCTCTTGATCATGATGACACTCCCTCCTCGGGGGGGACCACCCCCCTGAGCTGCATCTTGTACCGGGCCCTGACCTCGTTGAACATCTGGATCGCCGCGGGATCGCCATAATCGGGATAGGTCCAGGGCAGAGAGCGGAAGGTTTGCCTGTGAAAAACCAGCGTGAGATCCGCGTACACGCCGTGGGACAGGTAGATTCTGTGGGTGTAGTTCTTGCCGGTGGCCAGGACGAGGCGCTCCAGGCTGACGTACCCCGGGTCGATGTTCACGGTGCGCCGGCCGTCCTCACGGCGCCGGGCCTCCAGGCGATTCGTCTCCAGCTTGTCCCCGACGATCTCTTCCGGTCGCATGAGCCGCTGGAAGGAGGCGAACCGCCGCACCAGGGGAGCCCCCATCTCCCGCTCGTAGTAGCGGGTCCGGTCAAAGGGGATCAGGGGGCTCTTCCAGTCGGCGGGCCCGAAACCGGCCTCCAGCTCCCGGAGAACGCCGTCCACGATCCCGCGCTCGCCCGAGATCAGGCTGACGATCCGCTTGACGTCCTCCGGTTCGCTCGGGATGCTCATCTCACTCCGCCCGGACCGTCCCCGGAGGATGGATCACGCGAAACGCCCGTTCACGGCGGCCCGCAGCTCCTCCGCCGTGACCGTGGACGTGCCGAGCTCACCCACCACGATGCCTGCGGCGAAGTTGGCGACGACCGAGGCGGATCTGAGGTCCATGCCGGCCGCGAGGCTCATGCAGAGCGCGCTGATCACCGTGTCCCCCGCACCCGTCACGTCGAACACCTTGCGGGCCACCGTGGGGATGTGGACGACGTCCCCTTCCCGCTCGAACAGGGTCATGCCGTCCTTGCCCTGGGTGATCAGCACGGAGTGGGCTTCCAGTCCTTCGAGCATCCGGCGCCCGGCCTCCAGGAGGCTCTCCTCGTCCTCGATCTCGATCCCGCAGTAGGCGCCCGCCTCGTGATGGTTGGGGGTGAGCACGTGCACCCCCTTGTAGTAGTCGAAGTTGCCGGTCTTGGGATCCACCCCGAGAATCGTGCCCGAGCCCCACGCCAGGGACCGGAGCCCCTTCATCATCCCGTCGGAGATCACCCCCTTGCCGTAGTCCGCCACGATGATCGCATCGATCTCGTCCCTGGAGCGGCCGATGAATTCCAGGATTCTCTCGATTCCTTCATCGGAGATCTTTCTCCGGTCCTCGCGGTCGAATCGGACCACCTGCTGATTGTGGGCCACGACCCGCGACTTCACGCTGGTGGGCCGATCCGTCACGGTGATGATCCCTTCGGCCGGAAGCCCCATGCCCCTCACCCGCTCCACGATCTCCCGCCCCGCGCGATCGTCTCCCACCACCCCGCAGAGGACGGCGTGCCCGCCCAGGGAGGCGATGTTGTTGAGGACGTTGGCCGCCCCGCCGAGACGTTTCGTCTCCTGCTTGACCTCCACCACGGGCACCGGCGCCTCCGGCGAGATCCTGGAAACGTGTCCCCACACGTACTTGTCCAGAATGACATCGCCGATGACCAGGATCCGGTTCTCGGTAAACCGCTCGATGTACGCCTCGAGCTCGCTTCCGCTGAGCGCGATGTCCGGTTCTGGAATCATGTGGCCTCGGGATGGTTTTCTCTTGAAGGCTCGACCCGAAACGTTTATCACCTTGGCAGGCGGTTGTCTACAGGTTTGACGCGTTCGCGAAAACCCGCTCACGCGCCGCTGGATGTGCTGTAACCCGTTGAAACTCCACGGGCAGATCTCGTGGCTTCGGGCCTTTTGCTAGGGAGCTCCGGCGCGACCTCCTGGGAGGGGGATGGATTTGACCTGGCTTCCGCTCGCCCTGACCGCGGCGCTCGCAACGGCGGTCGTCGACGCGCTCTCCAAGAAGCATTTCAGCGATCTCAGGGCCTTCGAGATGGGCCTGATTCGACTGGTCTACGCCTTTCCCTGCCTGATCGCCGGCCTTTTTCTCGTACCCCGCCCCGAGCTGGACACCACCTTCTGGCTCTGCGTCGCCGCCGGCCTCCCCCTGGAGGTGACGGCCCTGCTCTGTTACATGCGGGCGATCAAGGTCTCGCCGCTTTCCCTCACCGTGCCCTTCCTGGCCTTCACCCCGGCCTTCGTGATCCTGACCGGGTACCTGTTCCTGGGCGAGGTTCTGACGCCGCGAGGGATCCTCGGGATCGCGCTCGTGGTGGCGGGGTCCTACGTCCTGAACCTCTCCCGTGCCCGTGAGCAGTGGCTTGCACCGATCACCGCCGTCTTCCGCGAGCAGGGCTCCTGGCTCATGCTCGTCACCAGCTTCATCTTCTCCTTCACGGCCACCATCGGAAAGGTGGCCATCCTTCACTCCAGCCCCCCCTTCTTCGGCGTCACCTACTTTCTCTGCCTGCTGGTCCTGATGCTCCTCATCTCCCCGGTCGTGCCGGGAGTCCGCGCCGGAAACCTGTTTCTGCGGCCCGTTCCCGCGATGATGGTCGGGCTCGCGACCGCCGTCATGGTGTTCAGCCACACCTATGCCATCTCTCTCGTGGAGGCGGCCTACATGCTCTCCGTCAAGCGCACCAGCCTGCTCTTCGGTGTCGTCCTCGGGGGGCTCGTCTTTCGGGAGACGCGGGTCCGCGAACGCCTCCTCGGGGCCCTCATCATGTTGACGGGCGTGTTCCTGATCGCCCTCTCCTCGTGACGGAGGG
>CAYVVQ010000023.1:0-9134 GCA_964454455.1 uncultured Desulfobacterales bacterium | reverse complement strand
TTCCTGATCGCCCTCTCCTCGTGACGGAGGGCCTCGCAAGACCCGGTACGCCGTCACCGGGCATCAAACGGCCCTGTGGACAGGGGAAGGGCGGATCAACTGCCCTGCAGGTCACACCTCTTTTGCGGGAGAGATCGACTTAAGGATCCGAAAAAGATCCAACGGATCAACGAGGAGATGGACGTGCAGGCCATCCTCGGCTCGGGTACGAGCCCCGGCATGCTCCAGCGTTCGGGAATCACGGACGCCGACATGCTGGTGGCCGCCACGGACAGCGACGAGGTCAACCTCATCGCCTGCATGCTCGCACGGCAGCTCAATCCCTATCTCCTGAAGGTCGCCCGCCTGCGCAACCCCGAGTACCTGGAGATGAAGGATCTCCTGGCCCGGGACACCTTGGGCATCGATCACATCATCAACCCCGAGTCCGCCATGGTGCAAACCATCCGCAACCTGATGCTGGTCCCGGGGGCCTCCGACGTGATCGACTTCGTGGACGGCCGCATCAAGCTCATCGGGGTGACCATCCGCGGCGATTCCCCCGTTGCCGGGAAAAGGCTCCTCTCCTTCCAGGAGATGACCGACAAGCTCCTGGTGGGCGCCATCGTCCGGGGGGACAAGGTCCACATCCCCCACGGCGAGGACACCATTCAGGCCGGCGATCTGGTCTACGTGGTGGCGCGGTCCGGCGAGTTCCAGAGGATCTTTCGCTTTTTCGGGATCAGGGAGGAGGAGCTGAGGCGGGTCATCATCGTGGGCGGCGGGCAGACCGGGACGGCCCTGGCGAAAGCGCTCGACAAGACGAAGATCTCCACCCGGCTCGTCGACCGGGACCCCGCGCGCTGCGAGGAGCTGGCCGAGGCGCTCGACCGGGTGATCGTCATCCACGGCGACGGCACCGACCGCGACCTCCTGCTCGAGGAGAACGTGAAGAACGCCGACTTCCTCGTGGCCCTCACCAGCGACGAGGAGAGCAACGTGCTCATCTCCCTCCTGGGCAAAGGGCTGGGCGTCCGCAGGATCATCACCCGGATCAACAAGCTCAGCTACATCCCGCTGGTCTCCTCCATGGAGATAGAAGCGATCGGGGGCTATCCCGAGACCCAGAGGGCCGCATTCTCCATCTCGCGGAACAGGGACGTGCTGACCGACCCCATGAACACCTTGTCCATGAAGCTCTTTTCGCCCCGGGCCACGGCCACGGCCGCATACCCCCCTTCCCCGGCCTCCCGGAGGATGGCCCTCGCCGGGCTGGAGGCGTCCACGGCCGAGGCGCTCACCCGCACGTTGGGCACCTTGCTCTCGGCGAGCAGCTCCCTGGCCCTGGTGATGATGGCGTCGGGGGCCTCCTTGAGGGACCGGTTCTTGACCACGAAAATCTTCACCGGATGACGCTGCTCGGTTCCCAGGATGAGGCCCGTGTGCTCGGCCATGCGATAGGACCCCTCGGAGCCGTCCATGCAGAGAAGCACCCCCTTCCGCTCCGGGTCAGGCCGCCGGCAGACCCAGAGGGGACAGCTGAGGCGCGACTCGAGCAGCTCCTTGCTCACGCTTCCCTCGAAAGCCTCTTCGAACCAGTTCAGGCCGCGCTTCCCCAGGACAATGGCGTCGTAGAGCCCCCGCTCTCCCTCCTCCAGGATGTCCTTGACCTTACCGAGCTGCCTCATCTGGAGCCGAACGTCGATTCTCTCCTCGAGGAAACCCAGCTTGACGACCTCCTGCTTGGCCTCCTGAAGGGCCTTCTTGGCCTTGGCCTGCCCCTTCCTGGCGGCATCCTCCTGCTCCCGGACCTTATCCTGCGTCTTCTCGCCCGTCCAGACCGCGGGCGGCCGGGGTATGGTGTAGAACAGGGTGAGCTTCACCATCTCCTTGTTCAGGAAAAACCCGGCCAGAAACCGTGCTCCCTGAAGGGAGCTCTTCTGCTCGCTCACGGTCAACAAAAGGTGCTTTTCCATGCCTTCTCCTCCGATGTGGCGTCCTTCATCGGGCAGCGAATGAGTCGCGCCCAAACGGCTCCAATGAGCCCACGACCTCCAGCGCACTTCGATCTTCCTTGCAGGGTAAGTCGACACGGGTGGGATTTGCAACGGAAAACAGCGCCGGTCTTCCTTCTTGACGCCTTTCAGCTCGAACGTTATTCTCGAATCATGATGGTACGGAGCCCCCATCTTCCGGAGCCTGTTCCGGGCTCCTGCATCGGGACTGAAGAAGCGACAGGAGGGACTCATGAGCGCATCACACCGCGGTTTCTGCCCCTACAAGCGAGCGACGGAAGAAGCGGAATCCGCCATGCGCCACATGGACACGCCCCAGACCCGCTCGTCCTCTTATAGGCTCGCCTACCAGGACCCCGACTTTCTCATGCGCGCAAAAGCACTCGTGGCCTTTCCCGGGGGATTCGGCACCCTGGACGAGCTGTTCGAAACGCTGACCCTGCTCCAGACCGAGAAGGTGAAACCCTTCCCCGTCCTGCTCTTCGGCAAGGAGTTCTGGGACCGCTTCGTCCGGTTCGACACCCTGGTGGAGGAGGGAACGATCTCCGAAAGCGACCTGGAGCTCTTTCGATTCGTGGAGACCGCAGTAGAGGCCTGGGAGATCATCCGGACCTTCGAGGCCTCCACCAAGAACAGCTGACCAGTCCGAGCCAGGACAGGCGTTTCACCCATTCGGCGGATCAGGGGCCGCGTCCGCGGGTGGCAAGGAACGGACGCAAGGAAAGGAATACGGTGATGTTCGACTACAAGAACGTGAAACCCGAACTGGAAAGCCTGGGGTTCAGGAATTTGGGGACGATTTACTGGAACCCCTCCACCCCTCACCTCTACGAGCTGATCGTACGCCGGCGCGAGGGCCTGATCGCGCATCTCGGCCCCATCGTGGTCCGCACCGGCCACCACGTGGGCCGATCCCCTCTGGACCGCTTCTTCGTCAAGGAGCCCTCGAGCGAGGACAAGATCTGGTGGGGGGACGTGAACCGCGGCATCGACGAGCCGCACTTCACGAACCTGTTCTACCGGCTCACCGCCTACCTCCAGAACAAGGACGTGTTCGTGCAGGACTGTTACGTGGGGGCGGAGGTCTCCCGCAGGATTCCCATCCGGGTGGTGACCGAACGGGCCTGGCACAGCCTCTTCGCCCGGAACATGTTCATTCAGATCCCGAACCGGGAGGACGCCGACCGACACACCCCCCAGTTCACCGTGATCAACGTCCCTCGATTCAACGCCGTCCCCGAGCTGGACGGTCTCCACTCCGAGGCGTTCATCCTGATCCACCTGGGCAGGAAGCTCGTCCTGATCGGAGGCACGAGCTACGCAGGGGAGATCAAGAAGTCCGTCTTCACCATGCTCAACTACTTCTACCCCCAGGAGTCCGTGCTCTCCATGCACTGCTCCGCCAACTTCGGGGAGCAGGGCGACTCCGCCATCTTCTTCGGGCTCTCGGGCACGGGCAAGACCTCCCTCTCGGCCGACCCGGACCGCACGCTCATCGGCGACGACGAGCACGGATGGGGCGACGAAGGGATCTTCAACTTCGAGGGGGGCTGCTACGCCAAGGTGATTCGCCTCTCCAGGGAAGCCGAGCCCGAGATCTACGAGACCACCCGGCGCTTCGGCACCATCCTCGAGAACGTGAGCATCGACCAGGACTCCCGGCGCCTGGACCTGGACGACGACGCCCTCACGGAGAACACCCGGGCCGCCTATCCCATCAGCCACATCCCGAGCGCCTTTCGCGGAGGGGTCTGCGGCCACCCCAAGAACATCATCATGCTCACCTGCGACGCCTTCGGCGTCATGCCCCCGGTGGCCCGGCTGAGCGTTGAGCAGGCCGTCTTTCACTTCCTGAGCGGGTACACCGCCAAGGTGGCCGGCACCGAGCTGGGCGTCAAGGAGCCCCAGGCCACTTTCAGCGCCTGCTTCGGCGCCCCCTTCATGGCCCTGCCTCCGACGGTGTACGCCGAGCTTCTCATGAAGAAGATCCTGGAGCACGACGCCCGGTGCTGGCTCGTGAACACGGGCTGGGCCGGGAAGCCCTACGGCGAAGGCGAGCGAATCCGCATCGCCCACTCCAGGGCCATCGTCAAGGCCATTGTGAGCGACGCCCTGGAGGAGGCGGATTACGAGACCGACCGGGTGTTCGGTCTCCGGATCCCCAAGTCCGTCGAGGGCGTCCCAACGGAGATCCTCAACCCCAGGAACGCGGCGGTCGACACCGCCGCTTACGACGAGCGGGCGAGGAAGCTCGCCCGGGACTTCCAGGAAAACTTCAAGGCCTTCGAGGACGGGGTACCCGAGGAGGTTCTAAAGAAAGGAGTCCTCCCATGATCCATTACCTGATCGTTGGAAACGGCGTGGCCGGGACCACGGCCGCAGAGCAGATCCGCAGGCAGGACCCCCACGGCACCGTCACCATCGTCACCGACGAGGGACTCCCCTTCTACTGGCGGATCCGGCTGAACGAGTTCATCGCCGGCGACATCGACGAGGAGGGGCTGCTGTCCAAGGACCGGGGCTGGTACGAGGAGAACGATCTCCGCCTGGTCCTGGAAACTCCCATCACGGAGGCCGACCGGAAGGCCCGGGTCCTGACCTCCGAGGCGGGTGACGCCTTTCCCTACGATCGGCTCCTGCTCGCCACGGGAAGCCACGCCTTTGTCCCGCCCATCCAGGGGTCGGACAAGGAGGGGGTGTTCACCCTGAGAACCGCGGTCGACGCCCGGGCCATCGCCGACTATGCCGCCGGCGTGGAGGACGCGGTGCTCATCGGCGGCGGGCTCCTGGGCCTCGAGGCCGGGAACGCCCTGCGCCGTCTCGGGAAGCGGGTCACCGTGGTGGAGTTCTTTCCCCGGCTCCTCCCCCGCCAGCTGGACGAGAAGGGCGCGTCCCGGCTCCAGGCCATGATGGAGGAGATGGGGTTCTCCTTCGAGCTCGGCGCCAAGACCCGTAAGATCACGGGGAAGGAAGCGGCGGACGGCGTCCTGCTGGAAGACGGCACGACCCTCGCCGGCGGCATGGTCCTGATCTCGGCCGGCGTGCGACCCAACCTGGACCTGGCCCGGGCCCTGGAGCTCGAGACCGACAAGGGCGTCCAGGTGGACGAGACCCTCCGGACGAGCCGTCCCGACATCTTCGCCGCCGGGGACGTGGCCGAGTTTCAGGGCATGCCTTCCGGAATCTGGCCCGCGGCCATGGAGCAGGGCAAGATCGCGGGGATCAACATGACCGGCGGCGACATGACCTACGAAGGGGCCACGCCCTCCAACGTTCTCAAGGTGGTGGGCATCGACCTGGCCGCGGCCGGGGAGATCGACGCCGAGGGGAAAATGGAGGCCCGGACGGTCGAGAACGGCGAGGTCTACAAGAAGGTGGTGTTCGACGACGGCCGGATCGTCGGCTGCATCATGCTCGGGGACACCAGGGGGTTCAACCGGATCACCCGGGCCATGCAGGACAAGGAGGACGTCTCCGGACATCGGGACCGGATCCTTTCCAAGTGGGCCTCCTGACCCCCAGGCGTCCGGCGGAACGGCCGACGGAGCGCGGACCGCCCGGCTTGAACCGGGCAGGCGCTTCGAAAGAAGAAAACAAACGAACCAACGATCGAGAAAGGGAATCCCATGAATGCAGTCGCCTCGCCCCAGACACGGCTGGCCGTCCTCATCGACGCGGACAACGCCCAGCCCTCCATCACGGACGCCCTGCTCACGGAGATCGCCAAGTACGGCGTGGCCAGCGTGAAGCGCATCTACGGCGACTGGACCACCCCCAGCCTGGGGGGCTGGAAGGCCGTCCTGCTGGAGCACTCCATCCAGCCTGTCCAGCAGTTCCGGTACACCGTGGGGAAGAACGCCACGGACACCGCCATGATCATCGACGCCATGGACCTCCTCTACACCAAGCGGTTCGACGGCTTCTGCCTCGTCTCCAGCGACAGCGACTTCACCCGCCTGGCCTCCCGCATTCGGGAGGAGGGCCTCCTCGTCTACGGCTTAGGCGAGAAGAAGACGCCCAAAGCGTTCGTCTCGGCGTGCGACAAGTTCATCTTCACCGAGGTGCTTCGATTCCAGGTGGACGAGGAGCCGACCGTCAAGAAAAAGTCCCCCAACGAGCTCAAGGGGGACGCCCGGCTGGTGAACCTCCTTCGAAACGCGCTGGAGGCGGCCTCGGACGAGAGCGGCTGGGCCAACCTGGGCACGTTGGGAAGCAACATCGCCAAGCAGGCCCCGGAGTTCGATCCCAGAAACTACGGCTTCAGCAAGCTCGGCGATCTGGTGGCCGCCACCAAGCTCTTCGAGGTGGACGAAAGGGTGCAGAGCGACGGGCACTCCCGTTCCATCTACGTCCGGGACAAGAAGAAGGGCGAAAAGCAGGAGGAGAAGAAGGAGGTGAGAGGAAAGAAGAAAGCGGGAAAACCCAAGGCCAAGAGCTCCAAGAAATGAAAGTGGGAATCGGAGAAACGAGCCGGCTGGAGAGCAGGGAAGGAGAGGATGAGAGCTGGTAACCGACGAGAACGAGCACCGGCTCATCAAGAGAGCCACCCACATTGCCGGTAAAAATAGCGGACTACACGGACAAGATCGTCCAGAGCGACGAGAAGTGGATGAAGCAAGACTGAAAGACAGAGAAGAGAGGTGAGAGAAAAGAAAACCCGAAAGACCGGAGAAAAGAAAATGAGGGAAAGGGAACCGTGGAGACCGTGAGGACATACGGGGAGCCGCCGTTTACAGTGGCGGTGCTCCACGGTGGCCCGGGCGGGCTCGGCGAGGCCGCCCCCGTGGCCCGGCAGCTCGGCCGGAGGCGGGGCGTGCTCGAGCCCTTACAGCGGTCCCTCTCCGTGGAGGGGGAGATCCTGGAGCTCGAAGGCCTCCTGGAGGCCCGCGCCCTCTCTCCCGTCACGCTGGTCGGCTTCTCGTGGGGGGCCTGGCTGGCCTGGCTGTACGCCGCGCGATTTCCCTCCCGCGTGCGGAAGCTGATCCTGGTCTCCAGCGGACCCTTCGAGGAGTCCCATGCCGGGGCGATCTCCGACGTCCGGTTCGACCGCTTGACCCCGGACGAGCAGGCCGAGGCCGGTCGTCTCATGGCCGCGATGGACCGTCCGGACACCAGCGAGGCCGACGCGGCCTTCGCCTGCCTGGGCCGACTGCTGGAACGGGCCGACGCTTTCGACCCCATGCCGGAGGCGGCCGCACCCGTGGATTACCGGCTCGAGCTGTTCCAGCGGGTGTGGCCGGAGGCCGCGGAGTGGAGAAGGAGCGGCCGTCTTCTCCAGCAGGGCAGCCAGATCGCGTGCCCGGTGGTCGCCATCCACGGCGATCACGATCCCCACCCGGCCGAGGGGGTGAAGGAGCCTCTTACGGGCGTGCTGGAGGAGTTCCGGTTCGTCCTTCTGGAACGCTGCGGCCACAGGCCCTGGATCGAGCGACACGCCCGCGACGCCTTTTTCAGAGCCCTCGAGTCCTCCATGCCTTGACGTCCCTGACCGGCACTGCCGGAGCCCGGGCAGAAGCCGTGCTGCCGGCCTGCTTTCACGCTCCTCAACGATCCACGCGACTTCCCGCACGAAAGACCGCAAACACCCTCTCGGGATCCGCGAGGACGGAGAGGTCCTCGAGGGGGTTCCCGTCCACGACCCGGGTCATGGGATCGGGGCCGCCGTCCATGACCAGGTGCACGTGACAGTCGATCAACCCCGGCAGCAGGGTCCGACCTTCCAGATCCACCACCTCGGCTTCCTCGCGGCCCTCGGTGGCGCCCGCCGCCCCCCGGCCGACCGCTTCGATCCGTCCCTGCTTCACCAGGACCCAGCCGTTCTCGATCACGCCTCCGACGCCGTCCAGGATTCTGCCGTTTCGAAAGAGAAGCTTCACCGCCCCGGTCTCCCTTCCTTTACCGTTCTCATCAGTAAACGACTCGGTATGCGTTCACCTTGTCCTCGTCCACCTCGATGCCGAGGCCCGGGACGTCCGGCACAACCAGACTCCCCTCCTCGGCCGTGAAAGGCCGCACGGCGATGTCGTCCACATAGTGTGGCGATCCGTGGATCTCGGCCGCCCGGATCACGTTCGACGTCGCTGCGTAGAAGTGGAGCGCCGCTGCGGTGCCCACGCTGGTCTCGATACACCCGCCCAGGAAGCAGGGCACCCCCGCCGCCTCGCAGGTCGCCGCGATCTTCTGGCTGCGATGAATCCCCCCGCACTTGGCCACCTTGATGTTCACCACGTCCGCGGCTCCCGAGGTGATGCAGCGGAAGGCATCCTCGGAGGTGTACATGCTTTCGTCTACAGCCACGGGGGTGTCCAGCCGGGCGGCCAGCTCGGCCATGCCCTCCAGATCCCAGCCGGGCAAGGGCTGCTCGATCCACTCCAGGTCCGCGTCCTCCATGAGCCGGAACGCGCGGAGAGCCTCGGCCCGGTCGTACCCACAGTTTCCGTCCACCCGAATCGGCACGTCCTCTCCCACAGCCTCGCGCACCGCCCTGACCCGCGCCGCATCCATCCCGGCGTCCTGTCCGATCTTCATCTTGACGGTCCGGTAGCCTTCCTCCAACTGCCGGACGGCGGAATCGGCCGCCTTTGCCTCCGGGACGATGCCCACCACGCCGATCTGGGGCACCCGGTCCACGCGTTTCCCTCCGCAAAGTACGTGAACGGGCTGCCCGGCCGCCTGAGCCGCCAGGTCGTATGCGGCGATGTCGATCCCGGTCTTGGCCATCAGGTTCCTGGGAATGGCCCGATCCATGGCCCGGTGGATTTGCACGATGTTGCGAGGGTCCAGACCGCGCACCGCCGGGATCAGGTGATCCGTGAGCACCTGGTAGAGCGCCCGCTGGTCGTACCCGTACACGGCGTGAAAGGTGACCGCCTCGCCCCAGCCCACACGGCCGGCGTCATCGGTCATTCGAACGAGCACGTGGTTGGTGTGGGTGATGGTGCCCACGGCGATACGAAACGGCTGCTTCAGCGCGATCCGGATGGGAATCGCCTCTGCGTCCACGATGTTCATGTCTCTTCTCCAGGGGAAAGGTCGTCCGCTCCGGTCCCGCGCGGCACCGCGATCCGGGCGGCCAGATGAATGAGGGCCGAGGCCCCCACCACATAGGCGAGGGGGGTCCCGGCGACCAGGAGAATCAGG
>CAYVVQ010000022.1:0-38191 GCA_964454455.1 uncultured Desulfobacterales bacterium | reverse complement strand
CGCCCGGGTAAACCCCTTCCCGCGCGCCCGCATCGAGCACCCGCTGTATCCGTTTACTGCTTTCCATGGCGTCTGAGGGGACGTTTTTGCATAATTCGATAACTCACATCCACCGATTCGGGCCGACCGCTCGAGACCTGGGGGACCTCAGGCTCGACAAGGAAAAAAGAGCCGGAGTTATCGAATTATGATGGCGTCGCAAAAAGCCCCGAGCCTTGAGATCTGCCCGTGGAGTTTCAACAGGTTACACCGTTTCCAGCGGCGCGTGAGCGGGTTTTTGCGAACGCGTCAATTATGCAAAAACGTCCCCGCCTGCGAACAGGCAGGCAAAGACCTTGGCGTCCTGGAGGATGTCCGATACGAGGCAGTACTCGTTGGCCTGGTGGGCCGTGTCGCGGGCGGTCATCCAGACGGCCGCGGGCAGGCCCGCCTTTCGAAAGAGAGAGGCCACGGTCCCGCCCCCGATGCCCGCGGGCTTCGCCTTCCTCCCGCTCACCCGCTTCACCGCGCGTTGCAGGGCCCTGACCACCGGGGCGTCCACGGGCGTGGGTTCGGCCGCCTCTTCCGTGTGGGCGGTCTCCAGTTCCACCTCCAGCCCCAGCTCCGACGCCACTCCGGATGCGATCTCCCGGGCCGCCGAAACGGTCGACTCCAGGGGATACCGGGGCAGTACGCGGCAGTCCATGTAGAACACGTCCTTCCCCGGCGCGGTGTTGACGTTGGGGACATTGGTCTCGATCCGGGTGGGGACGAAGGTGGAGACGGGAGGATGGAACAGGGGGTCCGTTGCGTCGAACCGAGATCCCAACTCCCCGAGGGCCGTGATCAACCGGGCCGCCCCGTACAGGCTGTTCTTCCCCTTGTCCGGGGTGCTCGCGTGGCATGCACGCCCCGTGACCGTGAACCGCATCCAGATCACGGACTTTTCGGCCACCTCGATCATGGTGCCCTCCTCGTTCCCGGCATCGGGTACCACGATCAGGTCCTCGGCGCTGAACAGTTCGGGGCGGTGCTCCAGGAGGTGTGCCAGCCCGCGGCGGCTGCCGGTCTCCTCGTCCGCGACCAGGACCAGTCCCACGGGTCGCTCGCATCCCGCTCCTGCCCCGAGAACCGCCTCGACCGCCAGGAGGGAGCTGACAATCGCGTGCTGGTCGTCCTCCACCCCGCGACCGAAGAGACGGTCGCCATCCACGCGCAGCCGATAGGGATCCCCTTCCCAGAGGCACGGGTCCCCCGCGGGAACCACGTCCATGTGGCTCAGCACCCAGACCCGGGGGCCTTCGGACCGCCCCTTCCAGTGGGCCACCAGATTGGGACGGTACCCCCCTTCGGCCTCCGGGTCCGGAGCCCGGACCTCCTCGAACGTATCCGGCTGGAGCCGACTCAGCTCCTCCTCCAGAAACGCCGCCTTCTCGTGCTCGCCGGTGCCCCCGTTGGCCGGGCCCAGGGCCACCCGTGAGGTGAGCTCCGCCTGGACTCGAACGACCTGCTCCCGGCAACCGTCGATGAACCCGAACACCCTGTCCAGCTCGTGCATGATGACGCCTCCAAACGTCCACGACCGGCGTCCGGCCGCCGGTCACCCCCGCTGATGAAACCGGTGTTTTCGTAGGGTGGGGTTTTGCACCCCGCCGTCCCCGTTCGGCTCACGGTTTTGAGAAGGCCCGGTCGTTCGCGTTCCGCCCCGATCAGAGGCCGGAGAGCTGTGCGATCTCCGACATCATCCGGTCCAGGAGAGGTCGTACCTCCCGGCTCGATTCCGGCCGAAAGGGGGGACCGAAGCGGATCTCAACCCCCGCTCGGAGCCCCTTCCGGTAGCGGATACCCACCGGGATGAACGGCGGGGACGTCCTCGAGAGGACCATCCGCACCAGGCCCCCCCGCGGAGGGCCCATACGATCCGGGTAGTAGGTGCCCTCCGGAAAGACGACCACCCCTTCCCCGGCGTGAAGGTGCTCGATGATGCGTCGCAGGGAACGCCGGCTCTCCAGGGGACGGTCGCGGTTCAGAGGAATGCCGCCCAGGGAGGAGATGAGCCACCGGGAAGGGCTCCACCGGAACAGCTCCGCCTTGGCCACGTAGTAGAGCGGTTTGGGCACGCTCAACCCCAGCAGGGGGATGTCCTCCCAGCGCTGGTGCTTGGCGAGGAGAACGAATGCGCTCGAGTCGGGCAGGTGCTCCACGCCCCGGGCGTCGATGCGAAAGAACGGACCGAGGCACGCCCGGCCCAGCACCCGCACCACCCGGACCACGCGGTCCTTTCGTTCGATGGGATCGACCGGCATCCACCCCCCGGGCATCACTCCACGGTCACGCTCTTGGCGAGATTGCGGGGCTTGTCGATGTCCCGGTTCAGGAACCGGGCGCAGTGGTAGGCGAGGAGCTGGCACGGGACCACCGTCAGGATGGGGTACAGGTAGTCCAGCGTCCGGGGGACCTCGATCACCTCGTCCGCCAGGTCCTTGATCTTCTCGTCCCCCTGCGTCGCAATGGCGATCACCGGCCCCTTGCGGCTCTTGATCTCCTGAATGTTGTTGATCATCTTCTCGTACATGGCGTCCCTGGGGACCACGGCCACCGTGGGCATGTCCGGGCTGACCAGGGCGATGGGCCCGTGCTTCATCTCGCCCGCGGGGTAGCCTTCGGCGTGGATGTAGGAGACCTCCTTAAGCTTGAGCGCCCCCTCCATGGCGATGGGGTACTGGAACTTCCGTCCCAGGAAGAGCCAGTTGCCGCTTCGAACGTACTTCTCGGCCACGGCCTGGATGTGGTTGTCCTGGCCCAGCACCCGGGTCACCTGCTCGGGCAGGTGCGACAGGGCCTTGATGGCCTCCACGCCTTCGGTCAGGCTCAGCTTCTGGTGCCTGCCCAGGAGCAGGGCGAGCAGCGTCAGGATGGTGAGCTGGGAGATGAAGATCTTGGTGGACGCCACCCCGATCTCCGGGCCCGCGTGGTTGTAGATCCCGGCCTCGGTCTCCCGGCTGATGGAGCTGCCCACCACGTTCACGATGCCGAGCAGGCGGGCGCCCTTCCGCTGGGCCTCCCGAATCGCCGCCAGCGTGTCCGCGGTCTCCCCGGACTGGCTGATGGCGATGATGAACGTGTTGGGCGGGAAGTTGAGCTTGCGGTACCGGAACTCGGAGGCGAGCTCCACCTCCACGTCGATCTCGGTCAGCTCCTCGAAGATGTACCTCCCCACGGTACCCGCATAGTAGGAGGTGCCGCACGCCACGATGACGATGTGCCGCGACTCCTTCAGCTGCTCCCACACGGGCATGATGCCCCCGAGCTTGGGCACGCCCTCGCCGGGCTCGAGGCGACCCCGGACGGCGTTGCGGATGGTCTCCGGCTGCTCGAAGATCTCCTTGAGCATGAAGTGCGGAAATCCGTTCAGCTCGGCGTCCTCCGCCTGCCACTCCACGGTTTCCGTGTCCCGCTGGATCGTCTTGGCCTGAGCGGTGGAGATGGTGAACCCGTCCGCCGTCAGGAGGGCCATCTCGTTGTCGTTCAGGTGGACCACCTTGTTCGTGTAGCGGACCATCGCGGAGATGTCCGAGGCCGCGAAGTTGCCCTCGTCGCCCACCCCGATGACGAGGGGGCTGCCGCGCCGCGCCACCGCGACCTCCCCGGGCGCACGCCGGTGGATCACCGCCAGCCCGAAGGTGCCCTCGAGCTCCTGCATGGTCCTTTGGACCGCCTCGGCCAGGTCCCCCTCGAAGAACTTCGAGATCAGGTGGGCCAGGACCTCGGTGTCCGTCTCCGACCGGAAGACCACGCCCTCCTTCAGCAGTCGCTTCTTGATGGGCAGGTGGTTCTCGATGATGCCGTTGTGCACCACGAACACCTCCCCCGCCCCGTCGGTCTGGGGATGGGCGTTGCGCTCGTTCGGCTCCCCGTGGGTGGCCCAGCGGGTGTGGGCGATGCCCGACACCCCCCGGATCTCCATCCCCTGGATCCTCCGCTCCAGCTCCACGATCTTGCCGACGGTGCGCTCCCAGGTGACCTGGCCGTCATGCTGGACGGCCAGCCCCGCCGAGTCGTATCCCCGGTACTCGAGCCGCTTCAGCCCTTCGATCAGGATGGGCTCGGCCTTCTCGGTCCCCGTGTAGCAAATGATCCCGCACATCGGTCTCGGTCTCCTCTTTTTCTGTGCCGCTTCGGCGGCGTCCTTGTGAAAGAACCGCAGGACGTGATCAGAAGCGTCTCCGTTTGCCTCCCGGCACCGAGTGCGCTTCTAACCATACCGGTGCTCCAGGATGTAGCGGGCCAGGTCCTTCGCCCGAATCCCCAGCATTTTCCCATGCACCGCCAGGACCGTGAGACTGATGGGCTGGCGGCCGTCCCTGGGAAGGACGTAGGCGCTCAGCCAGTCGAACTTGTACCGGTCCTGCGGGTCGTTGATGGTACCCGTCTTGGCCCCGATCTCCAGTGCCTGGAACGCCTTTTTCTTTTGAAGGGTCCGAAACGCACTCCGGCAGGTGCCGTGCTCGATGGTGCCCTGCATGAGCTCCCGCAAGCGGCCCGCCGTGTCCGCCGTGATCGGTGAGGCCAGGGCCTCGATGTTCGCCCGGTAGACCACCTTTCCGTCCGCCTCCTGGATCCGTCGAATCATCCAGGGGGTCATCATGACGCCGTCATTGGCCACGGTCGCGGCGATCAGGCAGGCGTGGATCGGGGAGATGAGGGTCCTCTTGTTGAAGCCCGAGGCGATCTCCGCCAGGCCGAAGTCGTCCGGGGGGACGTCGATGCGGCTCGGTTCGAGGGGGAGCTCCAGGGGAATCGCCGCGTTGAACAGGAACTTGGCGGCATACTGCTCGAGAAGGGGCTCTCCCAGGTGGTAGATGCCGATCTTGCCGAAGACGGGGTTGATGGAGCTGGAGAACGCCTGTCGAAAGCTGATCTCGTTGGTGTACCTGCCCTTCTCCGCCTGCTTGAGCTGCTTCTTGTAGAGCGTGTACCTCCGCCCTTCATAGGTGAGCTGCTTGTTCGCGGTGAACCCTCGTGCCTCGATCGCGGCCGCCGCGGCCACGATCTTGATGAGACTGGCGGCCGGGTAGCTTCCCTTGAGGCAGAGGTTCTCGACCCTGCCGCCCTCCTCGCCCGAGTAGCTGGCCATGGCCAGGATCCGCCCGTCCGTGGGGCTCAGGGCCACCACGGCCGCCCGGTGCGTGAGGGAACGGCCCAGGAGCCTCTCGACGTAGGACTGAAGCTCCGGGTCCAGGGTCGTCTCCACGTGAAGGGGCCGCCCTCCGCCCTCTATGGTGAAGGCCGTGACATCCCCCAGGCCTCCCGGTCTGAGGGGTCCGAGCAGGCCCGGCAGTTCCTCCTTGAGAAGCCGCCTCGGAGCCTTTTCCGGCTCGCCCCGCGCCGGTTCGGACGGAGGGGGCGAATGGCTCAGGTGGGCGAAGATCCAGGGTGCGGAGAAGACCACGGCCGCCATGAGCCCGAACAGCAGGACTCCGTAGAGCGTCAGCACGGGGAGTCTGGAACGGAGGTACTTCCTCCTGGAGATGCGCTGGATACGCCGCTGGTAGTCCCGCCAGTTTTCCGTGGGTCCGCTGTATGGGTTGATCATACGGGTTCCGGCTCGATGCGCTCCATCCCCCCCATGAACGGCCGCAGGGCGACCGGTATGCTCACGCTCCCGTCGGCCCGTTGATGGTTCTCGAGGATGGCCACGAGGGTTCGTCCCACGGCGAGGCCCGATCCGTTCAGGGTGTGAACGAGGCGGGTCCCGCTCGCCCCCTTTCGCTTGTAGCGGATCCCGGCCCGTCTCGCCTGAAAGTCGCAGAAGTTGCTGCAGGAAGAGATCTCCCGATACAGGCCCTGGCCCGGGAGCCACACCTCCAGGTCATAGGTCTTGGCGGCCGAGAACCCCAGATCCCCCGTGCACAGGGTCACGACGCGATAGGGGAGCTCCAGCCGTTTGAGGATCTCCTCGGCGTTCCGGGTCAGGCTTTCCAGCTCCTCCCAGGAATCCTCGGGCCGAGCGAACTTCACGAGCTCCACCTTGTTGAACTGGTGCTGCCGGATCAGGCCCCGGGTGTCTTTTCCGTGGGACCCGGCCTCGGAGCGGAAGCAGGGCGTGTAGGCGGCATAGCGGATGGGGAGGTCTTCCTCGTCCAGGATCTCCTCCCGGTGGATGTTCGTCACCGGGACCTCTGCGGTCGGGATCAGGTAGAGGTTCCAGCCCTGGATCTTGAAGAGATCGTGCTCGAACTTGGGAAGCTGGCCGGTGCCGGTCATGCTCTCCGCGTTCACCAGGAACGGGGGCAGGATTTCGGTGTAGCCGTGCTCCCTGGTCTGGATCTCCAGCATGAAGTCGATCAGCGCCCGCTCGAGCCGCGCTCCGGCTCCCCGGTACAACGCAAACCGGGCTCCGGCGATCTTGGCCGCCCTTGGAAAATCGAGGATTCCGAGCCTCTCGCCGACCTCCCAATGGGACAGGACGTCAAAACCGGGTTCGGGGATCTCCCCCCAGGACCGCACCAGGGTGTTGTCGCCCTCGTCCCGGCCCACGGGAACGGATTCGTGGGGGATGTTCGGGATCTCGTAGAGAAGGGCCTCGAGTCCTTCCTGGATGCCCGTCAGGGCGCCCTCCTTCGCCTTGATCTCCTCGGAGACGCGCTTCATGTCGGCGATCATGTCCGCAGCGTCCTCTCCCTCCCGCTTCCTTCGGGCGATCTCCTCGCTCGCCTTGTTTCGCTGATGGCGAAGGTCCTCGAGGGTTTTGAGGATGGTCCGCCGTTCCTCGTCCATGCGGTCGAAGGCCGACAGGTCGAGATCGGCCCCCCGGTTGCGGAGGGCCTCCTTCACCCGATCCAGGTTGGATCGCAGGAATTTCAGGTCCAGCATGAGACTCTGCTTTCTTTCTCGTCAGGGTTCGCCGTTTCCGGGATCCGCGGGAACGGGCGCGTGGAAAATGCCCTCCACTTGGACGGATGTGTACCATGATTGACGCACCGCGGTCAATTCCTTAAGAGATCGGCCGGATCCGCAACAACCCGCTCACCCGCCGCGAGAAGAGCTTCAACATGTCGAAATGGCAGGTAAATTTCCAGGGTGACGGCTTTTCCCGGCTCCATCGGATTTGACTTTGCAGTCGTTTTCGATCAATGATATACCCTTTCGCTATCCTACTGGAATGTTCGGACATGAAAACCAAGGACTCCACGCAGCAAAAAAGCGCCGTCTGGCGCCTCTTCAGCTCCGTTCGACTGACCCTGGTCCTCCTCATCCTCCTGGCTGCGGTCTCCATAGTGGGGACCGTCATCCCCCAGGGGGAAGGCATGCTGGAGTTCGCACGGGGGCTCAGCCCGGGGACGCTCGAGGTCTTTCGCGCCCTGCAGCTCTTCGACGTCTATCACTCGTTCTGGTTCCGCATCCTGATCTCCACCCTGGCCCTGAACCTGATCGTGTGCAGCCTGGACCGCCTGCCGGCCACGTTGCGGCTCTTTCGCTCCGCACCGAAGCCGGACAGGGAAAAACCGTTCGAGGAAGCGCCCCGGGAGCACCGCTTCCGCACGGAGCGCGCCGTGGGGGATGCTGCCGACATCGCGGAGGCGCTCTTCCGGAAAAACCACCAGAAGGTCGCGCGAAAAGACGGTGAATCGGAAATCTTTCTCTATGGAGAGCGGGGGCGGCTTTCCCTGTTTGCCGTCTACGTCGTTCACCTGAGCGTTCTGCTGATCCTGGCGGGCGGCATCGTGGGATCGCTCCTGGGCTTCGAGGCCTTCGTCAACATCCCCGAGGGCGAGAGCGTGGACACCGTGCGCCTGCGGGACACCCGGTCACCGAAACCTCTCGGTTTCCGCGTCGAGTGCCTCGATTTCGACGTCTCGTTCTACGAGAACGGGACCCCCAAGGAGTATCGCTCGGAGCTCCGCTTCGTCGGCGACGAGAGCGAGCAGGAGGCCACCCTTCGAGTCAACCACCCGTTCACCTTTCGAGGCATTCGATTCTACCAGGCGAGCTACGGCTCGATTCCGGGCGACGCGGTGGAGCTCCTGATCCGGCGGGAAGGATCGCCGGGAGCGGAGACCCGCCTTCATGCAAGGCGCGGGGAGAGGGTTTCCCTGCCGGGAGGCGCAGGAGCGTTTGTGGTCGAAGAGATCCGGGAGGACTTCATGCGCATGGGCATGGGGCCGGCGGTCCGGATCGTTGTCCACCCGGCCGCAGGGGACGCCCTCGCGTTCTGGGTGTTCCTCCACCCGGAACGGGTGGCGTCCCGGTTTTCAGAGAGCTTCAGATCCTTCCCCAAGCTCAACCCCTCGGCCTTCGAACCCTACACCTTCCTGCTCGAGGACGTCGAGAGCCGGTATTACACAGGATTGCAGGTGAACCGCGACCCGGGCGTGCCCTATGTCTGGGCCGGCTTCTTCCTCATCGTGATCGGGCTCTTCGCAGCCTTTTTCGTCTCCCACCGCAGGGTGTGGATTCGCATCGAGGCGTCGGGGGAAGGGGCTCTCGTGCGCGTGGCCGGCAGGTCGAACAAGAACCCCGTGGGGGCTGAGCGCGAGATGAACCAACTCACATCCAGGCTTCGAGATCATCTCGGTGCCCAGGGACAGACAGCATGATCAACACCATCGTACTCAGCTACGTCACCTTCGGCTATTTCGGCGCCTTCATGGCCTACCTCTGCATGATGGTCATGGGTAGAGACATGTTCGGTCGGGCCGCCACGGCCATCACACTGGCGGCGTTCGGGGTTCATACCTTTGCGATCATCCTGCGATGGGTCGAATCCTATCAGCTCGGCATCGGTCACGCACCCATGTCCAATCTGTACGAGTCCCTCATCTTCTTCGCCTGGACCATCATCCTCCTCTACATGCTGATCGAATGGAGGACCAGGAACCGCAGCATCGGCGCGTTCGCCACGCCCCTGGCCTTCCTCGCCATGGCCTACGCCTCCTACTCGCCCAACGTCACCGAACGTATTCAACCCCTGGTTCCCGCGCTCAAGAGCAACTGGCTCATTGCACACGTGATCACCTGCTTTTTCGGGTATGCGGCCTTCGCCATCGCATTCGGGTTGAGCATCATGTTCCTGTTGAAACGCCGGCAATCCCCCGAGGGAGGGAGCACGTTCCTGAGGCTGATCCCGCGTCCCCGGCTGCTCGACGAGCTCACCTACCAGATGGTTCTCATCGGGTTCCTTCTCCTCACCCTGGGCATCATCACCGGGTCGGTGTGGGCCCACTCGGCGTGGGGCAGCTACTGGAGCTGGGACCCGAAAGAGACCTGGTCCCTCATCACCTGGCTGGTGTATGCCGCCCTTCTCCATTCCCGGCTCATTCGCGGCTGGCGCGGGAAGAGAATCGCGTTGCTTTCGATCGTCGGTTTTGCCTGCGTCCTGTTTACCTACTTCGGGGTGAACTACCTGGCCGGGCTCCACAGCTACGCCAAGGTGTGAGACCGTCCCCTCCAGCCGACCGGTATCCGGCGACCCCATGCCCCGGCCCTTTACAAGCCCCGGCCCAACTGGTAGGTTTGTGCTTTCCCGATACGCCGGGAGTGGCGTTCTCCACCAACCCAACGGAATCACCGTGGAAGAGAAAACGCAAAACCCTGAAAACCAGCTCGAGACGCGCCTGAAAGAGGCGGAGGTGTACAGCACCATGGGGCTTTTCGAGGAGTCCCGGGACGTATACACCCGCATTCTTCTGGAATTTCCCGATATCCCCTCTCACAGCAGAACCCGCATTCAGGAGGAGATCGATCGGGTCGAGGCCGAGATCGCCGAACGCAACGACGATGACATCGACGCGAGCCTCTCCACCGAGGAGCTCTCCTTAATTCGAGAGGAGTTTTCCGACGGGGAGGATCCCGAGGACGTTTTCGGCCGCGGCAAGGCGTTCATGGAGACCCGCCAGGACGGCGAGGCCCTGGAGGAGTTTCAGAAGCTTCTGGGAATCGATTTTCCCGCGGAGCGGCTTCTGGGGCACCTGGTGGAATGTGTGCTCCGTCTCTGCGGGCCGGAGGAGGCGCCGGCTCGCGTGGACAAGCTGCTGTCGGAGTCGTCGCTCGGCAAGCGGGAGCGGGCTCGGCTCAAGTTCAAGCTCGGGGTGGAGCTGGAAAACCGGGGTCGCATCGAGGCGGCCATCGATCTCTACCGATCGGCGCGCGGCATCATTCCGGAAGATCTCAACATGCGTTCCGCGCTCGACGCCAAGATCGAGGGCCTGTCCAAGGGCTCCCGTTATGCCTATCTCCTGAACCAGGGCTGGATCTCCACAGAGAATCTGGCCGAGGCCGAGGCCGAGGCCAAGAAGGCCGGTTCGAGCGTAGAGGCCGTCCTCATGGATCTGTTCAGCATCGGAAAGGAGGAGATCGGCCGGTCCCTGTCCGCGTACTACGACCTCCCCTTCAAGACCTACGATCCCAACACCACGGTTCCCATCGATCTCTTCACCCGGCTCGACCGCGAAGCGATGAGCCTGGAGGCGTGGGTCCCCGTCAGCACTTACGAACGGAAGGCGGACGTCCTGATGGAAACCCCGGACGACACCGCCAGGGTCCACCGCATCGAGGAGCTGTTGAACCTCGACTCGATAACGCTGGCCGTGGGTATTCGGGAAGACATCCAGGCCTACATCGACCGGTTCTTCGAGGCCCTGGACCTCGCCCAAAAGGCGGCGGAGGTGGAGAAAACGGCAACGGCCAGGGAGCGGAAGACACGAAAGGAAAGGCGCTACGTCCCCTCCATCCCCGACTTCTCCTACGTGGAGTTTCGCATGGGAGGGGACGAGAAGACGCCCCGGGAGCATCGTCTCGAGGTGTTGAACGCATCCGAGCACGGGATCGGCCTCCTCCTGCGCAAGGAGGATGGGGACCTCGCGGACACCCTCCAGCCCGGGACGCTCATTCCGGACATGACGTTCTACGCCACCTGGACCCTGATCCGGGCGGACGCCGAGGTTCGCCACATCACGCCGATCACCAGCGGTCGTCACAAGGGGCACTACCTGCTGGGCGTTGAGTCCCAGGAGATCATCGAGAGCTCCAAGGTACCCTACTGAGCCCGCTCCGGTCGCCCTGAAAACCGATCACCAGAGGAACCCGCCATGCCGACCCGATCCAGACGGATGGAAACCAGGCTGATCCACGACGGCGAGCCCCGCCCCCGCATCGAGGGCGCCGTCAGCATCCCGATCTTCCAGTCCTCGACCTTCGAGTACGCCGGCCAGGACAGCTATCACGACCTCCGCTACATCCGGCTCAACAACACACCGAACCACACGGCCCTCCATGGAAAGCTCTCAGCCCTCGAGAACGGAGAGGACGCGCTGGTCACCGCGAGCGGCATGGCCGTCATCTCCACGGTCCTCCTGACCTTTCTCGCCCCGGGGGACCACCTCCTGGTCCAGGACTGCCTCTACGGCGGAACGCACGACCTGCTCAAGAGGGACCTGGCCGGACTGGGCATCGCATCCAGCGCGATCGACGGCAAGGCGCCCGGGACCTGGAAGGACGCCCTGAGGCCCGAGACCCGCGTCCTGTACATGGAGACCGTCACCAACCCGCTCCTCCAGGTCGCCGACCTGGAAGCGGCGGCGGCCTTTGCGCGGGAGCACGGGCTGGTTTCCGTGATCGACAATACCTTTGCCAGCCCCGTCAACTTCCGTCCCCTGGACTGGGGATTCGATCTCTCCATCCACAGCTGTACCAAATACCTCAACGGGCACTCGGACATCGTGGCCGGCGCCGTGATCGGCCGGGGGGACGCCATCGAGAAAATCACCCACAAGCTGAACCATTTCGGAGGCTCGCTCGATCCCCACGCCTGTTTTCTGCTCCACCGGGGACTCAAGACCCTCTCCGTCCGTGTGCGGCACCAGAACGAGAGCGCTCTGGCCGTCGCGGCTTACCTCGAGGGGCATCCCGCCGTTCGGCGGGTCCACTACCCCGGCCTGGAGAGCCACCCGGATCACGAGAGGGCCCGCCGACTCCTGGACGGCTTCGGGGGGATGCTGAGCTTCGAGCTCGAGGGCGATGTGGAGCGGGCGGACGCCTTCATCGGGAGCAGCACGCTTCCCATCAGCGCGCCCAGTCTGGGGGGTGTGGAGACCCTGATCACCCGCCCTGCGACCACGTCCCATGCCGGCGTGTCCCCGGAGGACCGGGAGGCCATGGGCATCTCGGACACCCTCATCCGCCTCTCGATCGGCCTGGAGCACCCGGACGACCTGATCGAGGACTTCGAGCAGGCCCTCGCAAAATAGGGGACGTTTTTGCATAATTCGATAACTCGGCCTTGCTTAGGTCAATCTATCCGCCGGCTTCGAAAGTTATCGAATTATGCAAAAACGTCCCCTACAACCTACAACGTGTCCCGAAGGAGGGAGACGAAACGCTCGATGTCTTCCTCGGTGGTGTCGAAGGAGGTCATCCAGCGAACCTCCGACCGCTCCTCGTTCCACACGTGAAAGAAGAACCGCTCCTGGAGCCAGGGGATGGCCTCCCTGGGAAGGGCCGCAAACACCCCGTTGGCCTCGACCTCCTGGGAGATTCGCACGCCGGGGATCGCGGAGGCCCGTTCCGCCAGGAGCCTTGCCATGCGGTTGGCGTGCCTGGCGCTGCGGAGCCAGAGGTCGTCGGTGAAAAACGCTTGAAACTGGGCGGCCAGGAAGCGCATCTTGGAGGCGAGCTGGGTCCCCTGCTTGCGGATGTACTTGAAGTCCGCCGCCAGGGCGGGATCGAAGAACACGACCGCCTCCCCGAACATCAACCCGTTCTTGGTTCCGCCGAAGCTCAGCACGTCGATCCCCGCATCCCCGGTCAGCGCCCGAAGCGGCAGGTCCAGGGCCGCGGCCGCGTTGCAGAGGCGCGCGCCGTCCATGTGGACCCGCATGCCGTTCTCGTGTGCGAACCGGGTGATCGCCCGGATCTCCTCGGGCCGGTAGAGGGTGCCCAGCTCCGTGGCCTGGGTGATGGAGATCACGGTGGGTTGTGCGTGGTGCTCGAACCCGATGCTGTGCAGGAACGGCCGGACCTGGTCCACCGTGATCTTTCCGTCCTTCGTGGGCACGCCGAGGAGCTTGCACCCGGTGAACTTCTCCGGCGCCCCGCACTCGTCCTCGTTGATGTGAGAGCTCTCGGCGCACACCACGGCGTGGTGGGAGCGCGTCAGGGCCTGGAGGCTCAGCACGTTCGCCCCGGTCCCGGTGAACACGAAGTGGGTCTCCACCTGATCGCCGAACTGCTCTCGAAAGAGCGCCCGGGCCGACTCGGTGAAGGCGTCCTCCCCGTAAGCCACGGTGTGGCCGCGGTTGACCCGGGCCATGGCCTCCAGCACCTCGGGGTGGACCCCCGAGCTGTTGTCGCTGGCAAATCCTTTCCTGGTCGCCTCTTCCATGTTCATTCCGTGTGTGGGTTTCTCAGTGAAGGAAGGAGTCGTGGGCTCGGGGGCGGGGCAAGAGGAACAGGCCTCGAGATCAGCAGAGGAGGGCTTCGTCCTTGAGATCCGCCCCGAAGCGCCTGACCACCTCCTCCACGGTCAGCGACATCTTGGCCTCCCCCTGGACGTCGTACTTGAGCCTGCCCTCGTGGAGCATGATCATGACATTGCCGTGCTTGATGGCCTGGTTCATGTTGTGGGTCACCATGATCGTGGTCAGGCGGTTCTCGGAGACGATCTTCTCTGTCAGCTCCATCACCAGGTCCGCCGTCTTGGGATCCAGGGCCGCGGTGTGCTCGTCCAGCAGGAGCAGCTTGGGCGTGCTCAGGGTGGCCATCAGGAGGGTCAGCGACTGCCTCTGGCCCCCGGACAGAAGGCTCACGTTGTCCTTCAGTCGATCCTCCAGCCCCAGACCCAGCATTTTCAGGGTGTCCCGGTAGTAGTCCCTCCGGGTCTTCTTGACACCCCACCCCAGGCCGCGCCGCTGGCCGCGCAGGTCGGCCATGGCCAGGTTCTCCTCGATGGACATGGAGGCGGCCGTGCCCATGAGCGGGTCCTGAAAGATCCGGCCCAGGTACCTGGCCCGCCGGTGCTCGGACAGGTGGGTGACGTTGTCGTCGTCGATGAAGACCGCCCCCTCGTCCGGCGTGTAGGTGCCCGAGATGAGGTTGAGCATGGTGGTCTTGCCGGCCCCGTTGCTCCCGATCACCGTGACGAAGTCTCCATCGTTGATCTGGAGGCTCAGGCCGTCCATGGCCATCTTCTCGTCGATGGTGCCCCTCTTGAAAACCTTACGAAGTCCTTCCAGTCGTACCATGCGGCGATCTCCGGGCCCTTCAAACCCCTCTCAGGTGGAGCTTTCCTTCCTTGCCGCCCTTGAGGGCGGGAACCCCGAGCGCCAGGATCACCATGACGCCGGTGGCCATCTTCAGGTCCGTGGGCGCCAGTCCCATGCGAAGGCCGACGGCGATGATGAACTTGTAGATCACCGAGCCCACGAGCGCCGCCAGGGTCAGCCTCATCACGCTCTTCTTGCCGGTCCGCACCCCCACCATGGACTCGCCGATGATGATGGAGGCCAGGCCGATCACGATCATGCCGATGCCCATGCCCACGTCCGCGAATCCCTGGGACTGGGCCACCAGGGAGCCGGACAGGGCCACGAACGCATTGGAGATCCCCAGGCCCAGCACGGTCATGTTGTCCGTGTTGACCCCCAGCGTGCGGATCATCTGCTCGTTGTCCCCGGTGGCGCGCATGGCGAGCCCCATCTGCGTGTGGAGGTAGAGATCCGTCAGGAACTTGAAGGCGAAGGAGACCAGCACGAAGAAACCGATCATGGGGATGAAGCGGTTCATGTCCAGGGTCTCGAGGGGCGTGAGAAAGGTGTCCACGGTGAGGAGCTGGATGTTGGACCGCCCCATGATTCGGAGGTTCACCGAGTACAGGATGGTCATCATGAGGATCCCCGACAGCAGGCTGTTGATCTTGAGCCGGGTGTTCAGGAGCCCCGTGCAGCAGCCGGCGAGAAATCCCGCCATGACGGCCACGAGGATGCTCAGCAGCGGATCCACGTCCAGGGTGAGGAGCCGCGCCGTCACGGCCGCCCCCAGAGGAAAGCTTCCGTCCACGGTCAGATCGGGGAACGCCAGCACGCGGAAAGCGATCACGATGCCGAGAGCGACCAGGGCGTAAGCGAGCCCCTGCTCCAATGACACCGGGACCGTCCGCAGAAAACCGCTGAGCACCATGCGCGAACCGCCTTAATGAACGGGGGAGGCGCGGACCGCCTCCCCCGCTGTCGTCGAGAGACTCCCCTACTCCCCCTTGACCACGTTGCCGTTTTCGTCCCAGAGCTTGTCGGCGGCGTGCCTCAGAAGGGTCTCCGGGAGATCCACGCCCTGGTCCTCGGCGTTCTTCAGGCTCACCCACAGGCTGTAGCCGGCGGCGAGACCCGCGGGGATCTGTCCGGGATCCTGGCCCTTCAGGATGCGGGCGGCCTTTTTCCCGGCCGTGTACCCGACCTTGAAGTAGTCCAGGCCGTAGACCGCCACGGCGCCCCGGGGGACGCTGTCCCGGTCGCCGGCGAACAGGGCGATGTCGTTGGCGTTGCAGACCTTGACCACGGACTCGAACGCGGAGACGGTGGTGTTGTCCGAGGTGATGTGGATGGCCTGCACCCTCCCCACCAGGCTCTGTGCGGCCTGCATGACCTCGGCGCTGTTGGAGACGTGGGCCTCGACCAGTTCGCCCCCGAGGTCCTCAACGGCCTTCTTCATCTCCTGGATGTGGAAGGTCACGTTCACGTCGCCCGGGTTGTAGATGGTCCCCCACTTCTTCACGTGGGGCACGATCTCCTGGTACATCCTGCACTGCAGCTCGATGGGCCACCGGTCGCTCACCCCGGTGACGTTGGTCCCGGTCTTGCCCAGCTTGGGCACGATCCCGGTCTTGACCGGGTCCGTCACCGAGGAGAAGACGATGGGCCTCTTCTCGCTCACCTTGACCTGGGCCTGGGCGTTGGGCGTGCTGATGGCGTGGATGAGATCCATCCGGTCATCCTCGAACTTGCGCGCGATCATCGCGCAGTTGGCCTGGTCGCCCTGCGCGTTGGCCCGTTCGATGGTGATGTTCTCGCCCTCGACGAAACCCTCCTCCGCCAGTGCGGCGGCAAAGCCCTTCGAGTCATTGTCCAGGGCGGGGTGGGAGACGATCTGTGCCTCCCCGATGCGAATCATCTCCGCCGAAACAGCCGACCCGAGGCACAGACCGACCGCAAACACGACCGCCATGACACAGATTGCCCTCTTCATAAGCCTACCTCCTTTTGTGGATTGACGTGAAAAGACCCTGCGTTTTTCCGATGTCGACTTTCTGAAACCCATCATGCGCCGCTTCGAGCAGCGTCTGTCAAGCCCGTGAAGAGGCCCGAGATCGCTGATGTCGAGTCCCCGGTACGAAGAAAGGTGTGATGTCCCATGGTAGGTAACCGGAAGTATAAGCGGAGGGCCTTCGCAGTGTCAAGGTCTATCACCTCGGAGAGGCAGGAACCCGAGGCATGCAGGCCTGGGGAAAAAACCGTCAGAACTCCTTGAACTCGTGGCTCAGATGGGCGCATTTGGGCCGGATTCGGGACAGGATCTCCTCCCGCCTTCCTCGAGCCCATTCGGGCATCTCCTCGTCCCACCGGGAAGCCGAAGGCACGCGAATGATCGTCGGATGCTTGAGCCCGGGTTCTACGGTGAGCTCGATGGACCGTTTGCCCTCGGTATAGAGGATGTACCCGAACGAGACGAGCACGTCGTGCGCCTCTTCCTCCGCACCGTTCGAGCCGCCCCGGTCCGGCTGCGGAGGCTCTCTCCCCTCTCCCCCGCCCTCGCCCGGGGAGGAAGCCGGCCCGTCGATCTGCCGGATCCTCCGGAGATGCCTTCCGCCGTCAAAGGGGGTCGCGAGCCAGACCCGAACGATCTCCAGCGCCTGCTCCCAGGGGACGACCCGTCCTCCCAGGGAGAGGACGTTCGCATCGTTGTGTCGCCTGGCCAGCACCGCGGTCTCACGGTTCCAGCAGAGCGCGCAGCGCACCCCGGCCACCCTGTTGGCGGTCATGGCCTCGCCGTTCCCGGAGCCCCCCAGCACGATCCCCCGCTCGCACGCGCCCCCGGCCACAGCCTCGGCCGCGGGGCGAACGAAGACCGGGTAGTCCACGGGCTCCTCGGAATGGGTCCCGAAGTCCTCCACCTCGTGACCGTTCTCCAGGAGAAACCGCTTGATCCGTTCCTTGTAAGGATAGCCGGCGTGATCGGTTCCCAGCGCGATCTTCATTGGACGCTCCTTGATTGCCGTCATTCTACAAACGCTACCCCTGTGCGGTCCATCCGTCAAGGGGCGGAGGAATTTGGGTTGCAGCGACCTGCGGTCCTGGATTAAGCTTGGAGTCCGGTCCTGCAGGCATCGCACAAGGCCCCGGGCAAGGCCGCCCGATGGCTCCATCACCCCTTCACGTGACGGGCGGCACAGCGCATGGACCTCGATGAAAGGAGACCCGCCATGTTTCAGAGACGCTCGGCCTCCGGGCACCGTTTCATCGCTATCGCGGTTCTCTGCTCGCTGCTCCTCTGCTTCGCGGCGGCCGGGACCCGGCCCCTTTTCGCGCAGGAACGCCACTTTCTCTGGGAGGTGGACACCGCCCGCGGCCGCGTCACCCTCGTGGGCTCGATCCACACCCTGCGAAAGGACGCCTATCCCCTCCCCGCAGCCTACGAGGAGGCCTACAGCGAGGCCGAAGGGCTCGTGTTCGAAACGGACATGTCCGACATGGAGGACCCGGCCTTCCAGGCCCGGATTCTCACCCTCGGTCTCTACCCGGAGGGAGAGAGCCTCCGGGACCGCCTGTCTCCGGACGCCTACGACGCCCTGGCCCGCGCCCTGACCGGCCGCGGGCTGCCGCCGGAGCAGTTCGCTCGGTTCAAGCCCTGGTTCTGTGCCTTCACCCTGACCCTGCTCGAGCTGCAGCGACTGGGCTATCAACCTCAGCACGGACTGGACCGGCACTTCCTCGACAAGGCCGCCCGGGACGGCAAGGAGCTCTACCACCTGGAGCCCGTCGAGACCCAGATTCAGCTCCTGACCTCCCTGGATCGGGACGGGCAGGAGGATTTCCTGCTCCAGTCGCTCCAGGAGCTGAAGCTTCTGGCCTCCAAGGCCGCCGAGCTGACCCGGGCGTGGCGAAACGGCGACGCGGAAGCCCTCGATGCCTTCATCCAGACGAGCTTCGAGGGGTTTCCCGGGCTCTACGACCGCTTTTTCACGCAGCGGAACCGAAGCTGGGTGCCCCTGATCGAGGACCTCATCCGGGACGGCAAGAACGTCCTCGTCGTCGTGGGGGCCGGTCACCTGGTGGGAGACCAGGGTCTCGTCCGGATGCTCGAGGACCGGGGCTACCGCCTCGAGCAGCGGTAGCCCGTTTCGGACCGGTCATGAAGGTTCTCCTGATCTCCGCCAACGCCGAGCGCTCGATCATGCCGGTCCCTCCGGTGGGCCTGCTCTGCGTGGCCCAGGCCGCACGGGACGCCGGTTCGTGGACAACACCTTCAACCTGCCCCCCTCCTGCGCCGAGGCCCTGTGCGACGGAATCTCGGCGGCCGGGCGAGAGCCGGGACTCCGTGGAGGAGAGCGTGGCCTTCGTCGACCGGCTGGACCTGGACCTCGTCAAGGTCACCGTCGGGGTCCGCATCTATCCCAACACGCCCCTGGCCGAGCTGGCCGTGCGCAAGGGCGTGATCTCCCCGGAGGACTCCCTGCTCCGGCCCCGGTTCTACCTGGAGCACGGCCTGGAAGGCTGGCTGGAGGAGCAGGTGGACGCCTGGGTGGCGGCGCGGGAGAGCTGGCAGCGGTGATGATCGCTTGACTGGTCCCATGGCTTGAGATAGGGTCGGCTGGTCTTCGAAGCGAACCGACAGGCACGGACAGGAGATTTCATGGACACCGGCACCCACACGCGCTGCACGCCCCGCTTCCGGCTGCTCGAGCCGAACCAGATTCAGCGTTTGCACCAGGCCGCGCTCCGGGTGCTGGAGGAGACCGGCGTCCAGGTCCTCCACCACGAGGCCCTGGAGCTCCTCTCGGGGCACGGGGCCCGCGTGACGGACGGCAAGACCGCCCGGATCCCGGCCTACATGGTGGAGGAGGCCATCGCCTCGGCCCCGTCCAACGTGGTGATCTTCGACCGGAACGGGGCGCCGGCCATGGAGCTCGGAGGCCGACGCAGCTACTTCGGCACCGGCACCGACCTGCCCAGGACCATCGACCCGGAGACCCGCGAGCACCGGGACACCCTGGAGGAGGACGTCCGCAGGAGCACGCGCATCAGCGACGCCCTGCCCCACATCGACTTCATCGGGTCCTACGGCCTCCCGAGGGACGTCCCTCCCGGCCTCCACTACATCCGCAACTTCCAGCTCCTGGTGGAGGGCAGCCCCAAGCCCGTTTTCTTCACGGCGGAGTCCGCCAAGGACCTCCGGATCATCCTGGACATGGCCGAGGCCGTGGCCGGAGGCCCCGAGGCCCTGGCCGCGCGCCCCTTCCTCATCAACTACTCCGAGCCGGTCTCCCCGCTCACCCACTCCGGGGAGGCCGTGGACAAGCTGATGGTCTGCGCGCGGAGCCGCGTGCCCGTCAACTACACCCCGGCCATGCTGGCCGGCTCCACAGGGCCGGTCACCCTGGCAGGCGCCGTGGTGACCGCCACGGCCGAGGCCCTGTCGGGGCTGGTGATTCACCAGCTCACCCGGAAGGGCGCGCCCATCCTCTCCGGGTTCGCGGCCACCAACATGGACATGCTCCGGGCCACGGTCTCCTACACCTCGCCCGAGTTCCGGCTCACCCACTCGGCCTGCGCGGACCTCTTCCACCACTATGGGATCCCGGTGTGGGGAACGGCCGGCTGCAGCGACGCCCAGTCCCCGGACCTCCAGTCCGGGGCGGAGTACGCCTTCACCCTGCTCAACGCCGCCCTGGACGGGGCCAACCTGATCCACGACTGCGGCTACATGGGGCAGGGGTTCGTGGCCTCGCCCGAGATGATCGTCTTTGCGGACGAAGTCATCGCCTATGTCAAGCGATACATGAGAGGCTTCGACCTGGACCCGGAGCACCTCGCCCTGGACGTGATTCAGGAGGTGGGTCCCGGAGGCCACTTCCTGGGGGAGAAGCACACCCTGGACCACTTCCAGTCCGAGCACTGGCGTCCGGCCCTCTTCAACCGGGAGAACCTTCCCAACTGGATCAAGGCCGGAAAACAGGAGATCGGGGGGCGTCTTCTCGATCGAACCCGCGACATTCTGAACACCCACGAGCCGGTCCCCCTTCCCGAAGCGACGCGGGACGCCCTGGTCCGGATCTGGGACGACACCAAGGCACGAAAAGGAGAGAACCAACCGTGGGAGTAATGGAAGAGATCTATCAGGCCGTGGTGGAAGGCCGGGTGGAGGACGCCTCCGCGGGCGTGGAGGCGGCGCTTTCCTCGAGCACGGACCCCGATGAGGTCCTGAACCGGGCCCTGGTCCCGGCCATGGACCTGGTCGGAAAGAAGTTCGGCGAGGGCGACTACTTCATCCCCCAGGTCCTCTGGGCGGCCAAGGCCATGCAGGCGGGCATGAACCTCCTCCGCCCCCACTTCGCCGAGGGCCGGGACACGGACAGGGGGCGCATCGTCATCGGCACGGCCAAGGGGGACATCCACGACATCGGCAAGAACCTCGTGGGCATGATGCTCGAGGGTGCCGGGTTCAAGGTCTTGGACCTGGGCGTGGACGTGGAGCCCGCCCGGTTCGTGGACACGGCCGAGCAGGAGAACGGCCGCATCATCGCCGTCTCCGCCCTCCTCACCACGACCATGCCGGCCATGGCCGACGTGGTCTCCATGGTGCGCGAGCGGGGGCTGGAGGCCAAGGTGGTGATCGGCGGGGCCCCCGTGGACGAGGTTTTTCGAGACGAAATCGGCGCGGACGGCTACGGCACCGATGCCGTGGACGCGGTCCGGAAGGTGCGGGAGCTGCTGAGCGCATGAAAGAGGCCCTTCTCGATCTGGCCCAAAGGCGTCCGGTGATCTTCGACGGGGCCATGGGGACCATGCTCATGGCCTCCGGGCTCGCTGCGGGCGAGGTCCCGGAGCGGCTCAACGTGGACCGCCCCGAGGAGGTCATGGACATACACCGCCGGTACTACGAGGCCGGGGCCGACGTGGTACACACCAACACCTTCGGCGCAAACCCCGTCAAGCTGGCGGACCGGGGCTGCGCCGACCAGGCCGCCCGGCTGAACCTCGAGGCCGCACGCATCGCCCGGGAGGTGTGCCCCGAGGGCGGCTACGTGGCCGGCGACATCGGCCCCACGGGCAAGATGATGGCCCCCCTGGGCGAGGTGACCCGGGAGCAGATGGAGGAGGCCTTCCAGGCCCAGGCCGAGGCCCTCCTGGAGGGCGGCGTGGACCTCATCAGCGTCGAGACCATGTTCTCGCTGGACGAGGCCCTGGCCGCCGTCTCCGGTGCGAGAAAGGCCGGGGCCGGTCTCGTGGTGGCCGCCACGACCTACCAGCGGACCCCGCGGGGCTTTTTCACCGTCATGGGAGAAGCCCCCGACCGGTGCGCCTCCGCCTTCGAGGAGGCCGGTGTGGACGTGATCGCCACCAACTGCACCCTGGGAAGCAACGACATGATCGAGCTGACCCGGGAGCTGAGGGCGTCCACCGGCAAGCCGCTGCTGGTCCAGCCCAACGCGGGCAAACCGGTCACGCGCAAGGGCATGACCCGCTACGAGCAGAGCCCGGAGTCCTTCTCCCGCGACGCTCGGGCCATCGTGGAGGCAGGGGCCGCCATGGTGGGGGGGTGCTGCGGCACGGACGACCGGTTCATTCGGGCCCTCAGGGAGGCCCTGGCGGGCTGAGGGGGCTTCCGCTCATCTTCGGAACGGCCCCTCCTCCTGTTCCCTCTTCTCGAGGTCCCGCCGGAGCTCCCTGCGAGCGCCCAGGTACCCCAGGACCCCGACCCCGATTCCGATCAGGAAGAGGGGGTGGCTCTCCAGCAGCATGCCGGCCAACGCGCCGGCCGCACCCAGGACGCAGAGCCCCCAGTTCAACTGCTTCAGCGATTGCCGCCCGTCCGATCCGTCTCTCATGAGTTCACCCGCTTCACCGCCGCCTGGAGCGCACGAAGGCCGCCATCTCGTCCAAGCGGTCCCCGGCCTGCTGGTACTCGAGGTCCAGGACGTCCAGGTAGACCCGGGGCACGCGGGGATAGGTGTCCTGCTCCTCGTCGATGTGCATGGGCAGGTACAGGTTCTTGTCCGTCAGGACCACGACGAAGTCCGCGTCCGGGCAGACCTCCTGAATCACCTTCTCGGCGTTCGCCGGGTGCACCACCAGCGGGCGGAGGGGCTCCATGCAGAACGCCGCGCCGGCGGCCCGTGAACGCACCGCTTCGGCCAGCTCGGCCTCCAGTCGAAGGAGCCGCTCCGTGGGGACGAACCCGAAGGGGGCCTGAGGAGCGGGCCCTTCCAGGGGCTCGAACTCGGTGATCAGGGAGGGGAGGACCGCGATGCGGACAGAACCCTCCTCCGCGCCTTCGCAACCGCAGGGTACCGCCTCGTAGGTGGCCTCCCGCATCTTCCCCTCCACGAAGCCGTCCCGCTCCACCGCGCCGATCCGCCACAGCGCGCTCACCAGGTGCGGGGAACCCAGGTAGCCCTCGAGGTGGGGCTCGCTCGCCAGGATCTCCCGAATCAGGCGGAGCTCCCCTTCGCGGAGACCGACGGCCCGAAGGTCCTTCTCCGTGGCATCCGGACCGTCCCCGGCGATCATGGACCCCCGCGCCATGAGCGCACCCAGCCGAATGCGCTCCCTCCGGTGGATCTTGTTCAGCAGCAGGAGGCGCAGGGCCACGAACTCGGGGGCCGGGTAGATCCCGCCCCGTCCCTTGTGCAGGCTGAGCCGGGAATCGTAGTGGTAGAGCACCCGGGTGAGAAACCGCAGGTCCGGGTCCAGGACCATGAGGGCAAGCTCGTTTCGAGCCGAATCCATCATGATCGCCTCCACCTCGGCCAGGCTCGGCAGGGGAAGGTCCAGACCCCGGGTCCGCCACTCCTCCCGCAGGGCGGGGTCCCCCAGCCGCCCCGTCACGATCTCGATGAGGTAGGCCAGGATCTCGCCGGCGTACTGCTGCGCAGGCGTCAGGAGGAGGGCCTCGGCCTTTGCGGTTTCTTCCGCAGAGGCCGGTTCCGGAGAGAACCGTCCTCCAGCGAGGAGCAGGCCGGACAAGGCGAGCGCCGCCGCCATCCGCAGAGCACGGGTTCTTCCTCCGGACCTCTCCTGTGTGCCGGTCAAGGAGACACCTCGTTGACGGGTTCGCAAAAACCCGCTCACCCGCCGCTGGGCAAGCCATAACCTATCGAAATCCCAGGGGCAGATCTCAAGGTTTCAGGCTTCTTGCGACGCCATCAAGGTTCCGCGGGCACGAAGGCGAGGAGAGTCTCGGGGTAGGTGTCCGTGGCGAGCAGGAAACCATGGGGATCGAGACGCACCAGCCCTTCCCAGTTCCTCGGATGGAGGTCGTCGATGAGCTCCAGCTGGATGGGGGGCCTCATGGTCCGCTCGATGCGGTCCCCCAGGTCCCGGTACTCCACCAGCCGCTCCACGGAGTGATACCGGGCGTGGGAGGGTCCGGCTCCGTACATCGCACGAAGCGCATCCGCCTGCGGTCGCAGCTTGCCCCGGTCCCCCCAGAAGAAGAAGTTCAAGACCCAGAACCGGCCCGCCCCGTCCATGGACGTGGCGTCCGTGACACGGTACTCGAGGGCGGGAAAAGGGATCGTTCCGGAGGGCTCCCCGTCCTCCCGGAACAGATGGGCCGCAGGAGCCGGATTGACCGCCTCGCCGTTGGCCTCGTACAGGGTGAACAGCCGGTCATCGCCCACCACCAGGGCCTCGTCGCTCATGTTCGACAGGTCGGCCTGCGGCTGGATGGGTTGAACGCTCCCCGGGTCGAGCATCACGGCCCGGCCGTCCGGGGCCACGTGTCCCGTCACCAGGTAGCCCATCATGTCCCTGCCCGCCCCGGCCTCGATGGTGAGGTAGACGCGCGTGCCGCGGAAGGCGATGGACTCGTACCCCTCGTAGCCCGGTGTCTTCCGCCGAATGCCGGGCGCCACGAACGCGACCTTCCGCGGCGAAAGGGGTTTGGTGCGCTCCCCGGCGAGGAAGGCGAGGATGTCCTCCTCCGAGAGGACGAAGAGGGCCCCGTCGTCGCTCAAGGAGAAGCGCTCCGGGTACTGGGGCAGCAGGACCAGGTCCCGCCCGTACCAGGCCAGGCCCGAGATCTCGGCGGACCGCTTCGTGATCTCCCCTTCCAGGGGAATCCGAACGACCGGGTGCTCCCGCACCAGCCCGTCCTCGGACCGATCGGCGCCTCCGCCCGAAAAAAAAGCGCACGATGAGAGCGCGCAGAGGATCGTCAGTAGAAACGCGGCGGCCTTGCTCACAGAAACCCCTCTTCTCTTATTCCCACCGGTCACCCGACCTCCGCTCCATGTCGATGTACTGCACGCGGCCGTGAGAGTTGACGAAGGAGCTCAGGATCCAGCTCACGAGGCTGATCACGAGCGAGCCGAAGACCGCGGACCAGAAGCCGTGGACCCGGAAACCGCCGATCACGCCCGAGACCATCATGAGGAGCAGGGCGTTGATGACAAAGGTGAAAAGCCCCAGGCTCAGCACGTTGATGGGAAGGGTGAGAATGATGAGGATGGGGCGAAAGATCGCATTCAGGACGCCCAGGATGGCGGCCGCGCCCAGGGCGCTGAAAAAGCCGGCCACCTCGATGCCGTCCATCAAGTAGGACGCCACCGTGATGGCGGCGGTCAGAATCAGCCAGCGAATGCCGAGTCCCATCATGGCGAGAGGTCTTCCTTTCCAGCCCGCATCCCGCCTTTGGAAGGCGGCCCGCACGAGCCCGCTTGGGGATCGTTCGAGCCTATCACATTCCATCTCCCCGGACAATCCGAAGACCGGTCCCAACAACCCGCTCACCGCCGCTGGAAACGCGATCATCCGTCGAAGCCCGAAGGCGGGTATCGACGCTTGGGCCGTTTTGTGACTCCTTCAAGGACGGGAGCCCCGGGGGGATCCCCGGCGGGAGATCGCCTGTTACGGGAGGGCCGGAGACCTCCTTCGACTTCTGGAGACCGGGGACTGACCCTCACTTCATCCGGGACATCTCCGACACGGCGTCCTGCACCAACCGCTGCACCATGGTGTCCAGGGTGACGCCGCGCCGCTCGCTGCTCGAGACCCCCAGCACGCTCACCGCCTCGGCGTTGTGCTCCATCTTGCGCTCCATGTAGCCGCTGGTGACCTGCTCGGACGTGGAGGCGTCCAGGACCTTGTAGCGAAGCCCGATGACCCAGATGTCGGCCTCCTCGCTCGCCCCGATGCTGTTCCCCGCGGTGCGCGCGATCTGGGAGCCGCTCCTGGAGTGGATGGCGGCGCCCGCGATGTTTCCGAGGGGGGACCCGTCGAACCCGCGCGACGCGCTCGCCACGGGCTCGGCCTTGAGGACGTCGAACCGCACGAACCACTTCGTGGAACGGAGCTTGCCCCGTCCGAACTGGTTCGCGTCCCGGCTGCCCATCTCCGCTGCGAGCTTCTGCTCCTGGAGCATGGGACTCAGGTCCGCCCGCTCCAGGATCCGGAAGTTGGCGTTGGACAGCTCCACCTCGGCGAAGTCCTTGATGTTGTTGGCGGTGATCTTCTGGAGAAAGGTGGCGTTGTTGCTCTTGATCTCCCCGGGCATGACGATCACCATGGGTCCCTGAACGCCCGCGTTGTCGTACGAACGCTGCCGGTACATCTGCCGGTCCGCCTCCTCGTTGACCCGATCCGACGAGTCCCGAAAGCTGAAGGCCCCGGACGTTCCGGCCGCGCCCGCCACCAGCATCGAAACCAGGAGCAAAGACGGAATCCACACATCTCGCTTCATCTCGCAACCTCCTTGTTCGACGTATAGCAAGGACGTGATTTTACCGAACCCGTCTCCCGAGCACAAACCTTTTGTGGGTTGACCTCTTGCGGGATGGACCGGTGAGGCGTGGACCCGGTGAGGGCCGGGAGCTCAGGCGGGAGTCACCCCCCGTCACGATCCCGGATTCGGCATCCCGGCACGTCCGCGCCCGGCCGGTCGCTCCGGATCTCCTCTCAGAGATTCGTCGAGCTCCGCGCGAACGGCCTCGCCAATGGTATCTACCGTGTAGGGCTTTCGCACGTACCGTCCTGCGCCCAGTCTCTGCGCCTCCCGAATGCGATCGGTCTCCGAGAAGCCGCTGGTGATGATGGCACGCTGGCCGGGCCGCACTTCCAGAATCCGCCTATACGTCTCCAGACCGTCGATGCCAGGATCCATGATCATGTCCAGCACCACGAGATCGGCGGATTGGTGGTTCAGGTACCTCACCGCGTCTTCGCCACCGGGCACCGAGGTGACGGCGTACCCCAGTTTCGAGAGCAGCGTGGAAGCGATCTCCCGCTGCTCCTGGACGTCGTCCACCACTAGAATCGATTCCCCGATTCCCCGGTATTCCTGAAGCGATCTCTTGCGCTGCTGCTGCTGCTCGGCCTTGGTCCGGGTGATCGGAAAGTAGAGCGTGAAGGTTGCTCCTTCTCCCTCGCGGCTCTTCAGGTCGACGTATCCTCCGTGGTCCTTCACCGTCCCCCAGACAACAGCCATACCCAGGCCCGTTCCGCTGTTTCCCATCTTTTTCTTGGTGTAAAAGGGCTCGAAGATCCGCTCGCGGTCCTCTTTGGAAATGCCGACCCCGCTGTCGGACACGGCCAGGGCCACGTACTCACCCTCGGAAACGTCGTCATAGCCCTTGGAGGAGCGCTCGATGTAGAGGTTCTCCGTTCGGATGCGGATCGATCCGCCCTCGGGCATTGCCTCGGCCGCGTTGGACACGAGATTCATGAGGGTCTTGGACAGGTGAACGGGCGATCCCATCACGCTGAGCAAGCTCTTCTCCAGGTCCGTCTCGATTCGGATCCTCGCGTGAACGGTCAACAGCTTCTCGTGCTCCGGGCTGACCAGGTAATCATCGACGATGTCGTTGAGGTTCACCACCTCCTTGGTGGTCACCCCCCTTCTGGCCATGGAGAGGAGGTCCTGCACGATGGCCGCCGCCTTGTGCCCGGACTGTCGAATGGTCTCGATGGGCCTCTTCAGGGGGCTATCCGGGGGAATCTGCATCAACAGCAGGTCCGGGTAGCTGACGATGCCGGAGAGCACGTTGTTCAGATCGTGCGCGACCCCACCCGCCAGCATACCGATCGCCTCCATTTTCTGGGCACGCTGGAGTTGGACCACCAGCGCTTCTCTTTCCTTTTCGGATCTCAGGCGCGTAGTGATGTCGCGGCCCGATCCGCGCACGCCGACCGGTTCCCCCTTCGGTCCACGGATCAGGGTGTTCTTGTACTCGATGACCGCGATGCGCCCGTCCGCAGCGATAAAGCGAAACCACCCTTCTTCCTCCCCGGTTCGCTGTATCCGGCCGAGGTACGCGTCGAACTCGAGTCGATCCTCCTCGGGCATGAGATCCCGGGCATTGACGATGTTGAAATCGTTTTTCGAGTACCCGTACTCCTTCTTGAAAGGCAGATTCGTCTCCAGGAAGTTCCCCTCGAGATCGTGGACGAACAGGAAATCGGACACATTCTCGAAAAGATCCCGGTACTTCTCCCGGCTCGCCTCCAGGTCTTGCAGGGCCCGCTTCCGCTCCTCGATCTCCGTCTGGAGCTTCTGATTGACTTCGGACAGCAGGGAAGCCCGATCCTGCTGTAGCCGGACCAGGCAGTCGAGCATCGTCTTCACCGTCACCACGCCCTCCAGCTCACCGCCCGCCGTGACGACGATGTGATCGTAAAGCTTTCGCTTTTCCCGTCTCATGGCCTGCTTCGCCACCTCCTCGAGGGGCGTGTCGTGCTCCACCACGAGGGGGGCGTGGTCCATGACGAGGGAAATGGGACGATCGTAATAGACGGCCACACCGAACTGCCGGCTCAGTTCCCGGTCCAAGTGCATGCTCATCACGAGCCCGAGCGGTCTTCTCCCTTCCACGACCACGACGGCACCGATCGGCTCTTCGCTGGCGATTCTCTCTTTGATCCTGCGACAGGTCGTGTCCGGGGGGACCGCGGGGGCCTCCTCCAGGAGCTCGACGATCGGCACGAAGCCTTTGTCCGCCAGACTCCGGCGGTGCGTTGTGTTCATGGTTCGATCTCCCGCCCGAAGCGGGGCGGCCTTTCCTGTCTCGCGCCGGTCCCTGGACCGATCTGCCCTGCTTTTCGTTTCACATAGAGAACGGCTCACAGTTCTGCTCCGGCCACGCGAACGAGGGCCGCTTTCAAATCCTCGATCAGACGGGGTTTCTTCAGGGCGCCTTTGAACCCGTACTCCGCGGAGCGGGACATGCGAACAAGATCGGCCGATGCAGGCAGAGACCTTAGCAGATGGGGAGGGAAAGGTCCTGGGAAGAATCGTTTTTCATGAAAAACTAACAAAGAAGGAGGATCAGGGGCGCCGTGCCCCCTCGACCGCGATGGTGTAGAGACGCTCCTCGGGAAGGAGCTCCACCATGGAGACCGGCTCGTTGGAGAGCAGCCCCGCCCCGGGCGCCGGCTCCACCACCACCCGGTACAGGACGAGGGCCCGGTCCTTGCGAAACCCGCCGGCGGTCCCCAGGGGGCCGTCCGCCGCGCAGGCCGGGTCCTCGGTCCATCCCCGCTTCTCGAGCACGGCTCGAACCGCGTCGGCCGTCTCCGACAGCCCGGGCAGGCGATCCCCCGTCCCGGCCAGGGTGATGCGGCAGCCCTCGCCGCGGGACGGGCCGGAGGGGTCGAGAAACGGCACGGTTTCCAGGAGATCGCCCTTCAGGCCGAGGGCCTCGGAAAGGGCGTCGCGGAGGTCCTCGCAGGCGTCGAGGGGCAGCGGCACGAACGGGGCCTCCGGTTCCACGGGGCCGCGAAGGTCGTACGGGATGCCCTGCGAACGGTAGAAGGCGGCCTCGAAGCTCCGCCCCATGGCCAGGACCTCCCACGCACCCTGCCGGCGCTTGAGGTAGACCATGGCCCACGCGTCCGAGGCCGGGGTGCGGGAATGGATGTCCACCCGGGCGAGGTCACCGTGCACGCCCCGGATACGCCTCACCACCTTGCCCGCACGGGGGGACCCCATCTCCTCGAGCCTGCGGTCGATGATCGGGGCGAAAACCTCCGCCAGGGCGGACTCCTGGGCGGCCTCGTCCTCGTGGATCACCACCAGAAACGAGGCGCGGGCCGTGGGGAAGGGGTCTCCCGGTCCGGACGGCACGCGTCTCAGGTCCAGGGCAACGCGTCCCGGCCGGAGGGCGAGAAAGGTCCAGGCCTCGATGCCGCCCTGCCCCTCCCCCCGGTCCGGTTTTCGGATCTTGCTCTTCAGGCGAAGGGTGTGGGACGGAGGCAGCCGAACGGCCCGCCAGCTCTCCTGTGGGTCGGAAGGCGCTTCCACGGAGAGGGTCACGGTTCTGCCGGCGACCACATGAAGCATCGTCCCCATGGAAGCGACCCGGCTCCCCAGGAACGTTCCGTCCCCGTCGAAATCGAACGCGAAATCCACGGAACCCACGATCTCGCAGGCGTGGCATCCGTTTCGAAGCTCGTAGCCGGCCACGAACCGGCGGCCCTTCTCGGGCAGAGGTTTTCGCACCAGCCGCCCGGGCCCCGCCCGGTCCCCGGGCCATACGGACAGATCGGGAAAGGCCGCCCGGAGGGCCCGGTAGCGCGCGTCCCGCTTCAGGGACGCCAGGGGCCAGAAGGCCCGATCGTCCACATCCAGCCTCGCCGGGGTCCCGTTGACCAGGATACAGCCGTTGAGCTCGTTCGCACGAAACGGGTAGTGCACCCAGGCCGCATCCACCGGCCCGGCCTCCTGGAAGGCCAGGAGGCAGCCCGCCTGATTCAGGGACCGCGAGAACCGGACGGCCGAAGGGCTCGCCCCCAGCCGCGCCATCACCCGATGCAGGCACGGCGCCAAGCCGGCGGGCCCCGGCTCCGGGCACTGCTTCTCCACCGCGGCGCGGAGCCGCTGCATGCCCCCCTGCCACACCGCGGCCGGCCCCACCGTCTCCGCCGGTCCGGAGGGCTGCGGAACCCGACCCGCGCAGGCGGCAAGGACGGCGCAGAGCAGGCAGGCCGCTGCCAGACGCCTCCTCGGTGATCTCAATCCGTCCATGGATCCCTTTGAGAGCCCCCCTCAGGCGAGCTTCGACATCCCCCGTCACGGTCTGCGGCCGTTTCCGGCACCCCGGCCGGCGACGAGGCCTCACCATCAGAGCCCACCGGGACGGGCCCTCTCAGGCGGGGTCGTGTTCGGAGTTCCTGACGCCGATGTACTGGAGTGTGGACTGCCAGAAGGCGTAGTCGTTTTGTCTCGCCTCGTAGAGCTTGGCGTTCAGGACGGCGATGCCTCCGATCTCGGCGAGCGCCTTGACGAACTCGATGTCCTCGGGCGGGTAGGTTCGGGAATCGGAAGCGTAGAGACGAAGCACGCCCCGGACCTTCTCCTTGACGAAGATGGGCACGGACAGGATGGAGACGACCCCCTCCCGCCCCGCGGCCTCGGGGTACTGCACCCTCGCGTCGCGGCCCGTGTCCGGCACGTAGACGGTCTCTCCCTCCACCACCTTGGGGATGGAGCGGTCCATGCTGAGCGTCCCCTTGTCCAGGTAGGTCCGGCTCAGCCCGTGCGTGCCCACGAGCTCCAGCTCCTGGGTCTCGAAGTTGAGCCAGAGCAGGCTGCAGCCCTTGACGGCCATGGCCTCCGCGATCTCCCTCGCAGCGGTCTCCAGGATCCGCTCCACGTCCGTCTGGGACGCCACGGCGCGGGCCAGCCGGTGGAGCCGGCTGAAGTAGGCATAGGACTTTTCGGGCGGGACCTCACCCTGGCGCACGGCCCGGATCCGGTACTTTTCCACGGGGGGTTCGTGTTCGTACTCCACCCCGCCCTTTTCCAGCAGCCGCGAAAGGGCCTCCCCTTTTTCCTCGAACAGCCTGGCGTTCTCGATGGCGACGGCGCCGATCTCGGTGAGCGCGGAGATCAACTCCAGCTCGTCATCGGTGAAGGTTCTCTCCTCGGCCGTGTAGAGCCTGAGGACGCCGATCACCTTCCCGCGAAGCCCCATGGGCACCGAGAGAATCGAGGCGATGCCTTCGGCCCGGATCAGGTCGCCCTGAGGCCCGGCCCGGTCCGTCCATGCCTGCTTCTCGAGGTGGGGTCTTCCCTCCAGGGCGCGGGCCAGGCCCGGATCCCCTGCCATGGGCTCCCCGGCCAGGAGCTCCTTGCTGACCAGGTGGGAGGCGGCCGCCTCGAGCCCCTCCCCCTCCTCCTCGACGAGGAGAAGGGCACTGGCCTTGAGGCCCAGGGCGTACACCATTCGTTTGGCCAGGAGGTGGGTGACCTGCCGGACGCTCAGGACGGAGAGGACGGTGCGACCGACCTCGTGAAACACCTCGAAAAATCCTGTCTGACGCCCCATCATTCCTTCTCCGTCCCGTCCCCCTGCCCTTGGGCCGAGCGGCCCGGCCGCATCCCTGCTCCGGCCCCCCCCCGGGCTCTCCCCGCGAGGTGGGAGTACGCCTTCACGAAGTTCCGGATGATCTTGTGGTGCTTGTCCTCCGTGTCGATGAACCGGATGCCGGCAAGATACCGCTCTCCGTCCGCCATTTTCGAGTAGACGACACGGCCCTTGACCTCCATCAGATCGCCCTCGAGGTCGATGGCCAGGAGCAGAACGTACGGTGTTTCCACCGGCTCCTGCGTGGCCAGCTTGATTCCGCCGAGGCTCAGGTCCAGCGCCGACCCGAAGCCCTCTCCCACCTCGTTCCCGTCCTCGTCGACGCAGACGTAAGAGACGAGGTTCGACGTCCTGATCCGCGGATGCCGCCTCCGGTTCGCGTCGTGCTCCCCCTGCTGTTCCGTTCCTCTTTCCGCCATGATCTCCGCGTCATCCGGGGCTTTCGCCGGGGCGTGCACCGCCGACGGCATCACCGCCCCTGTCGTCCTGCCCTTTCCTCAGCATCTCACCACTGTATCCGCAGGGGGAGAAATATAACACAAACCTGTCAAAATGACCAGAACGAATGACAGGAAGCAGCTCCTCGCCTTCCTTGACACCCCGTTCGGCTCCCCAGTATACTCGAGAGCACGCGTTTCCGATTCACCCCCGGGCTCCCTGGAAGGCCTTTTCGAATGCTTGACGATCATGCCGGTGAAGGCGAGTGGATCCTTCCGCAGCTGCCCGCCGAAGACGTCGCCGTACCCGGCCTCACCTCCCGGCACCGGGAGCTCCGCAGCCTCGCCGACGAGATCTCCAGGCGCCTGCGCGCGTTTCAGTACAAGCGGCGCGCCGCCTCCCTGTGGCTGGTCTTCCTGGGCGGGACGGGCACCGGGAAATCGACCCTGTTCAATGCATTCTGCGGTTTCGAGCTCAGCCGGACGGGGGTGGAGCGGCCCAAGACCCGCGGCCCGGTGGGCTATGCCCATACAGGAGCGCGCACAGCGCAGGGGTTCCCATTTCCGGGCATGTCACCCACCCCGCGGCCGGCGGAGACACCGGAAGCGCCCCCGGAGAGCGGCGAGCCGGACAAGCTGGTCATCCTGGAGCACCACCGGGAGGAAATCGGCCACCTCGTCCTGGTGGACACCCCGGACGTGGACAGCCTGGAGGAGGAGAATCGTCGAGCCTCGCGCGCCCTGGTCCTGCTCGCGGACGCCGTGGTCTTCGTGACCAGCCAGGAGAAGTACGCCGACGAGGTGCCCTCCGACATCCTCCGTGACCTGATCGAGGAGGGGAGACCGGTCTACTTCCTCCTGAACAAGGCCGACCCTTCCTTCTCGACCGACGACACCGCGGAGATCTTTGCCGGCCAGAACATCCGGCTCGCCGAGGAGCGGATCTGGATCGTTCCCCGTACCGCGTCCCCGACGCCGGCGACGCTCGCAGACCACCCCGGGTTCCAGGCGTTCCGGGAGCGGATTCTCGAGGATTTCTCCCCGTCCTCCGCCGGGAAACGCCGGCAGCAAGGGCTCCGGGTCGAGGCCCGGGGCCTCGAGAGACGCCTTCGCCGGCTGCTTCGCTTCCTGGACGCCGAGGAGGAGGCGGCCGACACCTGGCGGAAGGCCCTCGAAGCCCTGTTCGAGGAGAGTCGGGAGGACCTCATCCAGGCGGAGAGCGACCATTTCGCGGCCCGGAACCGGACGCACATCCAGCAGGAGATCCGGCGGCTCTTCTCCAGGTACGACCTCCTCTCGGGACCCCGCCGGGCCGTTCGCAATGTGATCCTTGCCCCGTTGCGCCTGCTGGGTCTCCAACCCCGGAAAGAGGGATCGAGGGCGGCGGACACCCGCGAGGCTCGACGGGCCGGAAACCCGGCCCCCATCCTGGCCTCCCTCGACCGTTTCAACCGCAGCGCCCTGGAGCGCCTCTCGCCCTCCGACGAGGAGGCCCCCCTCCACGACGCCCTCAGGCGGCCCGGGGTGGCCATGACCCGGGAGGAGGCGGAGGCCCGGGTGAGGGAACGGCAGGAGGAGCTGGAGACCTGGCTGAGGGGAACCTTCGAGGAGATGGCCCGGGGGCTCCCCGCGGCCAAGAAGTGGTCCATCTACTCCACCTCCATCGTCTGGGGGGTGCTCGTCCTGTCGCTCGAGGCGACGCTCGGTGGAGGGTTCACGGTGATCGACGCGGTCCTGGGTTCGGCCGCAGCCCCGTTCCTGACCAAGGGATCGGCGGAGCTCTTCGCGTACCGGGAGATCCAGCGGGTGGTCCGGGAGATGGCCGAGATCTACCGAAAAGGGCTGGTCTCCATCCTCGAGGAGCAGCGCGACCGATACGCGGCAGCACTGCGGTCGGTGAGCTTGGCCCCGGAGGAGAAAGAGCGGATCACCGGCCTGCTGCGCCGTGTCCAAGAGCAGGCGAAACCCTCTCCCTCCCGGTCTTGACACGGATCCCCCTTCGAAGGAGCTTTCCCATGACACCGCCCCCCCCGCGCCTCAAGGAGCAGCTGAACCGCTTTTCCGAGATCCTGGAGCGGGAGGAGATGCTCAGCCTGTCCCGGGAGGAACGCCAGGACGCCCTGGCCTCGGCAACCGAGCTCCGGGACCGGCTCCAGGCCGTGGAAGGCGAGTACCTGACCATCGGGCTCCTGGGGGGAACCGGCGTGGGCAAGTCCTCCCTGATGAACGCCCTCGCCGGAAGCCCCATCTCCTCGGTCAGCCACCGGCGGCCCCACACGGATCGCGTGATCATCTATCGCCACGAGGACGCTCCCCCGGTACCGGCGCCTCCTCCGGATGCCATACCCTGGCAGGAGATCCTCCACCGGGCCGATCCGGTCCGCCACGTCCTGCTCTGCGACCTCCCGGACTTCGACAGCCTCCTCACGGCCCACCGCGAGAGCGTCCTGGCGTTCCTCGCCAACCTGGACCTCCTGGTCTGGGTGACCTCCCCCGAGAAGTACGCGGACCGGAGGCTCTACGAGTTCCTCGAGCAGGTCCCCAAGGCCCGGGAGAACTTCTTGTTCGTGCTCAACAAGGCGGACCTCCTGTTCGAAGACGACCCGGGCGGGGAAGGACACCACAAAGCCGCGGCCGCGTCGGAGCGGTTCGCCGGTCACCTGCGCGAGGCCGGCATCCACGATCCGGTCCTGTTCGTGGTCTCCGCCCAAGAGGCCCTGGAATCGGGATCCGTCTCCGCCTGGAACCAGTTCCCCCTCCTCCGGCAGCAGGTCTTTCAGCTCAGAAACGCCAAGCAGGTCCGCATCATCAAGGCGGAGAACCTGGACGCGGAGGCCGCTCACCTGTTCGCGCACCTGACCGGGGAGGTCCGAAACCTCGAACGCCTGTCCTCCGCTCTCGACCGGACCGTGCAGCAGCTGAAGGAGGATCGCTCCACCTGGGAGAGGCTGGGCGGTGAAACCCTGACCCCCTGGCTGGAGAGCAGAGGCGTCCGGGGCGCCCTCCGGCCGCCCCGGGACGCCCTTCCCCTCTCCGGTCCCGGCCTGGCCCTGGCCCTCCTGTTCCTGCGACCGCCCCGGCCGTCCGAAGGTCCTGCAGAGACAGATCAGGTGTGGCGGCGGCTTTCCCCGCCGGAATCCGTGGTCTCCGTGCTCCGCAGGCGGATGGGCTGGATCGAGGACCGCCTCGCCCGAAGCATGCTCGAGGAGCACCTGCCCTCCGGACTGCGGGAGCGCGTGTTGGAGAGGCTGCGGCCTCGGGAGCGGTTCGAGGACCTCGGCGAGCGGCTCTTTCACGTGGCCTCGAACCGGGCATCCAGGCCGCTTCTCACGAGGATGACCGGTTTTCGCATGCTCCAGGCCCTGACCTGGGGCCTGCTGCTCCTGCTGCTGATCTTCGCTCTGGGCGAGGGTGCGGCCTGGCGGGAGCTCCTCCGGAATCCCGGCTGGCGCTCCGGCCTGGGCCTCCTCTCCTCCTTCGTCCAGACGCTCTTCAGCGGCAAGGGCGTGGCCGCCCTGGGAAGCTACGCCCTTCTCAACCTCTTCTTCGGGGTGCGGTTCTTTCTCAGCTACCGGAGACGGCTGGAACGGGCCACGGACCGGGCCGTACGGTCTTTCCGGCAAGGCATGATCGAGGTCTGGACAGAGGAGCTCGACGCGGTGGTGGAGGAGCTGGCCCGTCTTCGAAACGAGGCCCAGGCGCGCGGAAAGGAGCTTTCCGAGCTCGCCGGCCGCGCCTCAGCGAAGCCCTAGAAAGGCCGCGGCCTTCCCGGACACCTCCCGATGCCCCTGCACATCCAAACCCCCTTGACAGCATGTCTCTTCTATTATACCTTCAGTTAGAAAGTTACATTTTTTATTTGTAACAGGAGGAAAATATGGCCACTGTCATGAAAATTAGCCCTCAGGGACAAATCAGGATACCCAAAAAGGTCTTGAACGCGCTGAAGATCCAACCCGGCGATTACGTTGAGGTAGACATGAACAATGGTCACGTAATATTAATGCCGAGAAAACTTATCGATCCCTCGCAGGGCTGGTACTGGACAAAAGAATGGCAGGAAATTGAAAACCGGATCGATCAGGAGTTGAAAGAGAAAGAGCATTCGCCCACATTCCAAACCGCTGAAGAAGGGGCGAGATGGTTGGACGAATAGAAAGCTGATGGAGTCGTAAAAAGCCCTTACCCTTGAGATCTTACCACTGAATATCAATAGCTTATAGCATTTCCAGCGGCGCGTGAGCGGGTTTTTACGAATGCGGCAAAGTTATCGTTTCAGTCACCGCTTCAAAAAGCAGTACAGGGCCCTCCCTGTTGAAGTTCGCCTTGCGTTCAAGGAAAAGCTGGCCCTGCTTCTCTCTGATATCCATCATCCTTCCCTTCGAGTGAAAAAAATCCAAGGATCCGACAATCGATGGGAGGGATCTGTCACCATGAAATACCGATTCACCTTCCATTTTGAGCAACACCTCCTTGTCTTCAGGGCCATTGGGACGCATGACATCTTGTTGCACAATGCCAAGCGCAAACCCAATTGAACACATCATGCCTGATCAACCCAAAACCACACGCAACAAACCCTCCTCGTGTTACCCCACACCGTTCCGGAAAACCGAACCCTTTCTGAAAAATGGATATCAGCGGTATTTGTCTTGTGATTTCGAAGATCAGGTTCGAATTTTCAAGGATAAATGGTGATGATTGATCGTCCAGGATATCTGGAGCAGATTCGTTTTCAGTTTGAAATCCATCCCGTTGTAGCGGTGCTGGGAGCCCGTCAATGCGGAAAGACGACTCTGGCTGGGATGTACGCGGACAGATACGTCAATCAGCCCGTCATTCGGTTTGACCTGGAAGACCCCACACATCTGGCTCGACTTGATTCACCGAAGCTCGCCCTGGAAGGACTGCGGGGGCTGGTGGTCATTGATGAGGTGCAGCGAGCGCTCGGTCTTTTTGAAGTTCTGCGGGTCCTGGCGGACCGCCGGGACAACCCTGCCCGGTTTTTGATCCTTGGCAGCGCATCACGTGAGCTTCTTCGCCAATCCTCGGAAACCCTGGCCGGGCGGATCGGTTACATTGAGCTTGCGCCATTCTCCGTGAGCGAGGTTGGGGCGGATCAAACAGATCGGCTTTGGCTGGCCGGCGGCTATCCCCCCTCTTTCCTGGCAAAGACAGACCGTGTCGCGGCTGCGTGGCGTAAGGCCTACATCACCACGTTCCTGGAGCGAGACATCCCCGCCCTTGGGTTTTCCATTCCTTCTCCGGTGATGAGACGGTTCTGGATGATGCTGGCCCACTATCATGGGCAGACAGTCAACTACTCCGAGCTTGGCCGGTCGTTCGGGGCATCGGACAATACGATACGAAACTATCTGGAAATTCTGGAATCCACCTTCATGATCCGGCAACTGCCGCCGTGGCATGAAAACATCAGCAAACGCCAGGTAAAGTCCCCCAGGACGTATATACGAGATTCGGGGATTTTTCACTCCCTGATCGGAGTTGAGGACAGAGAAGCCCTCATGTTTCATCCCAAGCTCGGCCCTTCCTGGGAGGGTTTTGCCATTGAATCCGTCATCCGTCGTCACGGTGCCGGACCAGGAGAATGCTATTTCTGGTCCACGCACGGAGGGGCCGAACTGGACCTGCTTCTTTTCAACCGAGGCAAAAGAATAGGATATGAAATCAGACACACTGATTCGCCTCGCATGACCCGGTCAATGCGAATCACTCAAAAAGACCTCAAGATTGACGAAATGTATGTCGTGTATCCAGGATCAGAAGTCTTTCCCCTGGATGACCGGATTCAGGCCGTCGGTTTGGCGACGCTGGTGACTACCTGACCGATTCCCTCGTCTAATGTCGCAGGTATCTATCGCAGTCTCTCTTGGTCCCCTGAAGGAGGACTTGACACAAACGCATAATGCGATAAAACATCCTTAATCATAAATCACTGCCTGCATTAAAAGGTACATACGAGCATGCACTAGTGTCCGCCTAACTTTCGAATCATTTCAGCTGGTTATCTTCGAGAGCAGGGCCGCACGTGCTGCCGTTCAATTTAAGTGTATGTGTGTTTCCCGATTTCTTAACCGGACACCAGTGACAAGCATGTAACCGTCATGCCCTGGAAGGAGATCAAGGAGTTCATCCGGATGATATGAAGTCCGCCCCTCCGCAACGCGGATGACGACAGCTCGGG
>CAYVVQ010000021.1:26674-39116 GCA_964454455.1 uncultured Desulfobacterales bacterium | reverse complement strand
CCGTACACGGCGAAGTCGAACGGCATGGGGCCGGTGGCCTTGGCGGAGGTCTTCAGGGCGAGGCCCCTCTTCAGGGCGAGGCATCGCGCCTGGCCGGACATGCCGGCGAGCACCTGGGAGTAGGTGTCGTCCCAGTTGTCGTCCTCGACGATGAGCGCCTCCACATTCCGGAATCCGTAGGTCCCCGTGTGCTCGGTCTGGTCGCTTGCCGGGAGCAGCAGGGCCTTGGTGGGGATGTCCTCGAACTCCATCTTCGACTTGTCCGCCGGGTCGATCTCCTGGTAGAGCCAGCCCGGCGGGCTGTTCTTGAGGTCGCGGTTCTCCATGGCCATGACCGCCCGCCGGACCGAGCCTTCCGCAATGTAGAAGTTCTCCTTGGCCACCCGCTCGTTCCCGGCGATCATGATCTCGATCTCGCTGGTCTTGGAGGCCGAGATGCCGATGATCGTGAGGAGAACGATCATGATGAGCGCGATGATGAGGACGGAGCCCCTCTCTCCGTGGGCTGCATGTTCCCTGCTCGTGTCGCGGTTCGTGGGTTGCATCGGCTGTTTCCTCCCGCCGGGACCCGGCACGCGTCGTACCGGGTCGGGGTGTCGACCTGAGCGGTCTGGGGTCAGATTCTCTCCTTGGTGCAGATGAGTTCGGTGGACTTGCGGGCGCCGCCCGCCTCGTTCCACCGTACGCGCACCTGGATCAGCTTGCACCCGTTGGGCAGCACGCCGTCGTTCTGCTCCACGGCGTAGTCGATGGTGAAACGGCCCTGGGTCTGTGTGGGGAACACCTCGTAGTCGCCGTTCGTGTCGTTCAGCCTGGCGTCGGTGAAGGCCAGGGCCACCAGGTTTTCCATCTGGTCCATGGCCACGCAGGTCCCGTCCGTGATGTTGTAAGCGCGGCTCGAGGCGAGCAGAGAGCTCTCCTGCATGGAGGCGACGGCCAGGATGCCGAAGGCCAGGATGCCCAGGGCGACCATCACCTCGATCAGGTTGAAGCCGGACTGGGAGCGTTTCTTTCCACGCTCGTCGGGTTCATGGGGGCTCATCATCGTCATCCTTTCTCCGTGGATCATTGAACCGGGGTTCGGGACGGGATCGGGTCGCTGGGCATGCGTTTCTCCTTACGGGACCTTTGGGACAGGTCTTTCATGGCCTCCCCTGCGATGGCTCGTTACAGCCCCGTGTTCCGGCACCAGATCCTGGACTGGAGCCCCCTCTCGTGCCCGCCCCGTTCCGCCGTCATGTCGACCAGCACCATCCGGACCTGGTCCGGCGTGGTGGTGGTGACGCCGCTGGCAGTGAAGTAGGTGAAGGTGACGCCGGAGATGCCGTCGGCGATATCGTTGAAGCTGCCGTCTCCACTGTCCCGTTCGATGGTGGTCTCGGGGGTTTCGAACTTGTAGGTGATGTACTCGGAGGCCCCGCTCAGCACCCCGTTCTCGTCCACGTCCCAGGTGAACTTGAAGTCGTGGTCGCGGGTGTTGGTGAAGCCGAACGTCCCCCCGTCCTGGGGATCGTAGCCGGCCATGCGGAGGTCCTTCTCCAGGAAGTACATGGCGGACCGCAGGTTCTGCTGGGCCGCGGTGACGTCCTGGGTCGTCTTGTAGGCGCGCTGCTGGGTGACGTAGGCCGCATAGATGGCGGACATGGCCACGCCCGCCAGCACCATGGCCACGAGCAGCTCCGTCAGGGTGAAGCCGGACTCATGGCGGGACCTCGGTCGTTCGGCTTGGTTTCCTGCCGCGGCAGGGTTCACCCTGCCCCGGTGGAACATGCGTCTCATCATTCCCATGTGTTTGCGCTCCCGTTCCATTTTCTCATCTTGATGAGCCCTGAGCTCTCCGTTCCGAGGGCGTATGCCGTTCCTTTGGCATTCTCCAAGTACACATAGCCGGCGTTTCCCAGGCCCCTGGCATTGAAGGTGACGGTCTCGCTTCCGTAGCTCACCCCGTCGCCCGGAAGCCCCCCTCCGAAGGTGGTGGCGTCCTTGGTGGCGTCGCCGCCCCCGAAGGTGACCTCCCCGGGATCTCCGTACTGGTCCAGGGATACGCTCTTGACGACGCCGCCGCCGCTGTCCTGGATCTCGTAGCGGTTGTTCCCGGGATCGAACACCAGGCTGTGGGAGTCGTTGGCTCGAACCGCCATCATCTTGGCCTGCTGGAAGTTCGAGAACACGTCCAGGGCGGCGTTCTTGAGCCGGTAGTTGGGAAGCCAGACGGCAAAGGTAGGGATGGCGATGCCCAGCAACACGGCCGCCACCACCATGGTGGTCAGGAGCTCCAGGAGGGTGAATCCGGTCTGCTTTCGCGCCATGCGTTCTCCTTCGGGGAATAAAGGATCGTGTCTGCGCATCGGGGGCGGATCGACGATAACTCGAATACCAGCAAGAGTCGTACCAGAGGAGGGGGTTGGGGCAACGTATTGAAATCGAATGAGATGATCTCGAAGCGCGGTGAGAGGCCCTGTAAACAAACCGATCAACTGCAAGGTTTCCTTACAGTCGTGCTTGAGCCTGAACGGTTGAGTGAGGATTGGTTTGATGGGCATGATAACGCCTTGACAGGGCTTGATAAGGCGAAAACACAAAAACATACGTGGGCCGGCCGGGTTTTCCCTGGACTCGGGCGGCCTGGAGCCTCTATGGTGACAGCGGGGTGACCGGACGCCGGTCATAGACGTTTGGGGGGAATCATGAGCGTGAAAAAGGGGCAGGAGCTCGAGCTGCTCGTCGAGCGGATGGCGCACGGCCGGTTCGGCGTGGCGCGTTCGGACGGGTTCGTGGTGTTCGTCCGGGACGCGGCGCCCGGGGACCGGGTGCGCGCGCGGGTGTTCCGGAAGAAGAAGGGGTATGCCGAGGCGGGCCTGGTCGAGCTGCTGAGCCCCTCCCCGGACCGGATCGACCCGCCCTGCCCCTACAGCGGGGTCTGCGGGGGGTGCCAGTGGCAGCACGTGGCCTACCCGAGGCAGCTCGACTACAAGCGGGACCACGTCCGGGACGCCGTGGAGCGGATCGGGGGGCTGGAGGGCGTGCCCGTGCACGAGACCATTCCCTCCGGTCGCGAGTTCGGGTACCGCAACAAGATGGAGTTCTCCTTCTCCGACCGGCGGTGGCTCCTGCCCGAGGAGATGGGGCGGGAGGACGTGGAGCGGGGGTTCGCCCTGGGCCTCCACGTCCCCGGCACCTTCAACAAGATCATCGACGTGGAGGCCTGCCTGCTCCAGGCGCCCCGGGGCAACGAGCTGATGGGAGCGGTCCGGGAGCGGGTCCGGCGGAGCGGGCTCCCCGTGTACGGGATCAAGAGCCACGAGGGGTTCTGGCGGTTCCTCACCCTCCGCCACTCGGTGGCCCGGGACGAGTGGCTGGTCAACCTGGTGACCGCGGAGGACCGGCCGGACGCGCTGGAGCCGATGGCGCGGGAGCTGAGGGAGCGGTTTCCCGGGGTGCGGACGGTGGTCCACAACGTGAACACCCGCAAGGCCGCCATTGCCGTGGGCGAACGGGAGCACGTCCTGGCCGGGGACGGCATTCTCGAGGACCGGCTGGGGCCGTACACCTTCCGCATATCGGCCAACTCGTTCTTTCAGACCAACACGCGGGGCGCGGAAAGCCTGTACGAGGTCGTGGGCGACTACGCCGCCCTCGACGGGACGGAGACGGTCCTGGATCTCTACAGCGGCACCGGCACCATTTCCATTCTTCTCTCGGACCGGGCGGAGCGGGTCATCGGGGTGGAGGTGGTGGAGAGCGCCGTGGCGGACGCGGAGCGGAACTGTGCCGAGAACGGGGTCCGGAACTGCCGGTTCGTGGCCGGGGACGTCCGCGGGACCCTGGCCGGCCTGGACGTTCAGGCGGACGTCCTCGTGATCGATCCGCCCCGCGCGGGAATGCACCGGGACGTTCTGGCGGAGGTCCTGGAGCGGCGGTGTCCCCGGGTGGTCTACGTCTCCTGCAACCCGGCCACGCTGGCCCGGGACCTGGCCGAGATGAGGGAGGTGTACGACGTCCGGGAGATCCAGCCGGTGGACCTGTTTCCCCACACCTACCACGTCGAGGCGGTGGCACGGCTGGAGATCGGAGGCGGGAGGTGAGGGGGGCGTGGAAAAATTGCTTGTTGACAATTAGATCCGAGCCCCTATAATTTGTAGGTTTTTCCGGCAAAAAGATTCAGCGTCGGCGACCCTTTCCCGAGAGCCGCCGGAGTCCCCGCGCCCACGACACCCGATGGCGGACCGACCGCCCGAGGGCTCGAGCGGGGAGGCAAAGGGGGTGATGTTCCTTGCATTTCATTCAGCGAGTTCCCCATCCGCCGGGCGGTCCGAATCGGCTGCTGCCCCGGCGGGATCACCCTTCGCTGTACCGGGCCGCGCCCGGGCCCCGGAGCGTGCTGTGAGCTGATTCCACTCCCGTCCAAACCGGTGGGCATGCAGAAAGCATCTCGGCGACCGGCGGGGATGCTTTTTTTTCAACACCCCATGCGAGGGATGATCCATATGAAAGTCGCCGTGCAGAACAACCAGATCGAGAAAGCGATCAAGGACCTGAAAAAGAAGCTGACCAAGGAAGGCTTCTTCTCGGAGATCAAGGAGCGCCGCTTCTACGACAAGCCCAGCGTGGCCAAGAAGAAGAAGCAGGCCAAGGCCGCCAAGCGGCGGAGGAAGCGCATGAAGAAGTTCACCTCCCTGAAGTTCCGTCGCTGATCCTTCCCGTCCGGGGGCTCCAGCCCCCGGACGGTCTCCCTCCGCCGACCCTCTCCTCCCCGTTCCGCACCCGCCGCCGGGCTTCCGGCGAAGCCTCTCCCTGCCGGCGCCCGGTACGCCAAACAGCCTGATTTGCCGGGGTTTTTCAGAAATGCGCCCGCCTGTTTTTCCTTGACAAAGGCCCGCCCAAGGGGTAAATACGCAGGACAATTGTTGATGCCTTTCGGGTAACGTTCGTTCCATCCACCAGGAAGAGGGTTGACTCTATGGAAAATCAATCGAATGCCTCCGAGAAGAGGTCGCAGGGCGGTTCGAGCAGATGGGATGAGCTGCTGAACTCCACCTTTCTTCCCCCGTTTTCGCTGCAGGGCTGGCTCTTTGTCCTCGCCGGGCTCGTCCCGGCCCTCATCGTGGGGTGGCTGATCTTCCCCATGGCCCTCTACTCCAGCCAGGAGCAGCCGTTCAACTTCAGCCACGTCACCCACACCAACCCGGACATCGGCATCGAGGGGGAGACCGAGCAGGAGCTCTGCATGTACTGCCACTACTTCCGGGAGGACGGGACCTTCGTGGGCATCCCGAAGCTGGACACCTGCAGCATGTGCCACGACGACCCGGAGTTTCCTTACGGGGAGAGCGAGGACGAGAAGATCTTCCTGGAGGAGTACGTGGCCGAAGGCAAGGAAGTCCCCTGGCTCATCTACTCCGACCAGCCCGAGTGCGTCTATTTCTCCCACATCGCCCACGTGAAGATGGGGGGGCTCACCTGCGCGCAGTGCCACGGCGACCACGGACGGTCCGACAAGCTCCCCGTCTACAAGGAAAACCGCCTCACCGCCTACAGCATCGACATCTGGGGGCGGAACATCGCCGGCTACTCCAAGAACATCAAGCCCGCGGAGGCCGGGATGTACGAGACCGACGAGGACGAGCGGTACCTGCGGACCATCGAGACCGGGCACGGCGAGGAGACCTACCACATCAAGATGTCCAGCATGAAGATGGACGACTGCGCGGAGTGTCACACCATCCATCACCAGGAACAGAACAACGCCTGCTTCGTTTGCCACAAATAAGGGGAAGAGAGCCATGGAGATCAACAGAAGGAATTTCATCCAGTTGCTCGCCGGCGGCGCCGCCGGTATCCACATGACCCCGCTTCCGTGGAAGCTGATGGATGACATCGCCATCTGGACCCAGAACAACTGGCCCTGGGTCCCCAAGCCCGAGAAGGGCCGCTTCGACCACGAGAGGAGCGTCTGTACGCTCTGCCCCGGCGGGTGCGGCATCGAGGTGCGCAGGGTGGGCGACCGGGCCGTCAAGATCGAGGGGCGCACGGACTTCCCGATCAACCCCGGCGGGATCTGCCCGCTCGGCGCCGGCGGTCTCCAACTGCTCTACGACGAGACCCTCCGCTTCACCGCCCCCATGAAGCGCGTGGGCCCGCGGGGCTCGGGCCAGTTCGCACCGATCTCGTGGAACGAGGCCCTGGGCACCCTGGCCGAGCGGATCGGCAGGCTCCGGGAGGAAGGACGGCCCGAGGCCCTGGCGGCGGTGGACGGGAACCGGCGGGGCAAGGCCGAGGGGGAGCTGGTTCGACGGCTCCTCGAGTCGGTGGGGAGCCCCAACACCTTCCGCATGCCGACCATCGAGGACACCTACGCGACGGCCAACCTGCTCATGCAGGGCAACGCCGGCCCCATGGCCTACGACCTGGAGAACGCGGACTACATCCTGAGCGTCGGCCCGGCGCTGATCGAGGGATGGGGCGCGCCGGGACGCGTGATCGCCGCTTGGGGGCGCTGGCATGAGAACGGCAAGGGACCCAAGGTGGTCCAGGTGGAGTCCCGGGCCTCCAACACCGCCTCCAAGTCCGACGGATGGGTGGCGCCGAGGCCGGGCACCGAGGCGGCCCTGGCCCTCGGCCTGGCCCACGTGATGATTCGGGAGAATCTCGTCGATCGGTCCTTCCTGACCAACTACACCCACGGGTTCGAGGACTGGACCGACGGCGAGGGGCGGGACCGGAAGGGCTTCAAGACCATGGTGCTGAATGGCTACGCCCCGGCCCAGGTCGAAGAGATCACGGGGGTGAGCGCCGACCGGATCGTGGCGATCGCCCGGGAGTTCGGCAAGGCCAAGTCCCCGCTCGCCCTCTACGGCAAGGGCAAGGGAAACCTCAACGGCAGCCTCCTGGAGTGCATGGCCGTACAGAGCCTCAACGCCCTCAAGGGCAACATCAACAAGCCGGGGGGGGCGATCGTCCAGGAGGGCCTGCCCGTCACGGCCTGGCCGGACGTGACGCCCGACGCCGTGGCGAGGCAGGGGCTCGAGTCCGGCCGGTTGAACGCCGCCGGGGTCCCGCAGCTGCCCCTGAGCGAATCCCTGGTCGGGAACCTGGCCCGGGCCGTCCTGGAGGGGAAGGGGTCGTCGCCCGTGGACACGCTCCTGGTCCTCGCGGCCAACCCCGCCTACACCCTGCCGGACGGCGGCGCCTTCAAGAAGGCGCTGGGCAAGGTCCCCTTCATCGTCAGCTTCTCACCCTTCCGCGACGAGACCGCAGTCATGGCGGACCTGATCCTGCCGGACCACACGAACCTGGAGAAGATGGAGGACGTGGTCTGGCCCACCGGGCTCCAGTACCCCTTCCTGGGTCTCTCCAGGCCGGTGGTGAGGCCCCTGTACAAGACGCGCCACAGCGGGGACGCGGTGATCGCCCTGGCCAAGAAGATCGGCGACCCCGTGGCCGCCGCGTTTCCCTGGGGGGGCTTCGAGGACGCGCTCAAGGAGCGGCTTCAGGGATTGGCCGAGAGCCGGGGGCTCACGAGCTGGGACGGGACCGAGCCGGCCTGGGAGACCTTCGCCCGGGGGCGGGGCGTTTCTCCGGACTACGACTCCTTCGACGACCTGTGGGATGAGCTGGAATCCAACGGGTTCTGGTACAAGCCCACGCACGCGTTCTACACCTGGCTCACCTGCTTCCGGACCCCGAGCGGCAAGTTCGAGTTCGCCAGCGAGGGGCTGGCCCGGGCCGTAACGGCGGCGGGCGGCGGAGACGCCGAGGCCGCCATGAGAAAGCTGGGCGTCGAGGCCGGTGGAGACGAGGCGATCATGCCGCACTACGAGCAGGCCCTTTCCGGGGAGGCCGGCGGCGAGGAGCTGCTGCTGGTCCCCTACGAGCTGTTCAACGTATCCACCGACCGGCTCCCCAACCCGCCCTTCCTGACCAAGACGCTGTTCGATACCCAGCTGAGCAAGGACGACTCCTTTGCCAAGATGAACCCCGCGACCGCCGATCGGCTCGGTCTCCGGCAGGGGGAACGGATCCGGATCCGTTCGGACGCCGGGGAGGTCCAGGCCCGGGTGGATCGCTTCGAGGGCGCCATGCCCGGGTACGTGTACCTGCCCATGGGCTTCGGCCACACCGCCTACGGGGTCTACCAGAAGGGGAAGGGCGCGAACCCCATGAACGCGGTGACGGCCGGGCGGGACCCCTTGAGCGGACAAAGCGTGTGGTGGAGCACGCCCGTCCGGGTGAGCAAAGCCTGAGTACGGACCACGGAAGGAAACGGACCCTGAACCCTGAACCCTGGACCCTGCAACCATAAACCTTGGGGTGAGGCATGAAGGCCAAAGAAGGCAAGTACAAGTACGGCATGGTGATCAACCTGGACAAGTGCACCGGATGCGGGACCTGCACGGTGGCCTGCGCGGCGGAGAACAACCTGTCCGTGATCAAGGACGAGACGGACAAGCAGCGGACCATCGCCTGGATGCAGCTCTTCAAGGTGACCAACGGAAAGCCCTTTCCGGACACCGAGATCAGCTACTTTCCCCGTCCCTGCATGCACTGCCACTACCACACGCCCTGCGTCTCCGTCTGTCCTCCGACCGCGACCAAGATCGACTACAACAACGGCATCGTGAGCCAGATCTACACGCGCTGCATCGGCTGCCGGTACTGCCAGGCCGCCTGCCCTTATCACGCGCGCTACTTCAACTGGTGGGACGGCCACTTCCCCCAGGGCACGGAGCGGTACCTCTCCCCCGAGGTGTCCGTGCGCATGCGGGGGGTGGTCGAGAAGTGCTCCTTCTGCCACCACCGCCTGATGCGGGCCAAGGAGCAGGCCTACGCCGAGGACCGGCGGGAGCTCGAGGACGGTGAGTACAACACCGCCTGCGCGGAGGTCTGCCCGGCCGAGGCCATCGTTTTCGGGGACCTGAACGACCCGAGCTCCAGGGTGGCCGAGCTCAGCAGGCACCCCCACGCCTTCAGGCTGCTGGAGCGGCTCGGGACCGAGCCCAAGGTCTACTACATCTCGAGCAAGGACTGGGTGCGTCGCATGGCCGACAACTACCACCCCAACGAGTTTCAACCTGTCTAGATCGTTTTGCGGTTGGATCAGGAGGAATGATCAATGGATTCGGCACTGTTCCCGGAAGGTGTGAAGCGCTGCTCCCCCAAGGTCTTCCTGCTTTGGACCCTGCCGTGGCTGGCGCTGCTGGCCTGGGGAGGCCTGTCCGCCTTTCTCTGCCTGTACAAGGGCCTGAACCAGACGAACATGAGCAACATCTTCGCCTTCGCGCTCTGGATCGTCTTCGATCTGGCGGTCATCGCCCTGGGGGCCGGCGCCTTCTTCACCGGGTTCCTGACCTACGTGATCGGCCGCAAGGAGCTCAAGTCGATCATCAACGCGGCCGTGATCATCGGGTTCATCTGCTACTCCGGCGCCGTGGCCATGCTGGGGATCGACATCGGGCAGCCCATCCGGGGGTGGTTCATCTTCTGGCACGCGAACGTCCACTCCATGCTGACCGAGGTGTCCTTCTGCATCACGGCCTACCTGGGCGTGCTGGCCATCGAGTACATCCCCATCATCCTGGGGAACCGCCAGATCGAGAAGGTGCCCCACCTGAGGCTGTTCGGACACAACCTGCACCACGTCATGGGGGTGTTCGCCGCCACGGGAACGTTCCTCTCCTTCTTCCACCAGGGCTCCCTGGGCGGGATGTTCGGCGTGATGTACGCGCGGCCCTTTGTCGAGCGTTGGGACTTCTACGTGTGGCCCACCACCTTCTTCCTGTTCGTGCTCTCGGCCATCGCGGCGGGTCCCTGCTTCACCATCCTCTGCACCAAGCTGACCGAGGCGATCAGCCGCAAGAAGCTGGTTCCGGACAACGCCGTCCAGTTCCTGGCGAGGCTCTCGGGCTGGCTCCTGGCGGGCTACATCGTGCTCAAGATCATCGACACCCTGGTGTGGGCGAACACGGCCCTTCCGGCCGACGGCCTCAGCTTCGGTGACATTTACGGGAAGGGTTCGTACGGGGCCATGATGCTGATCTGGGAGATCGGGATCTTCGGGATCGTGCCCGCCATCCTGCTCCTGATCCCCCAGGTGCGCCGGAACCCGGCGGGGCTCATCATCGCCTGCCTGCTCAACTGCACCGGGATCGTGCTCAACCGGTTCATCTTCATCCTCGGCGGCCTGGCCATCCCGGTCTTCCCCTTCGAGCGGGTCTGGAGCTACCTGCCCACCTGGCAGGAGTGGGGCATCGCCATGGCCCTCGTGGGGTACGGGTTCCTGCTCTTCTCGGTCTCCTACCGCTACCTGCCGGTCTTTCCCAGGGAGCAGGAGCTGAACCCGGCCGCCTAGGGGCGAGAGGCTGGAGGAAAGAGACAAGAGGAAAGAGGAAAGTCACAAGAAAACCCCGGTTGGCCGGGGTGAAAGAAGGGGTCGAAAGCCATGACACCGTTATCCTTCGAGTGGTACTGGAACGCGGACTACCTGATCTTCATGGGGCTTCTCTACGTGGCCCTGGCGATCATCGGGGCCGGGCTGATCTACACGTTTCTGAAGACCTGGATGGATCTGGAGAGCGGGGAGGGCGAGGCTCCGTCCGAGATGGAGAGCCGGAAGAAGTACGCCGCCTACTAGCCGCCCGCGAAACCATGGAAATCCGCCGGGGCGAGTCTCGACGCGCGGCATCTCCCGCCGCGTGCCGGGCTCACCCCGGCGTCGTTTTCTCTCCCTTCGCCACCACCGTGTCCCGCAGCCAGTGATCGTCGTCCCGCTCGGGGTAGTCCAGGTTGTAGTGCAGGCCCCGGCTCTCCTTGCGCTGGGATGCGCAGGTGATGATCAGCTCCGCGATCGTGGCCAGGTTGCGCAGCTCGAGGAGGTCCCGGGTGACCAGGAAGTCCCAGTAGTACTCCTTGATCTCCTGCTGGATGTTCAGCACCCGGTTCCGGGCGCGGGCCAGCCGTTTGCTCGTCCGCACGATGCCCACGTAGTTCCACATGAAGCGCCGGATCTCGTCCCAGTTCTGGGTGACCACCACCGTCTCCTCGCTGTCCGTGGCCGTGCCCGGATCCCAGAGCGGTGCGCGGGGGAGGGGCTTTTTGCTGTTCTCGGCCACGTCCCGGGAGGCGCGCTCGGCCGCCCGGCGGGAGAAGACCAGGGCCTCGAGCAGGGAGTTGCTGGCCAGGCGGTTGGCGCCGTGCAGTCCCGTGCAGGCCACCTCGCCCACGGCGTAGAGGTTGTTGATGCCGGTCATGGCGTCCTTGTCCGTGAGAAGCCCTCCGCACATGTAGTGGGCCGCCGGGACGACCGGGATCGGCTCCCGGGTGATGTCGACGCCGTAGCCCAGGCAGGTGGCATGGATGTGGGGGAACCGCTCCTTCACGAAATCGGCGGGCTTGTGGCTGATGTCCAGGTAGACGCACTCGTCGCCGCTCTTCTTGAGCTCCAGGTCGATGGAGCGGGCCACGATGTCCCGAAAGGCCAGGTCCTTGAGGGGATGGTACCTCTCCATGAACCGGTTGCCCTTTTTGTCCAGGAGGACGCCCCCTTCGCCGCGGACCGCCTCTGAGATGAGGAAGTTCTTGGCCTGGGGATGGAACAGGCAGGTGGGATGGAACTGGACGAACTCCATGTTGGCCACCTTGACCCCGGCCCGGTACCCCATGGCCACGCCGTCGCCGGACGCGATGTCCGGGTTGCTGGTGTAGAGGTACACCTTTCCCGCCCCGCCGGTGGCCAGCACCGTCACCCTGGAGAGGAAGGTGACGACCCGGCTTTTCGGGACGTCCAGCGCGTAGGCGCCCCAGCAGGTCTCGGAGGTCTCCGAGGCCACGATCCCGCGCTTGACCAGGGTGGTCTTGGTGAGCAGGTCGATGGCCATGTGGTCCTCGAGCAGGGTGATGTTCGGGTTCGCCTCGATCCGGTCCAGGAGGGCCCGTTCCACCTCGTGCCCCGTGCGGTCCTTGGTGTGGACGATCCTCCGGTGCGAGTGGCCGCCCTCCTTGCCCAGGTCCAGGCCGTCATCGCCGTCCTCCCGGTGGGAGAAATGGACCCCGTAGGAGATCAGCTCCCGGATGCGCGAGGGGCCCTCCTCGACCACCATCCGCACCACGTCTTCGCGACAGAGGCCGGCGCCCGACTCCAGGGTGTCCCGAATGTGGGAATCGAAGGTGTCCTCCAGGTCGAAGACGGAGGCGATCCCCCCCTGGGCGTAGTTGGTGGAGGTGTCCGCCTTTTCCTTCTTGGTCACGATGGCGACCTTGCCGGTTTCGGCGGCCTCGAGCGCGAAGATGAGCCCGGCGATTCCGCTTCCGATCACCAGGTAGTCCGTCTGAATCTCCATGCGCCCTCCCTCCGTTTTTTAATAGGGGACGTTTTTGCATAATTCGATAACTTCCGCTTCGGGCCGGGCAGTGCTCAATGCCCCCCCTCGAGGCATGATATCGTCGG
>CAYVVQ010000021.1:0-26574 GCA_964454455.1 uncultured Desulfobacterales bacterium | reverse complement strand
CGGTGGTGTTGATGAAAACAAGAAAAGAAGCCATGGTCGTCATCTTCGACTGCGACGGCGTCATGTTCGACTCCAGGCAGGCCAACCGGAACTTCTACAACCACATCCTGGCCAGGTTCGGGTACCCGCCCATGCCCGAGGAGGACGTGGCCTACGTGCACATGCACACGGCGGACGAGTCCATCCGCCACGTCTTTCGAGGCACCCCTCACACGGAGGAGGCCTTGAGCTACCGGTGGGAGGTGGACTACAACCCCTTCATCCGGGACATGATCATGGAACCGGGGCTCAGGGAAATCCTTTCCTGCCTGGGGATGTCGGCGGGGCTGGCCGTGGCCACCAACCGCAGCAACACGATCGACTGGGTCCTGGAGAGGCACGGGCTCACGGGAATCTTCGACCTGGTCGTCTCCTCCCTCGACGTGGCCCGCCCCAAGCCGCATCCCGATCCCCTCATCAAGGTGCTCGACCATTTCGAGGTCGACGGTGGAAACGCGCTTTACGTGGGCGACTCGCCGGTGGATGCGGAGACCGCCGCGGCCGCCGGCGTCCCTTTCGTGGCGTACAAGGACGAGCGGCTCGAGGCCGACCTCCACGCCCGGGACCTGTGGGAGGTGATGAGGATCGCCCTGGGATGAACCTTGGTGCCCCCGGCGTACCCGGGGTCACCCCCGCTGATGAAAACCAATGTTTTCCCAGCGCGGGGTTTCCACCCCGCCCTGCAAGTCGCGAAGCTTGCGGGACATTTTCACGGCAAAAAATCGGGCCCTGTGACGGGGCCCGATTCCGCAATGCCTTTCGATTTCCTTGAACGCTCTCCCGCTTCCTTCTCTAGAGCAGCGGTTCCACGAGCCGATCCACGGCCTTGACCACCGCCTGATCGAACACCTTGTAAGGCTCGGATCGACCGTGCCGGGAGATGCTGTAGAGTTGAAGGGCCCGGGTCTCGGCCGACTGTGCGTAGACAACGTCGCCGGTCGCGGCGTCCTGAATGAACAGGTCCAGTCTCACCACCGGGGTGACCTTCTGTCCGTGCTTCCGGAAGGGCAGGTTGTCCTCCGAGCGGATCGTTGCCGGCGGCGGCGGAACGGGTCTCCCGTCGAACCATTCGAATGCGCCGAGGCTCGCCACCCCCATGAACGGGGATCGCCTGGCCGGATCCGGGAAGTAAAACGGCAGCACGCTCTCCGGGTGGGGGAAAGGGGACCACTTCAGGCCGGACTGGTACACGGTCATCCGGCCCCGGATCACGTAGTCGGCTCCGAATGCGGAGCCGATCTCATGGATCGCCTGCCGGTCCAGAGGGCTGCATTGCACATGGCTCTCGAGGGTCTGGATGGCGAGGAGGTTCTGGTGGACGAGGGTGCCGATCCTCCGGTTCATGACCGGGCTCCACTCGCCCTCCTCGACCTCGAAGAAGAGAAGGGAGGTCCGGGGCGTTGTCTCTTCGAGGAGCGGGGCGGCTTCCAGGATCACGCCGCACTGCAGCAGGTGACGGGTGACCGGTGCACCGTACACGACGGGTTCGATTCCAAGGGCTCCCAGGGATTTCGCGAGCTCTGCCTGGAGCGCGTCGTGGCATTCCGTGTGGGTGAGCGGGGCGTTCTCCGGCGAGTAGTCGGCAAAGGGGAGCAGCACCGCCTTCCGGGGGGCGGCCTCGAGCTCCTGGGCGAACTCGGCCGTGGAGAGGACCGCCGCGACCCCCGCCGAGGCGGGGTTCACGGTCCGGAAGTGGACGGGCTTGACTGCGGTGTGGAGCTGCGCGCAGCCGGCCAGCGCCGCGACGGACAACAGGCTGATGAGGATGGCAAGCCGTCTTCTCACGATTCCTCTCTCCATGCCCCGTGGGGGCGGTTGTGACGGCCAGGATCTCACTCGGCCGCCGCCACGATCTTGGGGGTGATGAAAATGACCAGCTCCCGGGTTGCGACGGACTTGGCCTCGTGCTTGAAGAGCCAGCCCAGGCCGGGGAGATTTCCCAGGAAGGGCACGCTGTTCGTGGTGTCGCTCTCGCTCTTGTCGATGTGCCCCCCGATGACCAGAGTCTCTCCGTCCTTGATGCGCGCCATGGTGCTCATCTCACGGAGCCGAACCCGAGGCAGGCCCACCTGGGCGGTGCCGAAGGCCCGGTACTCGATGTCCTCGCCGGAGGGGGCCGGCTGGAGCTCCGACGTGACCGGCACGATGTAGAGGACCACCTCGTTCTCGTCCACAACGTTCGCCATGACCGCCAGGCCCAGCCCGGAGAGCACGGAGCCCGTTTCCACGGTGAAGGTCACGTTGCCGTTCTCGTCCGTGGTGGAGGTCACCTTGTCGATGTAGGTGATGTCCTCGCCCACGGTGATGGACGCGCCGTGGCCGTTCATGATGGTGATCTTGGGGTTGGAGAGGACGTTCGTGGTGCCGTAGGTCTTGAGTGCCTCGATGGCGACGCTGAAGGCCTGGGGGGTCATGGTCATGTACTTGAGGAACTTGTGCGTGGGGTACACGGTGTTGGCGATGATCGAGCCGTTGTCCAGCTCGTAGTCCTCGCCGAAGGTGGCCTCCCCGCCGAAGGTCTCGTTGTTCGCCCGGTTGGCCACCGACAGGATGTTGGACCAGTCGATCCCCATCTGGTGGGAGTCGTCGAGGCGGACCTCCATGATCTTGGCCTCGATGACCACCTGACGGTAGATCTTATCCTTGAGGTCCGCCAGGTAGGCCTCCACCTTGTCCTGGGTGTTCCTGGGGGCGGTGACGGTGATCGCGCCGATGTGGTCGTCGATGATGAAGTGGCCCTTGTCCTCCGCGGTGGAGCTCTCGAGAACCTGGGTCAGGTTCTCCTCCAGGCGGGCCCAGAAGTCCAGGGGCTCCCGGAGGTCCGCGCTGATGGCGGTCTCTCCGGTGATTCGCCCCTCCACCGCGCCGCCGCCGATGAGGCTTCCGCCCACCGCGGTCCGGAAGTTCTCCTTGAGGGTCGGCATGACGACCTGGTAGCGCTGGGTGGTCTTGTACTGGATGATGATCGTCTCCCCGCTCAGCTCGTAGAAGTAGTCCCTCTGGCGGAGGAGGTTCTGGAGCGCGTCCCAGAAGTTGTCCTCGGGCCGGATGTGGACGTTGACGTTGGTGTCCGGATCCACGTCATCGGCCCAGCTCACGGAGAATCCCTGGGTGTCGGCCATTTGCTTGACCACGTCGATGAGCTTGACCGGGGCGCCCTTGCTCACGATCTCAGCGCCCACCGGCGTGTAGGGATGGCCTTCCCGGACCTCCATCTCCAGGGGCTTGGTCCTGAACCCCTTTTTGTCGACGGACCAGCCGGGCTCTTCCTCGGGTTGGGGCTGGAAAGCCGCCGGCGCCTCGATCTGGACGGCCTTGGTCTCGGCGACCGCCGGCTCCTGGACCTGGCTTCGGTCGGGCCCGGCGCATCCCGCGAGGAAGAGAACCACGAACACGAACACTGAGATTTGGATACCGTTCTTCACCCTGACCTCCTTAATCGCAAAGGGAGTTCACCTTCTGCTGAATCATGTTTTCCGTGGCCTTGTCCATGGGGAAGCCGGAGAAGGAGATGTTACGATACCGCTTGCACGCCTCGGAGTCCCGATTCTTGGCCTCGAGCACCTTGGCGATGGCCAGGCTCACATCCAGGGACGGGCCGAATGTCTCCTCGTGCTTCTGATACACGCGGAGGGCGTCCGTGAACTTTCCCTCCTGCTCGAGAAAGAGGCCGTAGTTGAAGAAGGCCTCCGGAAGCTTCGGCTTTCCGTTGACGGCGGCCTCGAAGAAAAGCTCCGCCTCGTCGCTCTTGTTCATCTGGGCTGCGCTGAGGCCGGCGTAGAGGGCGGCCTCAGCGTCCTTCATGTTGATCTTCAGGCCTTCCTTGGCGAAGAAGTAGCTGCGGGCGTAGCGCTCCAGCCGGTAGTGGAGATAGGCGGTCTTCTTGACCAGATCGATGTTGTCCTTCCACGCTTCGTAGGCCTTCTCGTAGTGGCGGAGGGCGTCCTCGTACCGGCCCTCGTTCTCCAGGTTGTGGCCCTTGAGGATCAGCTGACGCGCCTTGCGCTCCTCCTCCTGCTGCTTCTTGAGGATTCGGGCCGGGTGGAGCACCTCGTCCGAGACGGACTTGACCACGAGCTCGCCTTCCGTCTTGTCCTCCCTCGGCTTGACCACCAGGATGTCAGCGCGCTCGACCACCTCCAGCTCCTTCATGTCGGCGATGATGTCCATGGCGAGGTCCCACGGCACGTCCTTCAGGCTGAGGGTGAGGGTCCCCTTCACGCGGTCGTCCACGATGAAGTTCTTGCCGAACATCTCGCCGAAGAGACGAAACACGTTGTGGAGGTCCTCCTGGTAGAAGTCGATGTGGTCGATTCTCTCCCCCGGGTACTTGGGGACCTTCTGGCCCTCGTCGACCTCCTCCTGGGCGGCCGCCTGGCGGGAGAGCCCGAGCACGTCCCTCAGCGCCTTCTCCGGAAATCCGGCCGCATCGCCGCTTCCGGCCGGGGCGCTTCTCGCGGTTTCGGTCGAGGCGGTCGCGGACTGCTCGGGCCGCCAGCACCTCACCCGGAAGGCGCCCTCCTGCTCGCCGATGTTGAAGTGGAACGGCTCGTTCTTACGGGAGGAATCCAGCACGATCCTCACGCGGTTTTGGCCTTCGCCGACACGGATCTTGGACAGCACCGGCCCGTCGACATCGTGCAGCCTGGACAGGTCGCTGCCTCGCTTGGTCCCCTCGAAGTCGATGACCAGCCTTGCGGGCTTCGGGAGGGTGAACGCGCGATAGGAGGAGTACCCGCCCCGAATGATGACGTTCGTGTCGTTCTTGACCCTTTCCACCATGATGTCCGTCAACTGTGCGGAAAAGGCCGGAAGGACCCACACGCCCCATGCGAGGAGCCCGATCAGGGATCCCCGAATCCATCTTTTCCCTTTGGTGGTCATTCTCATCTCCTTGCGTTGAATGATTTCCCGTCCGGCGAAGCCCGATGCTAATTGAACGATCCGGGCATGGTCAGCTCCACATTCCTGTAGCTGATCTTGCGTTTCTCATCCAGGTATGGCTCCTTGATCACCACCTTGCGGATGAGCTGCTTCCCGAGATCGGTCATCTTTTCCTCGTTGATGATCTCTTCCACAACCCCGCCGTTCTTGCCGATGTACGTTCCCTTCTTGAGCATGTAGCCCTTTCCGCCCTCCGGCCCCCTCACCATGGCCACGGTCTGGCCGCCGGTCGAGATGATGGAGGTCAGCTTGATGGCGGATAGGGGGAAGGTCTGCAGCTCCGTCTTGGGACGTTTGAGGTCCTGGAGGATGGCGAGCATCTTCTGCAGCTCGGACCCGGTGACGTCTCCCTCCTTCACCTGGCTGAGGCTCTGGGCCTTCTGCACGATGAACGGGTCGAACGGGTCCGTCTTCCCTTCGGGGTTGTATCGGTACGTCTCGCCCTCGAGGGAGGCGGTCTCCTGCTGCGTCGGATCCTCTTGGTCCTTCTCCTCCACCTTGGGCGGCGTTCGATCCTCGGCCGGCGGAGGGGCCGCCGTCAGGAACCCCGCGGAGCCGAAAAGGAGCGTGAAGGCGATCCATGCAAGGGCTGCTTTCTTCGTGAGCATCACTTCTTCCTCTTCTTTTTCGTTTTCCCGTTTTGTTTTCCGGGTTCCTCGGCGGTGAACTGATAGGTCACCGCCTGACAGCTGGTCACGAGCTTCGTGGACAGGGACTGGGTGGGTTTCATGGACACATTGAGGATGTTCACGATCCGGTCCATGCGTCCCACCGAGTCGAAGAATCGGGCCACGTTGTGGTAGGTGCCCTCCACTCGGATGGACACCGGGATCTCCTTGTAAAAGCCCTTGCCCCGTTCGTTCTGCGGGCTGAAGAGCAGGAACTGGAGCCCGGCCTCGTTGCCGAGCCTCGTGATGTTCGTCAGGAGGCTCGGGATCTCCTTGGAGTCGGGCAGGATCTTCAGCGCCTCGTCGAACTGCGCGCTCACCTCCTCGAACCTGTGCTCGAACTCCTCGCGGTTTCGGACCTCCTTCTCCACCTCGGCAAGCTTCTTGGAGAGTTGAGCGACGCTTTTCTCCGTTTTTTCAATGGCCTCGGTCTTGGGAATGTAGACGAACCAGGTGAAGGCCCCTGCGAGAAGCGCCAGGGTCCCGACCAGGATCAGGATCCGGACGGGCATCTTGATCTTTTCGACTCGTTCGACGAAAGACGGTTTCTGATCTTCCATGCTCGACCGCTTTCCTTTCGCTATGGGGCGTTTTTCGACCCGGTCCCCTGGGCCCCGGAGACCTCAGGCAAACAGGGCCTGCTCCGCCGCCGCGGTTTGTCAGCCGCCCTTCCGGGTCCCCTCGCCCTTGCCCGAGGGGTCGACCCTGCACTTGAGGCTGAAGTTGGACAGGCTCACCCCTTGAACCGTCGTGGACTGGCTGCTCTGGAGATCCACGGACAACACGATCGGTGAGTTCTCGAGGTTCGTCATGAACTCCGCCACGGTTTCGTTGTCCCGTGCCGACCCCGTCAGGGTCAGGTTCCCTTCGGATTCCGCCATGGCCGAGAGCCAGAGCCTGTCCTTGGGGACCGCCTTGGCGAGCTCGTCGAGGAGGCGCACCGGCCCCTGCTTGCCAGCCTCCAGCTTCTGCATGACATCGAGCTTCTGCTCGATCACCTTGATCTTCTTCTTCAGCTCGTTGATCCGGGCGATGGTTTTCCTGTGCTTCGCCAGTGCCTGGTTCAGCTGCGTTTCCTGGGCCTTGACGTCCGAGAGCCGGCCGTCGAGCTGGAGAAACATGTAAGCCATGGCTACCAGGAGCAGGATCACGCTGAGGGTGTACACCGTGACCTGCCTCTTGATGTTTTCCCGTTTCCTTGCAGCCCGGAAGGGCAGGAGATTGATGCGTATCATTTGTCTCCAATGCTTCTCAAAGCGAGACCAACGGCCACGGCCGCTTGTGGGGCCATGTAGCTGAGGTATCGGGGATCGAACACCTTTTCGTTGATCTGCAAGTTGGCGAACGGGTTCAATTCCTCCACAGAGAGCTCCGTTTCCAGCTCCAGGTATCGCCGGAACCCCGGGATCCTGCTGGAACCGCCACTGATGTACAGCTTTTCTATGTTCTCCTCCGGATAGGTGGCGGCCAGGAAGTCGAGCGCCCGCTTGATCTCCTGTCCCCATCCGGAAATGACGTTCGTGAAGATTTCCTCCAGCTCCGCCTTCCGCTTGCCGGAGTTGGATCTGCTGAGCTTGATTCTCTCGGCCTCGTCAAAGGAGACGTTGAGCTTGCTCATGATGGCCTCGGTGATCTGCGCACCGCCGTAAGACGAGTCCCTCGTGAAGATGGACACCCCGTCCTTGATGGCGTTGATGCCCAGCTCCTCGGCTCCCACGTTGATCAGGGCGTAACAGCCTTTTGTTTCTCCGAGGCTGGTCTCGAAGGCGTTCTGGAGGGCGAAGGCGTCCACGTCGAGCACCATGGGATTGAGGCCCGCCAGCTGCAGCAGGCCCACATAGTCTTCGACCATGTCCTTCTTGGCGGCCACGAGCATGACGTCCATGAGGCCTGACTTCTCCTCCTGCTCGGACTCCCCCTCCTCCGGGGCCTCCGGCTCGGCCGGGGGCTCCAGGATCTCGAAATCGAGATTCACGTCGCTGATGTCAAAAGGGATGTACTGCTCGGCCTCGTCGTGGATCGAGGACTCGAGCTCGGCGTCCTCCCGCCGGTCGATGGAGATCTTCTTGACGATGACGCTGTACCCGGAGATGGAGGTGCAGATGTTCTTGTTCTTGATCTTGAGGTTCCGGTAGAGATTCTTGATGGCGGAGGAGACGATCTCCATCTCTTTGATGGATCCCTCGACAACGGCGTCTTGCGGAAGCCCGATCACGCCGAAGCTCTGCAGGGCCATGCCTTTCTTGGCTTGCGAGATCTCAACCAGCTTGATGGAGTGCGATCCGATATCCAGGCCGACGAGTTGGTTTTTCTTGGCGACGGGCATCGTGTCTCTCTTCCTTTGAAGTTAGTCCTCCGGAAAGATTTGCTTCTTCTCACCCAGATCGTATCCAAGCGCGAGGATGATTTTGCGCTTGGTTTCCATGCGGCAGCTCTTTCCCTTTTCGACCCGGTCGATGGTGAGGGGGGAGACGCCCGCTTTCCTGGCAAGCTCGGCCTTGCTCATGAGAAGCGTTTCCCGGATCCCCTTCACTAGGTTGCGCCCCAATTTGCCCTCCGGTGTCAGGTGTACCACAATTCAGCCGTGCCCCATGGTCGGTCATCATATATATGTGGTGTTGTCTGTCAAGCACTTTTTATTAAATTAACATAAATTTGTTTAATTTATGCTTATATAGGGTTCACTAATATGTGGGGGCACCATATCTTGTGTTACCTGCAACCGCGGATTTTCCAAGCGTCCACGACCGGCGTCCAACCTCCGGTCACCCTCGCTGATGAAAACCGGTGTTTTCGCAGGGCGGGGTTTACCACCCCGCCGGGCTTGTCGCAAAGCTTAAGGCTCCCTTGTATGTAAAAAGTGACGGGTGTGCACAAACAAATAGACTTGCATTTCGAGGCATTTTCGTGTAGATCTGTGTGCGGTCGTCTTGGGAAGCGTTTACACACGGGTATCCCCCGCCGGCGCGGGCACGCGCCGGCGGCCGAACCGCTCCCGACCCTGGCTGCCACCCGATCCATTGCACGATACGTGCCATCCCGGAGGCGGAGCCCTGGCCGGTCGCCGGCCGGAAACAACGAGGACCCATGGCACCATCTGATGGTCCGCAGAGCAGCGATGCCCGGACCAACCGTCAAATGGTTGACCTCGGACCGCTCGGGGGCAAGGTGGAGATCGAGACCCTGCCGGTTACGCGGGCGTTCCTCCCGCGCAAGCGTCTCGTGGAGGAGCGGGGCGAGCTGGCCCTGATCGAGGACGGTATGACCATCCACCACCTGGGCACCTTCTCCCTGGTCCCGGACAAGGGCTACCGCGGCGGTCACTTCCACGAGAAAAAGACCGAGCACTTCTACGTGGTCTCCGGTTCCCTCCGGCTGGAGCTCGCAGACCCGGTCACGGGCGAGGAGGCGGAAGTGCTCCTGGAAGAAGGGCAGAAGGTGGTGGTTCGGCCGGGCTGCGCCCACCGGTTCCGGGCGGAGCGGACCGCCCGGGTCATCGAGTACTACGAGGGGCGCTACGACCAGGAAGACGACCACCCCCACGACTTCGACACCGCGCGGGACCGTCGGTGCCGATAGCGGTTTCGCACCATGCTCACCCCCCACGGCTGGGTTCGGATTGAAAGAACACAAAATCAAGGTGTTGAGGGTCATCACGCGGTTGAACATCGGGGGGCCCGCGATCCATGTGTCCCTCTTGACGACGGGCCTGGACCCGGAACGATTCGATTCCCTTCTGGTCACGGGAAACATCTCGAGTCACGAAGGGGACATGAGCTACCTGGTGAATGAGAAGAACGTCGTTCACCGCAGCATCCCGGAGCTTCACCGGGAGCTCGATCCCAAGCAGGATTTTCTTGCCTGTTTCAAGCTGCTGAAGATCATCATTCGAGAAAAGCCGGACATCGTGCACACGCACACGGCCAAGGCGGGCACCGTCGGGCGACTGGCGACGTTGGTCTACAACGGGCTGTTCCTGCGGCGCGTGAGGACCGTCCACACGTTTCATGGGCATGTTTTTCATGGATATTTCGGCAAGCTGAAGTCAGGCCTGTTTCTGGCTGTCGAGCGGGCTCTCGCCCGGAGGACCGATGCGATCATCGCCATCAGCCGGACCCAGAGGGAGGAGCTCGCCCACACCTTCCGCATTGCCGCGCCCGAGAAGATCAGACAGGTCAACCTCGGGTTCGACCTCTCTCCCTTCCTCTCCTGCCAGGCGGTCAAGGGGCGGTTCAGAGAGCGGATCGGCGTGGATGAAGAGACGATCCTGGTCGCCGTGGTGGGACGCCTGGCCCCCGTCAAGAACCACAAGATGTTCTTCGACGCGGCCGGGACCCTCGTCGAGAGGCCCTGGAAAAAGAAGCTGAAGTTCCTGGTCATCGGGGACGGAGAGCTCCGGGCTTGGGCGGAGGCCTACGTGCGTCGGCTGGGGTTGGAGGATCACGTCCGCTTTTGCGGATGGGTCAAGGAGATCCACACCGCCTTTGCGGACCTGGACGTCCTCGCCTTGACTTCCCTGAACGAAGGGACCCCCGTCTCGATCATCGAGGCCATGGCCTCGTCCGTCCCGGTCGTCGCCGCGGACGCGGGCGGGGTGAGGGACCTGCTGGGACCTCGGGACGAGGCGAAGACGGCGAAGGGCTTCACCTCCCGCCGGCGGGGAATCCTCTGTAAGGTCAATGATGTCGAAGGATTGTCCAACGGTTTGATCCATACTCTGGAGGACGGCGACGGCGAAAACGAGGCGCGCGTCAAAAGGGCGCGCGCTTTCGTGGAGGAGCAGTACTCGAGCTCCCGGCTGATTCATCACATGGAATCCGTTTACGCGGGCCTGACGGGCGGTCACACCCGGCATGGGCATGGGTAGATCGATCAAACGCAGGGCCGGAATGATCGACCTCCACTGTCACATCCTGCCGGGCGTGGATGACGGGCCGCGGTCTCTGGAGGAGAGCCTCATCATGGCGGAGTCGGCCCTCCGGGACGGCGTCCGGACCGTGGTGGCCACCCCCCACATGCTCAACGGGCTCTACGAAAACGACCTCGCGAGCGTGCACGCCGGCCTGGCGGCCCTTGAAAAGGAGCTGGCGAAGCGGCGCCTGCGGCTTCGCCTCCACGTCGGGGGGGACGTTCACGCGGTCCCCGGAATGGTGGAGGCCGTCCGGAACGGCTCGGCTGTCACCGTCGGCGACCGCCGGAAGTACCTGCTCCTGGAGCTGCCCTCCCAGAGCGTGTCCCCGGGCGTCAAGGAGGAGATCTTTCAGCTCCGGATCCACGGCATCACGCCGATCATCACCCACCCGGAGCGGAACCCGGTCGTCTCCCGGGACAAGGAGCTCCTTCGCGAGCTGGTGGAGATGGGGGCCCTGGCCCAGGTGACCGCCATGAGCCTGACCGGCGACTTCGGGGAGGCCGTGCGGGACACGGCCGAAATCCTCTTGAGGCGTCGTCTGGTTCACGTGATGGCCAGCGACGCCCACTCCCCCCACGACCGGCCGCCCGTTCTGTCCCGCGGCGTGGAGGCCGCGGCCGGCGTCCTGGGCCGTCCGGACGAGGCGGAGCGCATGGTCACGACGATCCCCGAAGCGATCCTCGCGGGTGAGCCGGTGGAGATCCCGGAGCCCGTGTAGGGACGGGTGAAGGGATCAGGGGACAACCGGTCGAATCCGGCGTCATCGGTGATTGACACGCGCCGGAATTGCGGATAGGTTCTCTCCACGCATTTTCCCCTGAAAGATCCCCGGGAGTCATGGATGAGAGTATGGTTCTACGCGGCGATGGCCGCGCTGCTGTTTTTCGGCCCGTCCGCCGCCGCCGCTGCGGATCTCGGATCCGGAACGAGGTGGGCCGTCTGCATCGGCGTCAGTGACTACGAGGACCCGGACCTGGAGGATCTATCGCATGCGGCGAGGGACGCCCTTGACCTGGGGCGGGCGCTCGAGACCCACGGCGGGTTCGACCGGGTCCTGGTGTTCACGGACGAGGCGGGTTCGAAAGAGCCGGCCTACGCTTCCCGCAAAAACATCCTGTCGGGACTGGAACGGGTGCTGTCCAAGGTGGATCGGGGGGACACGCTGCTCGTCTTCTTCTCCGGTCACGGCGTGACCGATCCGGGCGGCCGGGGTTTTCTGCTGCCGGCCGACGCCATGGTCCGGAACATCCCCAGGACGGCGGTTCCGCTGGCGGACGTCCAGGAGTTCCTGGCCCGGAGCCGGGCGGCCCAGCGCATCCTGTTCCTGGACGGGGCCCGGAAGGAGATCTGGAAGAAGGGCCCTCATCTCGAGGCGGTCTATCCGGACCGATACATCCGGGACCAGGTCTCGTCGGTGTTCTACGCGGCCAAGAAGGGGACCTTTTCCCACGACCACGACCGGGCGCCCTACGGGGTGTTCGGCGGCGCGCTGATCGCCGGGATCCAGGGGGAGGCGGACCGGGACGTGGCCGGGAACGGCGACGGCGTGGTCAGCCTGATGGAGCTGGGCGCCTATGTGGACGAGAAGGTAACGGCGTGGTCCCTGCAGAGCGGCCTGCGGCAGGGCGCCTACGTCCGGACGTTCGAGCCGGAGACCGCTACCCTGGCCTTGGCTCGGGCGGGCGGACGGGCGGAGGACCGGGCCCTGGCCGCGGTCCGGACCGAGCCTCAGGCCCGCCCGGAGGAGGCGCCGGCCCCGATCGAACAGGAACGTGCCGAACCCCCTGCCTCCGAGCCCGGGCCGTCCGGGCCCAAAGAGGAGGTGGTGGTCGGTGTGCAGGCTCCGAGCATCGAGGAGGTGGATGAGCCGACCGCGCCGTCGCCGCCCGAACCCGAAGGGGAGGAGATCGTCGTGGGCGCCCGGGCCCCGGGCATCGGGGAGACGGACGAGCCCGGCCCGGCGGTCTCGAAGGAGACGGCCCCTCCAGCCGAACCCGAGGAGGAGGTGGTGGTGGGCGTCGAGGCGCCGACTGCAGGAGCGGCAGCGCCTTCGGATGCGGGTCCGAAGGGCGAGAAGGCCATGGAGTACGAGGCCGAGGATCGGGACCGGGAAGCGCGCGTCCTGTCGGGGGAGGAGGCGCCCGCCGTGGCCTCGGTCCCCAGCGGCAAGCCCGAGGTGCTCGAGCCGGTCTCCCTGCGGCGGCAGCCCCGGGATCTCTCTGAGGAGGGGGTCAAGGCCCTCCTGGTGGAGAACGACTTCTATGCCACCTGCTGGACCTACAACGGGGACTTCTGCAACCCGAACGGGGAGTTCGCCAACAACTATCAGGACAACGGCGACGGAACGGTCACCGATCGCAGGACCGGGCTCATGTGGCAGAAGGACGGCTCCCCGGGGGTGGTGGACTGGAACGAGGCCGGCGCGTATGTGGAGAAGCTGAACCGGGAGCGGTTTGCGGGGCACGCCGACTGGCGGCTGCCCACCGTGGAGGAGCTCGCCAGCCTGATGGAGCGGTCGTGGATGAATGACGACCTGTTCCTGGCGCCGGTCTTCAGCGCAGCGTTGAAGTACTGCTGGAGCGCCGACACCAGGGGCGTGGAGCGGGCCTGGAAGGGCAACTTCCACCTGGGCTTCTTCCTGGACTTTCCCATGAGCGACCTGAGCGGCGTCCGGGCGGTGCGGTCCGCCGGATAGCCCCGTTCGAAGGCGATGACGGCTTTCCAGCCCCTGGGCCCACCGAGGCTTCAGGGGCTTTTTTCGTGGTCCCGCTTCAGCGGATCGGGGGCGTGGACCGCAGGAGGATCTCTCCGCTCTTGGGGCCGCAGCACCAGACCAGGTCGAAGGCCGAGAGGTTCCCGGCGAACGCCCCCCAGAGCTGCGGGTAGACCGGCGACGGCGGCCGCATGCTCACTCGATCAAGCGGGGGTCTTTCCGCCGGAGCTCCGCGACACGGGAGAGGGCGAAGCGCCTGGCAAAGTCCGGGTGCGCCAGGTAGGGGCGTTTCTCCTGGAGCACGATGTTCGCGAACCCTTCCAGGACGCGGTCCTTCTCCTGCTCATCCACAAAATGCCTCTTGAGCTCGGCCCGGTACTCGAGGCGATCCCCGTGCTCCCGCCTCAGGACGCCCAACAGCCGATCGCCCTCGGGCCCGGACCCCAAAAGCCCCGGATCCAGAGGAACCTCCATGCGGGCCAGGAGAAGGACCAGCCACCGGTCCCCGGCCATGGGCCGGCTCTCGTCGAAAAGCTCGAGGGTCAGGCCGTTTTCGAGCGGAATGGAGGCCTTCGGGTGTTCGCTCATGTCGTTTCCTCGGAGATCAGGTCCAGCAGCAGCCGGGTCGTGTACTCCGCCGTGTCGGCCAGTCCGTCCAGGGGCATGAACCGCAGGGCGTTGTTCGAGAAGAGGCAGGTCGCCGAGGCCGGAAACTCCTCGTCCGGCAGGTAGAAGATATACGAGAGCGCCACCTTGGGCAAGGGAAAGAGCAGGAGGGAGAAGTCGCCCGGCGTTTCCTCGGGAGGGCTCGCAGGCCCGCCGAGGACGCGGAGAATGCGCTGCGCGGCGGCCTGGATCGCGGGGACCCGGGGGACCAGGGGGCGCTCGGCGTTGGCGGTGAAGGCGCCCTGGTAGGGCATGCTGCCGGGAAGGTCCCGAAAGGAGGCCGGCGGCGCCGTCACCATGGCGTCCGGGGCGGCTCCGGCCGCGTAGAGGGAGAGCACGACCCCCCGGGGACCGGTCTCCGGCCGGTCGTCCAGGCGTATGGCGTCGGGTGTGAGGCGGCAGGTCGAGCCGAAGGCGCGGAAGGTCACCCCCTCCGGGCCCGGGTCGCCGGGCAGGCGCTCGGCGAGGGATTCGGCGCCGTTCGCAAAGGCGGCGGAAAGATTGTCCCGGATGAGGGCTTCGTAGTTCGTCATGGCGTTCCCCTGTGTTTTTCTTGTCCTCCGGGCGGATGCGGAGCCTCCGGGAAAAGGCCCGCCTTTGTTCCACCGCCATCTTCTGGTATCATGCAGGGAATGTCAAAGGATCCCGGAGACGTGAACGAACTCGACGCTGCCCGCCGGCAGGGAGGAGACGAAGCGGGCCACGGCCCGGGAGGTCTCCGGGTGGGGGTGGCCGATGCCGACCGCCTGCCCGTGCCGGAGCGCGTGGGCGTGGAGCTCTTCCAGGCGACGGAGGACCCGGGCCTCCTCGGGCCGGTTGTCCAGGAAGACGTTGCGGCAGACCGCGGGCATGTGGAGCCGGCGGGCGGTGGGGTAGGCCGTGGACCGGCCGGAGGTGAGGCTGTCCACGAAGAAGAGCCCCCGGTCGCGGATCACGGGCAGGACCTGGGACATCTTTTCGGGCGAGGCGGTGAAGCGGGAGCCCATGTGGTTGTTCACGCCGGCCACGCAGGGAAGCTCCGCGAGGTTCTCCCGGACCGTGGAGACGATCTTGTCCGGTGGGTCCTTCACGAACAAGGCCCCGGGGCCGGGGTCCAGACCCTCGTTCCAGGGCTCCATGGGCTGGTGGAGCATGACCTCCTGCCCCCGGTCGCGAATCTCGAAGGCCAGGTCGCGGGAGTGGGCCAGCCGGGGGAGCACCGCATAGGTCATGGGGATGCCGATCTCCAGGAAGGCCCGGGCCCGGCTGCGGCTGAACCCGATGTCGTCGATGATCAGGGCGATGCGGGGGGGGCGGTCCCATCGTTGGGGAGGGGAGCCAAGGGCCAGGGATCGAAACGGCCCGGCGAGGCCCGCAACGCCCCAGAGCAGGCCGAGGGTCCCTTGTCGGATGAACCTTCTCCGGTCCATGGTCTCCTTTCGTTCGACGCCCGGGTGGGGGCGGCTTGATCGGGGGGAAAGGGAACGGACACTTTGACCCTTTCACTACAATCCGTGGGCAGGGATGTCAAGTGAAAACACCATATATAGTGTTTTTCTGGGAATTCCCGGGGACCGAACAGCGATGAATCGGGAGGAGAGAGCATGGGGAAGACCGTGGGAAGAGAGGACCTGGCGAGGTTGAGGCGCGATGCGGAAGGCATCTTTCGGGCCGCCGTTCAACGTGTGGACCCGTACGAGGCCGTGAAGCGGTTCGTGCGAAGGGAGGGGGGGCGGCTGCTCCTGGGGGAGGAGCCGGGAACGGCCGGCGAGCTGGATCTGGACGCCTTCCGGCGGGTCATCGTGGTGGGCGGGGGCAAGGCCACGGCGCCCATGGCGCGGGCCCTGGAGGAGCTGGCGGGCGACCGCATCACCGAGGGGCGGATCAACGTGAAGTACGGGTTTTCCGAGAAGCTGGAGAGGACCGCGGTGGTGGAGGCGGATCACCCCGTGCCGGACCAGAACGGCGTGGACGGCACCCGGGCGATCATGGAGCTCCTGGAGGGAGCGGGAGAAGGCGATCTGGTGGTCTCCCTGATCTCCGGAGGGGGATCGGCCCTGCTTCCGCAGCCGGCCGGGCGCATCCGCCTCGAGCAGAAGCAGGCCGTCACCCGGAGGCTCCTGGAGTGCGGCGCGAGCATCGACGAGATCAACGCCGTGAGAAAGCACATCTCCGGATCCAAGGGCGGCCAGATGGCCCGGGCCGCGGCCCCCGCCGTCACCGTCAACCTGATGCTCTCCGACGTGGTGGGGGACCGGATGGACGTGATCGCGTCGGGTCCGTTCGTCCCGGACGCGAGCACCTTTCAGGAGGCCTGGCACATCCTGGACCGCTACGGCCTGGTTCCCGACCTGCCGGATACCGTACGGGAGCATCTGGCGCAGGGTCGGGACGGCCGGATCCCCGACACCCCCAAGGCCGGGGACCCGGCCTTCGACCGGGTCACGAACCTTATTATCGGGAGCAACATCCAGGCCCTGGAGCGGGCCGCCCGGGAGGCCGAGTCCCTGGGCTACGCCCCCCTGATCCTCTCCTCCATGATCGAAGGGGAGACCCGGGACGTGGCCAAGGTGCACGCGGCCGTCGGCCGGGAGATGCTCAAGACCGGGCGGCCCCTGGCGCCCCCCGCGTGCGTGATCTCGGGCGGGGAGACCACGGTGACCATCCGGGGAAGGGGCAAGGGCGGAAGGAACCAGGAGTTCGGGCTCGCGGCCGCCCTGGAGCTGGCCGGGCTGGACGCCGGGATCGCGATCCTGAGCGGGGGCACGGACGGGAACGACGGCCCCACGGACGCGGCCGGCGCGGTGGTGGACCCGACGACCGTGGAGCGGGGAAGGGCCTCCGGCCTGGATGCGGAGGCCTGTCTGGACGACAACGACGCCTACACGTTCTTCTCGGCCACAGGGGACCTGCTGATGACCGGCCCCACCAAGACGAACGTGATGGATGTGCGGTTGATCATGGTGAAATAGGGTTTAGAGCTCCCCGTTCCACCGCTTGATCAAGTAGGGCTTGGTCATCTCGAAGGTGACGCAATCCTCCTCGATGGCCTCCTCGGCCTGCTGGGTGGACATCCTGCGGGTCTTCTTGACGAAGGAGAAGGTCCGCCCGTAGTAGAGCGGGATCAGGGACTCCATGAGCTCGTCCGGCTCCCGGACCCGGTCGCGGTAGGCCACGCCCATGTCGAAGAGGATCCGCGCCCACAGGTCCGTGGGAAAGGCGAACACCCGCTCCTTCATTCCCTTGATCTCCATCAGCTTCCCGTAGACGTCCTCGTAAAGGGACTCCTTCCAGACCTCCTCGTACTGGTCGAACCCGGCGAGGAACTTCTCGAAGAGCTTCTTGGCGTCCACGTCCACCTTGGGCGGCATCTCCACCTCACCGAGCCCGAACCCGTAGATGGCCGTCGGCTTGCTGTACTTGACCCGCATCCAGGTGTCGTCGAAGTGGGACATGAGCGAGAAGATGGTGCCGATGACCTGGCGGAACATGGGTCCGAGGGAGGAGGCCGGGTCCTTGGGACGGTGGACCTTGGGACGCCCCATGAAGGACTGGCAGATGGGCACGCCCTGGTTGAGGGCGATGGTGGTCATCCAGATGTCGATGCCGAAGTTGGCCGTGGCCTCGTCCCACGCCTCGTTCTCCAGGTAGACCCGGGCCAGGTCTCCGCTGAACCCGAAGTCCCCGCCGATGGGCTGCCGCACCCGGCGTCCGTAGAGGGCCCTCGACAGCGGGTAGGCGATGCCGTTGGTGATGGTGCCGTCGTACTTGTGGCGGACGTAGAGGGGGGCCACGTAGGAGAAGTCGTTGAACAGGGGCTCGCCCAGGTGACGGATCCACTGGGGGGTGATGCTCTTGAGGTCCGCGTCCACCACCACCACGGCCTTGGCCTCCAGCTCGAGGACCTTCTCGAACAGGTTCCGGAAGTTGTTCCCCTTGCCCTTGACGCCGGGCGCGGTGGACAGGTAGATCTTGGACCGCTCCGTCGGCGTGTTCAGGAAGGCCTCCCGGGTCCCGTCGGGCGAGTTGTTGTCCGTGTTGATGATGACCGAGCGCATCTCGGGGAAGAACTTGACCAGCCCCTCGCTCGCCTGCTGCACCGGGTAGCTGATGGAATCCGCCTCGTTGTAAGAGGGAATGCAGACGATCAGATCCGCCTTGTCGACTCCGTCGGGGTTGACCTCTTTCTCGAACATCTCAGCACTAGCCTCCGTGTCGCCGATTTGCGTCCGGAAATCGCGTTCCGGTGCGGCTCCGTTTCATGCGTTCACGCTTGTCGCCAGAAGGTCCAGGACCGCCCGGTTCCAACCGTCGGGCCCCGGTCTGTCGCTCACTCGAATGCCGGGAAGCGCTTCCGCCATCTCCTCCCAGGACGGGGACGAGCGAACCAGCACGGGCTCGTCCACCCGCCTCAGCATGGGCAGGTCGTTGGGGCTGTCCCCCAGGCCGACCGTTCGAGCCCCCGGGCGTTCCCTGCGGAACCATTCCGTGAGCAGGGAGACGGCCTTTCCCTTGTCGCATCCCCCGAGGAGGTGCAGGAACCGCCCCCCGGCGGTCACCTGGAGGCCCCGCTTCCGTGCGGTCCGTTCGAGTCGGTCGAGCTCCGCCTCTCCGGGGGCGTTCATCACGAAGGGTTCGTCATACTCCCGGCGTGCGGACCGCTTCGCGTCCTCGAGGGGCAGCCCGGTGAGCCGGGCGATCTCCTCCACGCCCATGTCCGAAAAGCCCCGGAGATCCGGTCGCCCCAGCTCCTCCCGGATCTGCCGGAGGGCCCGGGTGACGACGCCGTAGCGAACCCCCAGGTGAAGAACATGACCGCCCTCGCCGCCGGGAAGGGCCTCCGGCGGTGGCGCCTGGGGACAGTCGGGCGGGAACGCGATGCCCCCTCCGTTCTCCGGAACGAACGGCCAGTCGAGCCGGAGCCCGGCCCGGAGGCGCTCCATCTCGGCGCGGGTCTTGCTGGAGACCATGACCACCGGGACCCCCAGCTCCCGGCAGCGCTCCAGGGCCTCCGCGGCCGGTTCCCACCCGTAGGTGTCGTGGTCCAGCAGGGTGCCGTCCAGGTCCGTGAAGACGATGAGATCCGCTGGATCCGCCCCGCTCGCCGCCAACGCGCAGCTCCTACCCCTTTTTATCGGCCGCGGGGGGGCGGACTTGATTCCGGTTGCACCCCGCCGCGGTCCCGCCGCTCACCCGGCTTCCCGCCCAATGCGGTTTTCCTCACCGGAACCGCTGCTTCTCTCCCTCCACCGCCTCGATCAGGTCGTAGAAGATGTTGGGGAGCTTGTTGGAGACCCGCTCCCAGGAGACCGTGGTGGGGGTCTGGAACAGGGCCCGCCGGCTCTTCTCCTCCACCCGGAGGATGGTGTCCGCCAGCCCCTGCTCCAGGAAGGGCTTGAACTCCGGGTGGGTGTTCACCAGCCGCAGAAACCGCTCGGTCATCCTCATGGGCGATGTCAGCAGCTCCCCCGCGTGGAGGATGGAGTCCCGGAACACGTTCCTGACGAGGTTCTCCTCCCCCTCCCGGTCGTAGTCCAGGAAGCTGAAGCCGGAGTCGTCGGAGTACTTCTTGATGAGCTCCTCGGCCACGGCCTGGTAGGTGATGGAGAGGTCACGGATGAAGGTGTCCGAGATCTCCAGTCCCTCCTCGATGACCAGGGCGTTCATCAGGGTGGTCACGATGTCCACGGCCATGCGGTTGAGCCCCTTGGTGTGGTCCCCTTCCGACACCTCCTGGTGCTTGTGGTCGAAGGGCCGGTCCGTGAACATGACCTGGGCCGCCGAGGAGGCCTTCCGGTACACCTCGATCAGGGTGAAGATCTCCACGCCCCAGTTCGTGGCGAATCGCATCTTCTTCAGGAGGTCCGAGTGAAAGGCCACCTCCCCGGAGAGCTGGTAGTTGAACCCCAGGAGGAAGTCGATCAGGCGCAGCATCCGTTCGTCCTTGCTCTCGGTGAACTTGCGCTTGAGGGTCAGCAGCAGCGGGTCGAGGAGGAGGCGCTTGACCCGGCCGTACAGGGCGCCCTCGCGGATGCGCGTGTAGTAGGCCTTGGAGAAGTCGTAGTTGAGCGTGACCACCGGGTAGAAGAGGCGGTCCAGCTGGACCGCCTTGAAGGTCCGGATGTCCGCGTCGATCAAACCGATGGACTTGGCCCCCAGGGCCAGGGCGATCCCGAAGCTCAGGAACATGTTCCGTCCCTTGCCCGGTTCCTGGATGTTGAACCCCGCCTGGGTCAGCTTGTCGTAGATGGCCGAGAATCCGGGGCCGTCGTTCCACTGGAGGACGTAGCTCCGGATGCCGTGCTCGCGGATGAGGCCGTGGAGCTCGCGGGCCTCCTCTTCCCCGGCCCGGTCCAGGCCGAAGATGATGCTGGAGAGATAGGAGGTTCCGGCGAGCTGCTTGAGGAGGTTCTCGAACACGGGGCGGTTGGCGGGCTCCGTGAACTCGCTCGCGAGCAGGGGGACGATCAGGACGGCCTTCTGCCACTTGGAGTGGAGCCGAAGCTGGGTCTTCAGGTGCTTGCGGTCCTGTCTCCGGAGGATGTGGAACGTCGTGATCCTGCTGTGGGTCTGGCTGAAGTTCGAGATGGCTCGTCCCCTCCGTGCGGATCCGGGCTGCTGCCCGATCTTCTTCGAAGGTAGTGGAATCGGCGAACGTTGTCAATCGGTCCCGGGATGCGGAGTGCGGGGCTAGAACAGCCGTTCCTGGTCCGCGTCGCCGCGTCCGCAGGCCGGCAGGCCGAAGTGCTCGTAGGCCCGCCTCGTGGCCACGCGGCCGCGGGGCGTGCGCTTGAGGAGCCCTTCCTGGATGAGGAAGGGCTCGTACACGTCCTCGATGGTGTCCTTTTCCTCGCTGACCGCGGCGGACAGGGTGTCCACCCCGACCGGCCCCCCCTCGAACTTCTCCATGATCGTGAGCATGATGTGGCGGTCCATGCGGTCCAGCCCGCGGTCGTCCACCTCCAGCATGGCCAGGGCCTCCACGGCCACCTCCCGCGTGATGACGCCGTCGGCCCGGACCTGGGCGAAGTCCCGCACCCGTCGCAGGAGACGGTTGCAGACACGGGGCGTGCCCCTGGAGCGACGGGCGATCTCGAACGCCCCTTCGTCCCGGGTCTGGATGTCGAGCAGGCGGGCCGATCGGACGGCGATCTCCTGGAGCTCCTCGGCCCGGTAGAAGTCCACCCGGAGGACCACACCGAAGCGGGCCCTGAGGGGCGGGGTCAGCAGACCGGTGCGGGTCGTCGCCCCCACCAGGGTGAAGGGGGGGAGGGAGATCTTCATGGTCCGGGCGGAGGGTCCCTGGCCGATGATGATGTCCAGCTGGTAGTCCTCCATGGCGGGGTAGAGGATCTCCTCCACCACATGGTTCAGCCGGTGGATCTCGTCGATGAACAGGACGTCGTGAGGCTCGAGGCTGGTCAGGATGGCGGCCAGGTCGCCCGGGCGCTCGATCACCGGACCGGACGTGTTCTTGATGTTCACCCCCAGCTCGCGCGCGATGATGTGGGCCAGGGTCGTCTTTCCCAGACCGGGGCTTCCGTGGAACAGGACGTGATCCAGGGCCTCCGCCCGCCCGCGTGCGGCCTCGATGAAGATCTTGAGGTTCTTCTTGAGCTCTTCCTGCCCCACGTACTCGTCCAGACTGGAGGGCCGCAGGTTGACCTCCGTCGGGATCTCGTCGGGCTGGGGCTCGGGATCGATGATGCGCTCTTCCATGGGACCTTCTGCGGATCTCGGGTGAAAAGGCTGTAAAGGCCGGGCGTCCCGTCGGGAACGGAATGCTCGGGCCGGACGCTAGGACAGCAGGCGCAGGGCCTCCCGGATCAGCTCCTCCAGATTGGCGCCGTCGACCCCGCGCCCGGCCTTCTCCACGGCCTGTTTCGCGGAGCGCGGGGGATACCCCAGGTTGACGAGCGCCGAGACGGCGTCCTTGGCCCCCCCCCGGTCGCCCGGCGGCCCGACGAGGGCCTCCGCCCTCCCCCCCGTCCCGTCCTCGGAGAGCAGGGTCTCGGCCCGGTCCTTGAGCTCCAGGGCGATGCGCTCCGCGGTCTTTTTCCCCACGCCGGGGATCGCTCGGAGCCGCGCTGCGTCGCCGCCGGCGATCGCCTCGAGGAGCTCCCCGGGGCCGATCCCGGAGAGGACGTTGACGGCGAGCCGGGGGCCGATGCCGGAGACCGAGACCAAAAGCAGGAAGACGGCCTTCTCGACGCGGGTGTGGAAACCGAACAGGGTGATCGCGTCCTCCCGCACGTTCGTGTGGACGTGCAGCGCCACCTCGCCCTCGTCGGGGAGGGCGTAGAAGGTGGAAAGCGGCACGCTGACCTCGTATCCGACGCCGTGGTTTTCGACAACGACGCTTCGCGGGGTCTTTTCGAGGAGGGTGCCGCGGAGGTGGGCGATCATGGTGCCGGTCCTGGATGTGGGTTTCGGCTACGAGCCGTCGTACCGCCGGGTGTGGAGATGGCAGATGGCGGCGGCCAGGGCGTCCGAGGTGTCCAGCGCGGGCTCGAAGTCGAGGCCCAGGATCCGGCATACCATGGACCGGACCTGCTCCTTCCGGGCGAGCCCGTATCCCACCACGGACTGCTTGATCTCGTTCGGAGAGTACTCGCGGACTCGTAGCCCGCACTCCACAGCGGCCACCAGGGCGGCGCCGCGGGCGTGCCCGATCTTGAGGGCGCTCTTGGCGTTCTTCGCGAAGAAGACGTTCTCGATGGCCATCTCTCCGGGCTCGTGGCGGTGCATCAGATCCACCATGCCGCGGAAGACGCCGTGAAGCCTTTCGCAGAAGGGTGCGTTCTTGGAGGCCTTGATCACCCCGGCGTCCACGCATCGGAGACGGCGTTCCGACTTTTCCACGAGGCCGTACCCGGTGATCACGGAGCCCGGGTCCACGCCCAGCACGAGCATCAGCCCATGGCCTCCATGACGTCGTCCGGGATGTCGAAGTTGGCGTACACCCTGTTCACGTCCTCGGCGTCCTCGAGGGCCTCCATCAGGTTGAGCATCTGCTGGGCCTGCTTGCCTTCCAGCAGGACCGTGTTCTGGGGGATCATGCTGACCTCGGCCATGCCGTACGCCAGGCCGGCCTCCTCGATGGCGGTCCGGACCGGCTCGAAGTCCGAAGGCTCGGTGAGGACCTCGAAGGTGGTCTCCTCCTCCTTCACGTCCTCGGCGCCGGCCTCCAGGGCCAGGTCCAGGAGGCGCTCCTCGTCCACCCCTTCGCGGTCCAGAACGATCAGGCCCTTTTTCTTGAACATCCAGGCCACGCAGCCGGGCTCCCCCAGGCTCCCGCCGTGCCGGTCCATGATGTGCTTCAGCTCGGCCACGGCCCGGTTCTTGTTGTCCGTGAGACACTCCACCAGAACGGCCACGCCCCCGGGACCGTAAGCCTCGTAGGTGACCTCTTCGTAGTTCACGCCTTCGAGCTCGCCGGTCCCCTTCTTGATGGCCCGCTCGATGTTGTCCTTGGGCATGTTCTCCGCCTTGGCCGAGGCGATGGCGGTCCGCAGGCGCGGGTTCGCATCCGGGTCCCCGCCTCCCATCCGGGCGGCCACGGTGATCTCCTTGATCAGCCGGGTGAAGATCCTGCCCCGCTTGGCGTCGGCGGCCCCTTTCTTGTGCTTGATGGTGCTCCATTTCGAATGACCGGACATCGGCTTCCTCCTGGTGGTGTGATCTCAGGGGCGTGAGTCGTTTTCCCTGTGGTTCTCGGCCAGAAGATAGATCTCCCGGCTGCCTTTTCGGACGGCCTTCGGCCGGATGGACCGAACCTTTGTGAAGGCCCGTGAGAGCTCCTGCCTCAGGTCCCGGACCTCTTCTCCTTCGAACACCTTGCAGAGGAATCCCCCCCCGGGCCGCAGGAGAACCCGCGCGATGCCCAGGGCCGCCCGCACCAGCTCGGCGGACCGGCTCGCATCGGCCGCCTTGACCCCGGTGGTCTTCGGCGCCAGATCGCTGATCACGAGATCCCGGGGGCCGGCCTCCTCGAGAAGGCGTTTCGGATCGATCTCCCGGACGTCCCCACGGATGAATTGAAAGCTCGGCGCGGAAAGTCGTTCAGGTACGGCGAGATCCACCCCGACCACGTGCCCCCGAGGCCCGATCTTCCGGAGAACATACTGGCTCCACGAGCCCGGTGTACAACCCAGGTCGAGGACGCGTGCGCCCGGTGGAATGAGCCGGACCTTGCGATCGATCTCCTCGAGCTTGTAGACGGACCTCGCCAGCCATTTCTCACTCCTGGCCCGGCGCGCGTAGTGGTCGTTCCAGGTGTCGGCTTTTCCCATGAAGCTCTGTCCTGTGCCCCGGTCCGAAAACCCTGATTTCCGGGGAAACTCGCGGTAATGAATTACCATATCCCCCGGGGCAATGCAAAACAATTCAGGTTGGCGAAGGGGATGGATCCGCGGTTGGACAAACCTCTCGAGCCCTGGTATAGAGGGGGCGAAACCCTGATCCGACACCGAGGCCATGATCGTTCAAATCTACGAAATCCAGGCGCCCGAGGAAGCCGAACGCTGCATCGAGCTGGGCGTGGACCATTTGGGCAGCGTGCTGCTCTCGGAGGAGGAGTGGCGGCAGCCCCCCATCCGGGAGGTCGTCCGTCTCACCGAGGGCAGCGGCGCCCGAAACAGCCTGATCCCCCTCTTCGGAGCTCAGGAGACGCTCTACCGGGCGCTGGACTACTACCGTCCCCATTTCGTGCACTTCTGCGAGACCCTGACGGACGATCAGGGACGGGCCCTCGATCTGGACCCCTTCCTCGAGCGCCAGGCCGCCCTGAAGGGGCGGTTCCCCGGGGTGCGCATCATCCGCTCCATCCCCGTTCCCCACGAGGGGCACGACCTCGGGGACTTTCCGACCCTCACCATCGCCGAGCGGCTGGAGCCCCTGACCGATCTCTTTCTCACGGACACCTGGCTGGGGCGTGAGCCGGTGGAGGGATACATCGGGATCACGGGTCGAACCGGGGACCGGAACCGCCTCCGCGGCCTCGTCACGCACAGCCGGATCCCGGTCATCCTGGCCGGGGGTCTCTCCCCGGAGAACGTCTACGAGCATCTCGTGGACACGCGGCCGGCCGGCGCCGACAGCTGCACCCGGACCAACGCCGTGGACGAGCGGGGTCGGCCGATCCGTTTCGAGAAGGACTTCGCCAAGGTTCGAGCCTTCGTGCAGGAAACGCGGCGGGCGGCCCGAAGCATGCCCGCTCCCGGCCCGCGCTACCGCTGAAGGATCGGCCTTCCTGCAAGGGTGCCGGAGGGCATCTCCATGACGCAACGAAGGAGGATCGGACCGTTCTGGCTCCTGGCCGCCCTGCTGCTGGGCGGCGGCGCCTGCGAAGAGTCCGGGGAGGGTCGGGCCGGGGCCGCGCCGGGCTCGGCCCCGGCCCCGGCGGCCGTGGTGAAGGTCGCCGAGGTGTGTGCGGAACCGGTCCGGTCCAGTGCCGAGATCGTGGGCACCCTCCGGGCGCGGTTGAGCGTGGAGGTGGCCGCGGAGCTCGGCGGGATCGTGGAGCGGCTCCAGTTCGACCGCGGCGATCAGGTCGCCGCAGGCCAGATCCTCGCCGAGATCGGCACGAGGAGCATCGAGCTGGAGGTTCGGCAGGCCGAGGCGGCCGTGGCGGTGGCCCGAAGCGAGCTCGACAAGGCGGAGACGGGCAGCCGTCCCGAGGAGATCGCCATCGCCCGGGCCGGGCTGGACCAGACCCTGGCCCGGCTCCGGGAGGCCGAGCGGCACTTCGACAGGATTCAGGGCCTTTTCGATCGGCAGGCGGTCTCCGACAGCGAGCTGGACGCCGCGAGCCGGGGCCTGGAGGCCGCCAAGGCCGGCGTCGCCTCCGCCCGCGAGCGGCTGGTGCTGGCCCGGAAGGGGCCTCGATCCGAGGATCGGGCGGCGGCCCGAGCACGCCACCGGCAGGCATTGGCGGCACTGGAGGTCGCCCGGGACAGGCTTGGCAAGTCCCGTGTACGGGCCCCCTGCAACGGCATCGCCTCGTTTCGCCGGGTGGAGGTCGGGGAGGTGATCTCTCCGGGGGGCCCCGTCACCCGGATCACGGACAAGAGCCGCATGAAGGTCCGGGCGGCCGTTCCGGAGGGGGACATGCCGTGGCTGGAGGAGGGCGGAGCCTATCGTTTTACGGTGGACGCACTGGGGGGTGCGTCCTTTCCCTGCCGGCTCGTCTTCGTGTCGCCCACCGCCGATGCCGGGACCCGTTCCTTCCCCGTCGAGCTCCTCGCGGAGGAGCACGACCCCCGGATGGCGGACGGCATGACGGTCCGGCTGATCCTCCCGCTCCACCGGGCCAGCCCGCGGATCCAGGTCCCTTCGGACTGGCTCTCCGAAGCGGACGGGCGGATCGGTCTGTTCGTCGTCGAGGAGGGGCGGGCCCGCTTCCGCCCCGTGGTCCTGGGGGACTACTACGAGCGCCGTGTGGAGATCGCGGAGGGCCTGGAGCCCGGGGAGACCGTGATCACTACGCCCGCCGGGCTGCGGGACGGGGACCCGGTGTCGTTCGAGGCGTCACCGTAATCTCTCGTCCCGCTTTCTCGAGCGCGCCAGGTTTGACGGGTTCGCAGACACCCGCTCACCCGCCGCTGGAGGCGCTATAGCCAAGAGGTTGTTCACCCCGAGGCGCAGGCGGCGGA
>CAYVVQ010000020.1:38075-39298 GCA_964454455.1 uncultured Desulfobacterales bacterium | reverse complement strand
ATGGGACGAGGCGAAGGCGGTGATCGAACGCCACCTGAGGGAACACCTTGCCCGGGGCGTGGTGGCCGTCCGGGACGGGGGGGACCGGGCGGGGCACGCGCTCCGCTTTCGGAAGGAACGGCTGCAGGCCTCCGGCATCCCCCTCCTCGTCCGGGCCTCCGGCCCGGCCTGGCACGCCCCCGACCGCTACGGTCGCCTCATCGGGCGCCCTGCGGGAGGCCAAGGGACCCTGGCCGAGGCCGTTGAACGGAGCGCCCCCCACATCGATCACGTCAAGGTCGTCAACTCCGGGCTCAACAGCCTCCTCCAATTCGGGAAAGCCTCCCCGCCCCAGTTCAGCCGGGAGGAGCTGGCAGAGGCCGTCCTCGCGGCAAAGGCGCGCGGCCTCCCCGTCATGGTCCACGCCAACGGAGAGGCTCCGGTCCGGGATGCGGTGACGGCGGGGTGCGATTCCATTGAGCACGGTTTTTTCATGGGCCGCGAGAACCTGCTCCGAATGGCCCGCCGGGGTACCGTTTGGGTCCCCACGGCCTGCACCATGTCCGCTTACGCCCGCACGCTCCCCGCCGGCTCCCGGGAGGCGATCGGGGCCGCGCTGAACCTCGAGCACCAGGTCGGGCAGCTTCGCGAGACCGTCCGGGCCGGGGTTCGGGTGGCCCTGGGCACCGACGCGGGCAGCCCGGGCGTTCATCACGGGCAGGCCGTGTCCGAGGAGATCCGACTCCTGATGCGCGCGGGAATGACGGCGGCGGAAGCCGTACGCTCCGCGTCCTGGAACGGGGCCGCCCTGCTGGGGCTCGAGGACCGCCTGGGCAGGCTGACCCCGGGCATGCCGGCCACCTTCCTGGTGGTGCGGGGCGGTCCGGACCGCCTTCCGGACAGCCTCGCATCGCCCCTCTCCGTGTACGTCGAGGGCGTCCGCCGGCACCCGGACTGAGGCGTCCCTATTCGCCGGTGTCCACCAGGTAGCTCCCGAGCTTCTCCTTCAGCGAGTCCGGCCAGTGCCTCTCATAGAGAAACGCCTTGACCTCGTCCTTGGTGAGACGATCCAACAGTTCCCTGGGAAGACGCCTCAACGCCTCCAGCCTTTCCGGATCCGGCCTGCCGCCGGCGCTCTGCTCCTCGGTCATCACAACCTCCCTGCTTTTCGGGTCCACTGCCCCAGGCGGCCCACCGCAGGTCCGCCATTGGAGCTCGGTGATGTTGTACTCCCGGATCCGCCT
>CAYVVQ010000020.1:1488-37975 GCA_964454455.1 uncultured Desulfobacterales bacterium | reverse complement strand
CCGGTGACACACGGCTGCTTGACACCCCCCTGGTGAGATCCCATACTGACGGAACCGCAGAATGACCGGAGAACAGCTCATGGTAGACGAAGACATCCGGATCTATCTCCACCCCAATGAGGAAAACCGCTCCTACCTGACGTCCCATGCGATCACAAAACCACGCGTGGAGGTGTTTGCGCCCCCGCTCGACGTGGATCCGGGCGGCCTGGCGGCAAGGCTCGGCACGATCGGGGCCCAGGCCGTTCAGGAACTCCTGGCGGTGCCCGGCGTGGCGCGGATCCGCATCAAGCCGAAAGAGGTCCGCATCCAGAAGAGCGCCCGGGCCTCGTGGGACGACATGGAAAGCGACGTTCTCCGCATCCTGAAGCGGGCGGTTCGAAAGAGCCGAATCCGCGTCGTCCCCGCTGATGGATGAAGCACGAGAGGCGGGGTCGGACCTTTGCATCCGACACCCGCCTCTCCGGTTCGTCCTCCCGGCCGGTCGCCCGGCCGCCGCCAACCCCAACGGTACCCGATGCAGGAAGCGAGCGTTCCACCCGCTTCCCGGGCGCCCGCTTTTCTGGACCGCGCTCCCTAGGCTGCGCTCCCCATGCCCAGGTCGAAGGCCTTCAGGTTGGAGTCCAGAAACGCCTTCTTCGTGGAGGCGGAGATGGTCTCCTTCATCCCGTCCGCCGTGACGGCCACGGCGCCTGACCCGATGAGGGCCCCGAGCATGACCATGTTGAGGCTCAGGGGATTGCCCGCCTCCTCGGCCAGGCTGTTTCCGTTGAGCTTGATGACCCGGCCGACCTTGGCCGAGACCAGGTCCATGATCCCGTCCACGGGGGGGTAGGTCCCCTGCCCGATCGACACGGTGAAGGGCGGCAGCGGCTGCAGGTTCGTGATGACCAGGGTCTCCCGGTTGCACTTCCCCAGGGTCCGGAGGGTCTCCAGCGGCTCGAACCCCACCAGCACGTCGGCCTCCCCGTTGGATACGATGGGGCTCGTGACCTCCCCCATCAGGACGGCCGACTCCACCACGCCGCCCCGCTGGGCCATGCCGTGGATCTCGCTCACGACGGCCGGCAGGCCGGCGGCCAGCGCGGCTTCGCCCAGAAGCCGCGACGCCAGCAGATTGCCCTGCCCCCCGACACCGACGAATACACATCTCTTTGTGTCCATCTTGATCTCCTCGCTGCGGAAAACGTGTCAACGGATGACGGTCGCTCTCACTCGCGCCCGGCCCGGGCCTAATCCTTTACCGGAAGGATGGCGTTCTCCGGGCAGACCTGGGCGCAGACCGCGCACCCGATACAGAGATTCTTGTCGATCACGACCTTCTCTTCCTGCAGGTACATGGCCGGGCAGGCCAGGTAGTTGATGCAGTCCCGGTGATTCTTGCACTTGTCGTAGTTCACCCGGAAAGGCTTGGTCTTGCGCATCTGCCCGGTCGCCTTCGCGAAGAGCGGGCAGAGTTCCTCGGAGATGACCACGGAGACGCCGTCGTAGTCCTTCGACGCCTGGATGGCCTCGATGGTCTTGTTCACCTTGAAGGGCTTCACCACGTGGATGTCCTTGACGCCGCAGCCCCGGACCACCTCCTCGATGGACACACGGGTCCGCTGCACGCCCATGGCCTCTGCGTCCACCCCCGGGTGAGGCTGGTGGCCCGTCATGGCCGTGGTACCGTTGTCCAGGACCACCAGGGTGAACTTGTGGTCGTTGTGGACCGCGTCCACCAGGCCCGTGATCCCCGAGTGGAAGAAGGTGGAGTCCCCGATGAAGGAGACGACCTTCTGGTCGCTCGCCCGGGAGAACCCGCAGGAGGAGCTGACCGAGGAGCCCATGCAGATGAGGTAGTCCGCCATGGAGATGGGCGGGAGCAGCCCCAGGGTGTAGCATCCGATGTCCGTGGGGTGGATGGCGTCGGGCCCGTAGGCCTTCTTCACCGCGTAGTAGGTGGCCCGGTGGGGGCAGCCGGCGCACAGGTTGGGCGGCCGGGCCGGGAGCTGCGGGAGATCCGAGAGTTCCACCGGGGCAGGCCCCTTGTACTCCGCGCCGAAGTAGTCCGCCACGGCCTTCCGGACCATGCCCGGGTCGTACTCGTAGAGCCTGGAGAGGCCTCCCACCCCCTTGCCCTGAATGGGGATGGTGATGCCGTTCTCCTGGGCGATGGCCTTGAGGTCGGTTTCCATGACCGGCTCGAGCTCCTCCACCACCAGGACCTTGTCCACCTCCTTCAGAAGCCCGACGATCATGTCCCTGGGCAGGGGCCAGGACATGCCCACCTGCATGAAGCGGACCTTGTCCTCGATGCCCAGGTCGCGGATGGCGTCACCCGCGTAGTTCACACTCACCCCGTTGGCCACCACGCCCCACCGGCCTCCGCCCGTGATCCGGTTCTCGGCCCAGCTCTCCGACTTGGCCAGGGCCTTGTCGTACTTCTCCAGGTGGAGCTTGTGGAGGTTCCGGGAGACCGCGGGCACGGTCACGAAGTGGAAGGGGTTCTTCTGGAACTCCCCCTTGGTCCGGATCGGCTTGAGCTCTCCGAGCTTCACCACGCCCCGGACGTGGTTCAGCCTGGTGGTGGTCCGGAGAATGACCGGCAGCTCCAGCTCCTCGGAGAGCTCGAAGGCCGCGATGGTCATGTCCTTCATCTCCTGGGTGCTGGTGGGCTCGAGCATGGGCAGACCCGAGAGCCGGGCATAGAAGCGGTTGTCCTGCTCGTTCTGGCTGGAGAACATGAACGGGTCGTCCGCATTGACGATGACCATGCCGCCCTTCACGCCCACGTAGGCCAGGGTCATGAGGGGATCCGCCGCCACGTTCATACCCACATGCTTCATGGTAACCATGGTGCGCAGACCGCAGGCCGCCGCCCCCGCGCCCACCTCGAGCGCGACCTTCTCGTTCGTGGAGTACTCGAAGTAGAGGTCGGTCTCCTGACTGATTTGGAAGAACTGTAGGGGAATCTCGGAAGAGGGCGTTCCCGGATAGCACGTGGCAAACGAGAGGCCCGCTTCCAGGGCTCCGCGGGCAACGGCCTCGTTGCCCAGCAGCAGCATCTCTTTCCCTGGAGAGTCGGTCAGTAGTTTGTGCATTTTCTCCCCCTGCGTGTTTGTGGTTTTCCCGGCCGCCGGCTCCTGCGTCCTCCCGTGCAGGTCGAGACGAGCGGATGGTTCACGGCTCAGAGCTTGAAGCTCTCGGCCATTCCCGCGTACTTCTTCCGGAGCTTGGGCTTTTCGATCTTGCCCGTGGGGTTTCGAGGCACGTCGTCGAAGAAGACCTTCCTGGGCCGTTTGTACCTCGGCAGCCCCTCACAGTACTGAAGGATTTCCTCCTCGGTCATCTCCTTCCCCGGTTTCACCTTGATGATGGCGGCGGTGATCTCCCCCAGCCGCTCGTCCGGGATCCCGATGACGGCCGCGTCCTGGATCTTGGCGTTGTCCATGAGGAAATCCTCGATCTCCACGGGAAAGATGTTCTCCCCGCCCGTGATGATCACGTCCTTCTTCCGGTCCACAAGCCAGATGAACCCGTCCTCGTCCAGACGCGCCATGTCCCCGGTCAGGAGCCAGCCGTCGAACAGGGTGTCCTGCGTGGCCTCGGGGTTCTTGTAGTATTCCTTCATCACGCACGGGCCCTTGACCATGAGCTCACCGGGCTTCCCCCGGGGCACCTCTTGAAGCTCGGTGTCCACGATCTTGCACTCCCAGTCGAAGCCCGGCACGCCGATGGCCCCCACCTTGTGCAGGTTCTTTGTGCCCAGGTGCACGCAGCCCGGTCCGGTGGTCTCGCTCAGTCCGTAGTTCGTGTCGTAGTCGTGGTGCGGGAACACCTTTTTCCAGTTCTTGATCAGGCTCGGGGGCACGGGCTGGGCCCCGATGTGCATGAGATGCCACTGGTCGAGCCGGTAGTCGGACAGCTTGACGTCGCCGTTCTCGATGGCGATGAGGATGTCCTGGGCCCAGGGCACGAGCAGCCAGACGATGGTGCCCTTCTCCTCGGAGACGGCCTCCAGGATCCACTCCGGCTTGATCCCCTTGAGGATCACGGCCGGCGCCCCCACGATGAAGTTGCCGAACCAGTGCATCTTCGCGCCCGTGTGGTAGAGCGGGGGGATGCAGATGAAGTTGTCCTCGTGGGTCTGGTTGTGATGACGGTTCTCGACGACGCAGGAGAACTCCAGGTTGCGGTGGGTGAGGAGAATCGGCTTGGGCTGCCCCGTGGTGCCGCTCGTGAAGTAGAGCGCCGCCTCGTCCAGGATGGAGAGGGGCACCCTCGGATCCTCATTCGAACCGCCCGCCAGGAACGCCTCGAACGGTTCTGCGTAGTCCGGCCTCACCTCGTCCGGCCCTACGAAGACGAAGGTCTCCACCCCCGGAATGTCCGAACGGATGGCGTCGATCCGGTCGACGAACTCCTCGCCGAAGAGGAGGGCCTTTCCCTCGGAGATGCCGATGCAGTAACGGATGTCGTCCGCCAGGAATCGGAAGTTCAGGGGCACCGCCCAGGCGCCGGTCCGCAGGATGCCGAAGTAGGCCGGCAGCCACTCCAGGCAGTTCATCATCAGGTGAACCACCTTGTCTCCCTTTCCGACGCCGCGAGCCATCAAGGCGGTGGCGACCCGGTTGGCCTGCTCGTCGAACTCCTTCCAGGTGATCTCACGTCTCAGGTTCTTCGCCGGCTCCCGTTCCACGAGAGCCACCTCGTCCCCATACATCCTGGCATTGCGCGCCAGTATCTCCGTGATGATCATGGGCCCCTCCGAAGCTATATTTTAGCTACAATGCAACGTGTAGCCGAAGCCCCGGGAACTGTCAAGTGAATTTGCAGGCGGCGTGGGTGGATGCGCCTTTCCAGCCGGAAAGGAGGGGGCGGTGCGAACCGGGAGGTCGCCCGTCTCGGGCGGCCGCAGGAGAGGGGTTCCGGTGAAGGCGGCGGGCGGCTACTCGAGCAGCCCCTCGGTAAACGGAAGAAAGGGGGAGTCGGGATAGTCCCCGGCCAGCGTCTCCTGGGTCTCCCGGGCCTTGTCCATCTGTCCACTCAGCCGGTGGAGCCGGACGAGACGGACCAGGGCCTGGTCGCGCAGGAAGGCTTCCGGGCTCTCCGCAAGCGGTCGAAGCTCCTGAACGGCTGCCTCGTAGTCCTGCCGGGCCTCGTGGCAGGCGGCCAGGGCGAAGCCGGCCATGGCCACGTAGGGCGGCTTCGCCCGGTACTCCTCCTGAAACGCCCGATAGAGCGAGATCGCCTCCTCCACCTCGCCCTGCTGGAAACGCAGGCGGGCCAGCTGGGGCAGGGCCAGCTCGCTCACCCGGGCCAGACCGTAGTCTGCGCTCACCTGCTCGAACAGCTCGGCCGGAAGCTCGGGGGTCGTGATCTCCGCCCCGGAGGCCTCGACCTTTCGAAGCTCGTAGTAGGCCTTGTTGTAGGCCTCCTGGCCTTTCGTGTCCTCGTAGCCCAGGTACCACGAGACCCCGAGATAGCCGAGGAGAAGCACGACCGCCGCCACCCCGGCGTAGATGAACGCCTGAGCGTGTTCCTGGACATAGGCCGCGGCACGCTCGCTGAACGTCATGAACTCGTCCGGTCCCTTGAGGAGCTCTTTCCTGCTGATCTTCTTGGCCATGGATGCATCCTTGCAAAAATGGGGATTTCTGAGTAACAAATGGCCCCGTGCGAGTCAAGGCAAAAACCCGCGCCGGCGCCCCCGACAGCCTTGCTCCCGGGGGACCGCCGGGAGCGGCAAGGCCTTGCCGGAGGAGAGGGCCTCCGAGCCTCCAGCCCGTCACGCCGTGAAGAAGGACTTGTCGAACTCCGCTTTCCCCTCGTACCGCTTGACCAGGCTGTGCCGGAACGCCATGAGCGCGGACTCGTCCGCCTGGATGCCACACGATCTCATGGCGTCCATAACGGCGTCGATGCCGGGAGGGCATCCCTCCACGAGCACGGCCTCCCGGATGCCCGGCGCCTTCCGGTTCGCCTTGATCATGCAGTTGCCCACCAGTACCGTCCTGCTCGCCGTCCCGGAAGGCTTCACCGCCTTTCCCGTGAGGATTTCGATCTCGTCGAAGGGCTCCCCGCGGTAGGCCGCCATGATCATGACCAGGATGGGGCTGTACAGGCCGGAGCAGCCTGTGCACAGGGTGGCGTCGTACTTGGGCAGCCGGATTCCCCGGACACCCAGGCGGTCCCACGCCCGCGGACCCGTGTCGTCCTCGCGCCAGGTGTTGTCCCACTTGAGAGGTCTCCGAACGGAGTCCACGTCCTCCCCGGCACGGATCAGCCCTGCCACGTCGGTGGAACGGCCCTGCCTGTCGGCGCAGATCCGGAGGTGGGGAACCCCGGCCGGGTCGAAGCCGGCCGCCGCAGCCCCGACCAGATCGGCCGAGAGTGGATCGGTCGACCCGATCAGCGCGTTCATGCGCACGGCCGTGCCCGTGTAGAACGGCCCCTTCTCCAGGCCGTAAATGCCGTCGATCACGGTCAGGTCCGGGGTCAGCTTCTCCACGAATCGCGCGAGGTAGCCGTCCAGGCCCCCGTCGGCGGCGTGACAGGCCTTGCGGCTTTTCATGGACAGGCACCCCTTGAGGTTCTTCAACCCCAGGGACAGGATCGCCTGGTTGTGGGTCTTCAACACGGGCATGTTGATGAGCACGTCCGCCGAGAGAGCGGGCTCGGAGATCTCCAGGGTGTAGCCCCCGAAATCCTCGCTGCTGAAGGGTTCCCGGTGGAGGTCCAGGAGCCGGACCCCGTACCGCTTCGCGAGGTCGCCGTACCCCAGCGCCTCGAACACCTCCCCCGTGGGCACGCCGAAGCTCTTTCCGTAGACGGACCCCTCGCCGATGGTGATGGACTCCACCCCGTGCTCCTTGAGAAGGAGCACCATGTCGTGCACGAGACGGGTCGTGGTCACCACGCCGAAGAGGGGCATGGGGAAGCTCTCGTCCAGGGCGACCAGGTTGGGTTTGATGAAGGTCCGGTCGCCGGGCCCGAGCCCCTCGAGCCCGCCGCACTTCTCGACAAGGGAACGCAGGGAGCCGGGGGACGACTCGTAACGGGCGATGCCGGCAACGTGTTTCTGCTCTTTCACGATTCTCATCCCGAAAAAAAATAATCCGGCGCCGGACTACCCTCCGTGCTGAAAACCCCCGGAATCCAGGATGCATCGATCCTGTTCCTTTTCCAGCTCGTTAATTCGTTTTCTCATTTCTTTGAGCTCCTCGTCCTTGGCGCGCAGCTCTGCGTCATTTTTGCAGGGCTTGAACTCCAGCTTGGCGTACTGCTTTTTCAACCGCTTGATCTCCTTGCGAAGCACCTTGAGCTTCTTTTTCGTCTGCTTGTCGATCATGGCGTCGGTCCGTGGGGTCCGATGACTCGACAGGAGAGGTCACTCTCGAGGGTGAGAAAGGAAAAACCGGTCGATAAACCCGTTGCGTTATAATACAATTGACGCAAAATTGCAAGCATTCGAAGCTACAGCCTATTGATTTTCCCAGGGCGGATCTCGAGGCTTGGGGCTTTTTACGGCTCCATCCTGTTTCGCTTTTCGGTCTCCTTCACCGCCGACCGCACCGCCCGACCCAAAGAGTACCAGATCGTCAGGAGAGTCCGCGTCCCCGCCTCGAACAGGACCTCGGTGGCCCCGATGGGGGCCGACCTTGCCGCGCCCGCTTGGCCCCCCCGAGCCCCCTCCCGCTCGAGGTGATGCTTCAGCGTCTCATAGGCCACGTTCAACTGCTTGGACCTCTCCTCGGCCCGACGCTTCAGCCCGGAATCCCCGGCGAACCGGTCCGGGTGCCACACGCGCACCAGCTCCCGGTAGGAGCGGCGGACCTCCTCCATGGAGGCGCCCTCCTCCAGCTCGAGGAGTTGCAGGCTGCGCCGGACGTCCATCATCGATGCCCTCCGGGGCCCTCCCGGCCCTTTCCGTCCGTCCCGATCACCCCTTGCCGGCCTGGGCCTTTTCGATCTTGGCCCAGGAGTCGCGAAGGGGGACGGTACGGTTGAACACCGGCCGGCCGGGCTTCGAATCCCGGGTGTCCACGCAGAAGTATCCCAGCCGCTCGAACTGGCAGCGGTGGCCCGGCGGTGCGTCCGCCAGGCCGGGCTCCACCGGGCAGACGGGCAGGACCTCCAGGGAATCGGGGTTCAGGAGCGACTTGAAATCCTCTCCCTCGGGCACGTCCGCCGGGTTCGGCCGGTTGAAAAGCCGGTCGTACAGTCGGACCTCGCACTCGACGGCGTGCCGGGCGGACACCCAGTGGATCGTACCCTTCACCTTTCTCCCGTCGGGCGCGTTCCCGCCCCGGGTCTCCGGGTCGTAGGTGCACCGGAGCTCCGTCACCTCCCCGGTCTCCAGGTCCTTCACCACCTCCCTGCAGGTGATGAAGTAGGCGTACCGGAGCCGGACCTCCCTGCCCGGAGCCAGTCGGAAAAACTTTCTCGGCGGGTCCTCCCGGAAATCGTCCCGCTCGATGTAGAGCTCCCGCGAAAAGGGGACCGTCCTCGTTCCCATGGAGGGGTCCTCGGGGTTGTTCACGGCCTCGAGCTCCTCCACCCGGTCTTCCGGGTAGTTCTCGATGACCACCTTGAGGGGCCTCAGCACCGCCATGACCCTGGGCGCCGTCCGGTTCAGATCCTCCCGGACGCTGTACTCCAGCAGGGAGAGGTCCACCGTGCTCGCCTTCTTGGCCACCCCGATCCGCTCGCAGAACGACCGGATGGAGGCGGGCGTGTACCCGCGCCTTCTGAGTCCGCTGATGGTGGGCATCCTGGGGTCGTCCCAGCCGCTCACGCAGCCTCCACGGACGAGCTCCAGGAGCTTCCGCTTGCTCATGACCGTGTAGCTCAGGTTCAGCCGGGCGAACTCGATCTGCTGGGGGTGAAACACGCCGAGCTGCTCCAGGAACCAATCGTACAGGGGCCGGTGGTCCTCGAACTCCAGGGTGCAGATGGAGTGGGTGATCCCCTCGAGGGAGTCGCTGAGACCGTGGGCGAAATCGTACATGGGGTAGATGCACCAGGCGTCTCCCGTGCGGTGATGGGAGGCGTGCATGACGCGGTAGACGACCGGGTCGCGCAGGTTCAGGTTGGGGGAGGCCATGTCGATCTTCGCACGGAGGACGTGCTCCCCCTCCTTGAACTCCCCCTTCCGCATGCGCTCGAAGAGGTCGAGGTTCTCCTCGACGGACCGGCCGCGGAAGGGGCTCTCCTTTCCCGGCTCGGTGAGCGTCCCGCGATGCTCGCGTATCTCGGCGGGGCTCAGGCTGTCCACGTAGGCCTTGCCGTCTTGAATGAGCCGGACGGCATAGGCGTGGAGCGACTCGAAATAGTCCGATGCATAGAAGAGCCGCTCGTCCCAGTCGAACCCGAGCCAGCGGACGTCCTCCTGGATGGACTCGACGTACTCCACCTCCTCCTTGGTCGGGTTCGTGTCGTCGAACCGGAGGTTGCAGAGCCCCCCGTACTCGCGGGCGAGCCCGAAGTTCAGGCAGATCGACTTGGCGTGGCCGATGTGCAGGTAGCCGTTCGGCTCCGGCGGGAACCGGGTGTGGACGCGGCCTCCGTTCTTGCCGTTCCGCACGTCGTCGTCGATGATGTTTCTTATGAAATGCTGCCCTAAGGCCTTGCCGGGATGGGTCATGGATGTTCCGCTCTCCTCGGATAGCAACGCCCCGCGCTTGGGTGCGGCGCGGGGCGTGCGTTGCAAAGGCTGCAAAGAACCGCCGGCGGGGCGCCCGAGGGCCGGCTGCCTATTGAGGGTACATGCACTCGATCTCGTCGCAGTACTTGTCCTCGATCACGCGGCGCTTGCACTTGAGGGTCGGCGTGAGCTCGCCCGTCTGCTGCGTCCACTCGTCCGCGAGGAGACAGAACCTCCGGATCTGCTCCGCCCGCGCGAACGGCCTCATGTACTTGTCGATCACCTTCTCGAAGAGGTGCTGGACCTTCTCGTCCTTCACCAGCTCCTCGTGGCTCCCATAGGTCACGCCCACCTTGTCGGCCCACTTGGTGAGCTCCTCGAAGTTCGGCACGATGAGCGCGGCAAGGTACTTCCTGCGGTCCCCGATCACGGTCACCTGCTCGACGAACCGGGACCCCTTGAGGGCGTTCTCGAGGTTCTGCGGAGCGATGTTCTTGCCGCCCGCCGTGACGATGATCTCCTTCTTCCTCCCGGTGATCATCAGGCACTGATCCTCGTCCACCCTGCCGATGTCGCCCGTGCAGAAGAACCCGTCCTCCGTCAGGACCTCCCGGGTGGCCTCCTCGTTCTTGTAGTAGCCCAGCATGACCTGGGGTCCGCGAATCAGGATCTCCCCGTCGTCCGCGATCTTGATCTCCGTGTCCTTGACCGGCGGCCCGACCGTGCCCGGTTTGATCATGCCGGGCCGGTTCACGTTGGTGACGGGCGTGGTCTCGGTCAGGCCGAAGCCCTCCAGCACCGTGACCCCCATCCCGAGAAAGAACTCCGCGTCTGAAACGGACAGGGGCCCCCCGCCGGAGACGGCGAACTTCAGCCGATCCATACCCAGGGCCGCCTTGAGCTTGGAGAAGATGAGCTTGTCCGCCAGGTCGTGCTTGCACTTGAACCAGCCCGCTCTCTCCCTGCCCTCGCACACGTACGCGAGGTTGTCCCGGGCCACGCCGATGGCCCAGCCGAACAGACCCCGCTTGACGGGGGAGGCGTCCCCCACCTTGCTGAGGATTCCGGCGTGGATCTTCTCGTAGAGCCGGGGCACGCTGACGATCAGGGTCGGCCGGACCTCCACCATGTTCTCCTGGATCTTGGAGAAGTCCTCGGCGAAGTAGACCGTCGCCCCGATCCCCAGGGCGAGATAGTAGCCGGCGGTCCGTTCCAGAGAATGGGAAAGCGGCAGGAAGGAGAGGAACACGTCGTCGTCGCCCAGGAGGTAGCTGAAGTCGTCCAGGATCTGATGGACGTTGGAAACGAAGTTGCTGTGGCTGAGCATGACGCCCTTGGGCGGGCCCGTGGTCCCGGAGGTGTAGATGATGGAGGCGACGTCTTGCGGGCGGATGGCCTTCAGCCTCCTTTCGAACTCCTCCCGGTGATCCTGCTTCCGACCTTCCTCCAGGGCCTCGGCGAAGCTGATCACACCCTCCGGCTTGTCCGTCCCCTCGTCCAGCACCACGATCGCACCCAGCTCGGGGAGCCGGTCCCGCACCTTCACCACCTTCTCCATGTGCTCCTGCGTGCCCACGAAGCAGACGCGGGACTCGGAGTGCTCCAGCACGTAGTGGGCCTCCTCCGAGGAGTTGGTCGCATAGATCGGCACGTTCGCCGCTCCGATGGAGAGGATCGCCAGATCGACCACCCACCACTCCCAGCGGTTCTGGGAGAACAGGGCCACGTTCTGCCCCGACTCGATGCCCCTGGAGATGAGGAAGGAGCCGATCGCCCGGACCATCTCGTCCATCTCGTTCCAGGAGATGTCCTGGTAGCTGCCGTCCTTCTTGTAGCCCACGCACGCCCGGTCGCCGTACTTGGCCACCTGGTCCTGGAAGATCCTGGCCATGGAGTTCTGGTATTCTGTCTGCAAACCTCCACCTCCGATCATACGGGATGCAAAAAAAGCCCACTTTTTTGCTTTCTTATTCACGAATTAGGAGAAAAAGTCAAGCGAACTCGAAGCGAATCGATCGTTTCTCGACCCGTTCGGGAAGCATTCACCCGGCGGCGTGACCGCCCTGTGCCCCCCTGCGCCCCCCTTGGAAATCCGAGCCGATTGTGGTAAGAAGCCTGATTCCGTGCGCAAGCCGGACAACGCCCCGAACGAGGCCCCTTTCATGACCGAACCGATTCAGGCCGACATTCACCGCCTTTCGTGGGAAGGCAAATCAATCCAGCTGGTGGGGACGGCGCACATCTCCCGGGAGAGCGCCGAGCTCGTGGAACGGCTCATCCGGGAGGAGCGGCCGGACACGGTGGCCGTGGAGCTTTGCCAATCGAGGCACCAGGCCCTGACCCAGGCCAACCGCTGGAAGGAGACGGACCTGGTCAAGGCGATCCGCCAGAAGAAAGCGTTCCTGCTCCTGATGAACCTCATTCTCGCCTACTTCCAAAGGAAGATCGGCCGAAACCTGGGCATCCGCCCCGGAGAGGAGATGCTCCGGGCCGTCCGGGCCGCGGAGGAGACCGGGGCGGCCGTCCACCTGGCCGACCGGGACATTCGGGTCACCCTGGCGAGGGCCTGGCGGCTCATGGGCCTGTGGAGCAAGCTCAAGCTCTTCGCCCAGCTGCTGGTCTCCTCCGGGGAGCTGGACGACCTGACCCGGGAGGACATCGAGGAGCTCAAGCAGAAGGACGTCCTGGAGGCCCTGCTCGACGAGATCGGGGAAAGCCTCCCGGAGATCCGTTCCGTCCTCATCGACGAACGGGACCGGTACCTGGCCGAGAAAATCCGGAACAGCCCCGGGGAGCGCGTGGTGGCCGTGGTGGGGGCGGGTCACGTGCCCGGCATCCAGCGGCACTGGGGAAGGCCCGTCGATCTCGAGGAGCTCGAGGTGGTTCCCCCGGCCGGCCGGTGGAAAGGCCTGTTCAAGTGGGGACTGCCGCTCCTGATCGTGGCCATCTTCGCCGCGGGCTTTTTTCGGGCGGGCTCCTCGACCGGGGCGGACATGATCCGCTGGTGGGTCCTGGCCAACGGCGTGCTGGGGGGGCTCGGAGCGGCGGCGGCCCTGGCTCACCCCCTGACGATCCTCTCCGCCGTCGCCGCCGCGCCCATCACCTCGCTCAACCCCATGATGGCCGCCGGCTGGGTGTGCGGCCTGGTGGAGGCGTTCATCCGGAAGCCCAAGGTCCGGGACTTCGAGGGGCTGACCGAGGACCTCTCTTCGGTGCGGGGGTTCTGGAGGAACAAGATCTCCCGGATCCTCCTGGTGGTGGTGTTCACCAACATCGGAAGCTCCCTCGGCACGTTCGTAGCGATCCCCCTCATGCTGCGGGCCTTTTCGGGGTGAGGGGCAGAGGAGGAACGCCATGCCGACAGGAGCCAGGAACTACCACGACGCCGTGAGCTACGACCGCCACGCCATGTCCCCTCACACGCTGGACTGGGCTCACCAGCCCCGAACGACCAAGGCCTACGAGGGCGCAGACCCGCTCCCGCTTCCCCGGGTGAGCCCGGAGCCGACGCGGACCGCCGGTGACGTCCTCTCGGGCAAGCCCCCTTCCCGCCCCGAACCCGTCCCTTCCAACGTCGAAGACCTGGCCCGGGTGCTCTTTCTCGCCTACGCCCCGACCGCCGTGATGCGCCACGCCGGGGGCGAGCACGTCCTGCGCAGCGTGCCCTCGGCCGGGGCCCTGTATCCCACGGAGATCTACCTGGCCTGCGGCGGCGTCCGCGGTCTGGAGGACGGCCTCTACCACTACGGCCCGCTCGAGGGGCGCCTCCACCGGCTCCGCGACCGGGACATCTTTCCGGGCCAGCATGCCCCGGCGATCCGCTTCTTCCTGTCGGCCGTCGCCTTCCGAAGCGCGTGGAAGTACCGCGCCCGCTCCTACCGCTACCACCTCCTCGACACGGGGCACGCCGTCGAGTCCCTGGTCCTCGCTCTCGCCGCCCTCGGGCGGTCCGGGACCGTCGGCCTCGACTTCGACGACGACGGCCTGAACCGCCTGCTGGGACTCGACACGGCGCGGGAGGTCGCCCTCGCCTGGGTCGATCCCTCCGGGGAGAAGGGGCCCGATCCGATGCTCGATCCGTCTCCGCTCCCGGAGTCCGTGCTTCGCGCGAGCCGAACCAGCGAGGCGGAGGTGGACTATCCGGCGATGCGGGAGATCCACGAGCAGGGGAAGACCGTGCACCGCCCGGCGGAGAAAGACATGCCCCCGTCCATGGTCCATCGTCTCGGCCTGGAGCCCGCATCCTGGTCGGCGATCCCCGCGGCGGGTTCCCGGCCCTCCGGCGCCTCCTATGCGGACGTCGTACAGGCCCGGCGCTCCAGCCGGAACTTCGTCCGGGAGCCCCTGTCGCCGGAGGCGTTCTCCCTGCTGGCGGCCACGCTCGTCTCCGGTGGAAGCGGATCCAACCCTCCCGCCGCCGTCGGGGTGGGAATGATCGTCGGCCGGGTGGAGGGGACGCCCCCGGGGTTCTACCTCCTGGATCCCGGCCGGGGACGGTTCGGGGCCGTTCGGGCCGGGGATCTCACCTCGCCCATGGCCCGGATCTGCCTGGATCAGGCCTGGGCGGCGGGCGCGGCCCTGCACGTCCTGTTCATGGCCGAACTCGACCTTCTGGACCGAATTCGGGGGGCGCGCGGATACCGCCACGCCATGCTGGAGGCGGGCCGGCTCGGCCATCGCACCTATCTGGCCGCCACGGCCCTCGGGCTGGGGTGTTGCGGGATCGGCGCCTTCTACGACAGCGAGGCGCACGCGCTTCTGGGGCTCGGCGACGGCGCCCGTCTCCTCTACCTGATGGCCGTGGGTCCGGTTCGGGGAGGCCTTCGGCGACGAACCGGCCGCTGAGGCCACTGCATCATTGTTAAAGTTTTGACAGATTTTTGCCGTTTCTGTATATTGCATCGTCGTCGAGAAGACCAAAACCCACCCTGCCCGATCCCGTGGTGTGGGGATGCGAGACGGCGGGCTCCCGAGACGCCCGTGTGGAGAAATCGGCCATGGATGTGCGATTCTGGGGGACCCGGGGGTCCCTGCCCGCGTCGCTGAACGCCGGCGACGTACGCGCAAAGATCCGGAATGCGCTGGAAAAGGCGATCGAGCACGGACTGGGTCCGGAGAGCGACCTGGACGGGTTCATGGACCGGGACCTCCGCTTCAGCGAGCGGGCCACGCACGGGACGAACACCTCCTGCATCGAGATCCGCGACGGAGACGACTTCATCCTCTGCGACGCAGGCTCCGGGCTCCGGGACTTCGGCAACCACGTCATGCAGATGGAGAACGAGGACCGGCCGCAGGAATTTCACGTGGTCCTCTCCCACCTGCACTGGGACCACATCCAGGGGTTCCCTTTCTTCGCCCCGGCCCTGGTTCGAGGCAACCGTGTCACCTTCTACGGCTGCCACCCGGACCTGGAGAAGGCCTTCGCCGTCCAGCAAAGCGACCCGTTTTTCCCCCTCCGGTTCTGCGACATCGGCGCGGACATTCGCTTCCAGCAGCTCGAACCCGACCGGGAGGCGGAGATCGCCGGGTTCCGGATCCTGCCGAAGGAGCAGAATCACCCCGGGAGGTCCTTCGGTTACCGGTTCCGGCGCGGGGGAAAGACCCTGATCTACTCGACGGACGCCGAGCACAAGAACGAGAAGGAAGAGGACATGTCCTCGTTCGCGGCCTTCTTCGAAGGAGCGGACCTGCTCATCTTCGACGCCCAGTACACCTTCGCGGACGCCTGCACCGTCAAGGAGGACTGGGGACACTCCAACAACTTGATCGGGGTGGAGATGGCCCAGAAGGCCGGGGTGCGGCACCTCGTGCTCTATCACCAGGATCCCAATCATTCGGACCGCAGCCTGGACCGTCTTCTGGAGGACACCCGGAAACTGGCCCGCCTCCTCACCCGCGAGAACCCGCTCCAGGTCACCATCGCCTGGGACGGTCTGACCCTCCGGGTCTAGACCTCGCCGGCCAGGCGACCCGCGCCGCCCCTCCCGGCTACGGCGGCGGCGAAGCCGGACCCGCCTGGAGCCTCCGGCACTGATCCGCGTACCCCTCGGCCTCCCTGGAGCCCGGAAACCGGTCGAACAACGCCAGCGCCTCTTCGAGCCGGCCCAGGTTCATGAGGCTGATTCCGAGGCAGAGGCTCAGGGGCTCGCTCTCCGGGAAGCTTCCCACCCCCTCCTCGAGAAGCCGGGCGGCCTCCCGGTGCTCCCCGCGCTTCTGGTGGAGTACGGCCAGCCCCAGGAAGGCCCGGTGATCCGGGAAATAGTTGAGGGACCGGCGGTAGAGGGTCTCGGCCGTGCCCTCCGGATCGGGGACGGCCTCGATCCGGGCGTAGTCCCCGTGGCTGAAGGTCATGGCCAGCCGCGAGCAGAAGTCGGCGTTGAGCGGCCTCATCTCCTCGTCGTCCGAGAGGTCCGCCTGACCGGCGAACCCGCCCAGGAGCCGGTGGTACCCGTCCCGCAGCCTCCGGCCCCACGCGAGCACGTTGTCCGAGCTGATCCCCGAATCCAGCTCGAAGTAGGGAACCCCCTCGATCCGCTCCAGCCAGGCCGACTCCGAAAGCCGGCCCGCCCGCTCCATCCGCTCGCAGAGTGCGGTCCCCGGGAACACGTCCAGGATGTAGAAGATGGCGCCCAGGGGGCGGATCTCCCGGATCAGGTCGAGCGTTTCCCGGATGGTCTCGTCGGTCTCCCCGGGGCAGCCGTAGATGAAGTAGGCCCGGGCCAGGATGCCCGCCCGGGTGGTGAGGGAAAAGGCCCGCCGGATGCGCTCCGGCCGCAGGCGCTTGCCCAGGCTGCGGCGCACGGCCTCCGAGCCGCTCTCGACCCCGTAGCTGACCTGTATGCAGCCTGCCCGCCTCATCCAGCGGAGCATCTCCGCGTCCACGTGGTCCACCCGGGCAATGGCGAACCAGCTGATCCTCAGCCCCCGGGCCAGGATCCGGCGGCAGATCTCGACGACCCGGTCCCGGTCCGCGGTGAAGGTGTCGTCGGAGACGTAGAAGAAGGAGACCCCCCTCCCGTGGAGGAGCTCGAGCTCCTCCACGAACCGGGCCGGGGAAAGAGCCCTGACGGACCGCCCCCAGAACCGGGGAGAGCCGCAGAAGGAGCAGTTGCGCGTGCAGCCGCGGGTCGAGGCCACGTGCCGGTAGGTGAAGTACCGGGCGGGGTTGGGGAGGCTGTCCAGGTCCTGGACGAGCGGCCGGTCCGGGCTCCGGACGGGCCTTCCCTCCTTTCGGAAGGCGATGCCGGGGATCCGCTCCGGCGGGGGACCTTCGCCCGGACCGGGATGCGCCTCGAAATGCCGGACGAGGTCCAGGAAGGAAAGCTCCCCCTCGCCGAGCACGATACAATCCAGCGCGGGAACGTTCGCCAGGAGCTGCTCCCACAGGAAGGTGGCGCCGATCCCCCCGAACACCACCCGAACCCGCGGATCGACGCGCTTGACCACCCGGGCCATGTCGACCGCCCCCCAGCGGTTGGCGTGGAGCACCGAGAAGCCGACCACGTCGGGACGGAAACCGTCCACGACCGACTCCAGAGACTCCGGGCGGGCCTTCGTTTCAGAGGCGTTCCAGATCTCCGCCTCGTGCCCCTGCTCCCGGAGAACCGCCCCTACGGAGTAGATCCCCAGGGGCGGCACGGCCACCTCGTCCTGATGGACCCGCTCGTGGAGCACCGGGGGATAGATCAGGAGGACACGCATGCCTTACTCCACCACGCCTTGCCTCGCGAGCGCCTCGATGCGCTGCCCCTCGTAGCCCAACTCTTCCAGGAGCTCGCGGGTCTCGGCGCCCCGGGGTCGGCCCGGCCGGCCCGGGCGGCCGGGCGTATCCGAGAGCCGCGGGGCCGGTGCGGGCTGGTCCGCATCGCCCAGCCGATCCAGCAGCCCCCTCGCCCGGTTGTGGGGATGCGCCCCCACCTCGTCGAGGCCGAGCACCGGAGCGACGCACGCGTCCCGGCCCTCGAAGATCCGGGTCCACTCGTCCCGCGTCCGCTCCCGGAACGCCGCGGCGAAGCGGGCCTTCAGTTCCGGCCAGCTCGAGGCGTCGTTCTGCCCGGGCAGCTCGTCGGGGTCCAGGCCCAGGCCCTCGAGAAGCTCCCGATAGAACCGTCCCTCGATGGCGCCCACGGCCATGTAGCCCCCGTCGGAGGTCTCGTAGCTCTGGTAGTAGGGCGCGCCCCCGTCCAGCATGTTGGTGCCGATGTCCAGGGTCATGAGCCCGTTGGCCAGGAGCCCGTAGAATTGGGTGCAGAGGTAGGAGGCCCCGTCCACCATGGCCGCGTCCACCACCTGCCCTTTTCCCGTCCGCTCCCGGGCCGTGAGGGCCAGCAGGATGCCCACGACGCAGAGAAGCCCGCCCCCGGCGAAGTCCCCGAGAATGTTGGCGGGCGGGAGCGGGGGCTCCCCCTTTCGCCGGCAGAGGCTCAAGGCTCCGGACAGGGCGATGTAGTCGATGTCGTGGCCGGCCGCGGACGCCCAGGGGCCGTTCTGTCCCCACCCGGTGAGCCGCGCGTACACGATCCGGGGGTTCTCCGCCAGGGTCTCCTCCGGCCCCAGGCCGAGCTTCTCCATGACCCCGGGACGGTAGGGCTCCAGGAGCACGTCCGCCGCGCGAACCATGGCCCGAACCACCTCCACCCCCTCCGGATCCTTCAGGTTGACCCGGATGCTCCGCTTGCCCCGGTCGAAGGGGTTGTCGGCCATCACGTTGGGAATCTCGGGCGCGCCTTCGGAGGGGCGGTCCACCAGGGTCACATCGGCGCCGAAGTCGGCCAGCACCATGCCGCAGAAGGGGGACGGGGCGAGCCCCGCCATCTCGACGACGCGAACGCCTTGCAAAGGTCTCATAAAGGCTTCTCCTCTCGTAGGAACGGGAACATAGCGGGCCGGGCCGCCCCGCCATCATATCGGCCGGAGGGAGCGATTTCAAACGATTGACGGGTTCGAAAAAATCCCCTCACCCGCCGCTGGGCACGCTTTGACCTCTCGAGATCCCAAGGGCAGATCTCGAAGCTTCGGGCATTCTACGGCTCCATCACGATTCGTCCCCGCTTCATGGGGCGTGTCTCAACCCCGTTGACTCCCGGATCGGTTTGTCTCAGAATGCCTTCACACGCAGACCCCGTTCCCGCCCTCGTCCGGAGACGCCCCATGCCGCGACCCGTCAAGCTCGTGCTTTCGGTGATCGTCGCCTTCCTGCTGCTTTTGGCGGTCGCAGCAGGGACCCTGTTTCTCCTCGTAGACCCCGACGAATACAAGTCGCGCATTGCCGCGCTCGCCGGCCGCCACACCGGCCGGTCCGTGGCGATCGAGGGGGACATCCGGCTCTCCCTCCTTCCCGTCACGGGCCTGGTCACGGACCGCATCGTGATCTCGGCCCCTGCCGGGTTCGACGGGCCGCCGCTGGTCCGGGCGGCCCGGCTGCGCGTGGACGTGGACCCGTTCTCGCTGATTCAGGGCCGGTTGCGCATCACCCGGCTTCAGGTCGAGGGACTGGAGGTCCACCTCGTGCGGCTCGAGGACGGGCGCGTCAGCTGGGCGGGCCTTTCGGCCGAGGAAGGGACGGGGGCGGAGCAGGGGCGCTCCGGCGGCCCCCTGCTTTCACCGGGGTTGACGGCGGCGGGAGTGGTCGTGGAAAACGGCTCGCTGACCTGGGAGGACCGGGTCGCGGATCGATCCTGCCGCGTCCAGGGGATCGCCCTCTCCCTGGAGGGGATCTCCCCGGGCGAGCTCTCCGATCTGACGCTCTCCTTCACCTCGCAGATCGACCGTCCCGGCCTGGAGACGGAGACCCGACTCTCCGCCCGCATCCTGCTCCGTCCGGACGGGCGGGGGGCCCGGCTCGAGGGCCTGCGTCTGAACGTCCAGGCCCGGGGGCCGGCATTGCCCGGAGAAGAGGCGGACCTCGAGCTCCTCACCGCACTCGATGTGGACTGGGAGGAGGGCTCCCTGCGGGTCGACGACCTTCAGGGCTCCCTGGGAGGGACCGGGGTCCACGGTTGGGCGCACGTCGATGATCTCTCCCGCCCCGCCCTCTCCTTCGATCTCGGCCTGGGCGTCGTCGATCTCGACGCATACGGGCTCTCCAAGAGGCGGGCGGCTCCCGGGCCGCCCGAGCCGAACGGCCCGGAGGAGGCCGAGGTGCCGCCCCTCCTGAGGAGCCTGGAGGCCGAGGGCCGCCTGAGGGCCGAGCGGGTGCGAGTGGCCGGGCTGGACGTCGAGGACCTGGACCTGCGCCTGACCGCGAGCGGCGGGCGTCTCCGGGCGGACCCGGTTCGCGCGAGCCTTTCGTCGGGAATCCTCCGCGGAAGCGCCGGCCTGGACGCGAGCGGGGGGCAGGCCGTCCCGGCCCTCCTCCTTCACGCCGAGGGCCTCGAGGTAGGCCCCCTGGTCCAGACCCTGGCCGGCCGCCGGGAGATGACGGGGACGGCCGAATTCGACGTCGACCTCCGGGCGTCCGGTCTGGACCCGGGGGCCTGGCCGCGGAGCTTGAACGGCTCGGCCGCCTTCGAGATCCTGGACGGCACCGTGCGCTTTTTCGGCCTCCCCCGAAATGCGGAGGAGAGCTCCCCCGGGCAGGTCAACCCGCTCCAGGAGACCGAACGGCCCACGCCCTTCGAGCGGATCGACGGTACCGTCCAGGCCCGGGACGGCCGCCTGACCAACCGGGACCTCCGCTTCCGGTCCACGGTGCTCTCCGCCGACGGCGACGGCGTGGTGGACCTCCGGGAGCAGGCCGTGGCCTACGACCTGGCCGTACGCATTCCCGTCCTGCCCGACGTCTGGGTGCGTGTGGCCGGTCCGCTCGACGATCCCGGCGTGCGGGTCCAGCCCCTGAGGATGGTCCGGGACTCCGTTGAAGGGCTGGGCAAGGAGGCCCTGGGGCTGCCCGGGAACATCGGGCGGGGCGCCAGGAGCCTGGGGGAAGGCGTGACCGAGCTTCCGGGAAGCATCGGCGACAAGATCAAGGGCTTGTTTGAATGAAAGAGGTGTGAAGGTGATCTACTCCCCCAGGTAGGCCTTCCTCACCCGCTCGTTCGCCAGGAGCTCGGCCGATGTGTCGGCCAGGGCGATCTCGCCGGTCTCGAGCACGTAGCCGCGACTGGAGAGCTGGAGCGCGATCTGCGCGTTCTGCTCCACCAGGAGGATGGTGGTGCCCTCCTGGTTGATCTGGCGGACGGTCTCGAAGATGGCGTCCACCACGATGGGGGCCAGTCCCAGGGAAGGCTCGTCCAGGAGCAGGAGCTCGGGACGGCTCATGAGGGCGCGGCCGATGGCGAGCATCTGCTGCTCCCCTCCCGAGAGGGTGCCTCCGTGCTGCTTCTGCCGCTCCTTGAGGACGGGGAAGAGCTCGAACACGTACTCGACATCCTTCTTGATGCCGTCCTTGTCCCGCCGCAGGTAGGCCCCCATGTCCAGGTTCTCGATGACCGAGAGCAGGGGAAAGATCATGCGGCCTTCCGGCACCTGGCAGACCCCCATTTGGACGATGTTGTCCGCCCGAACCCCGGCGATGGACCGGTCCCGGTAGAAGACGTCTCCCTCGATGGGGACGAGCACCCCGCTGATGGTCATGAGGGTGGTGGACTTTCCGGCCCCGTTCGCGCCGATGAGGCAGACGATCTCGCCCTCATCCACCTCGAGCGAGATCCCCTTGAGGGCGCGGATGTTACCATAGTAGGTCTTGACGTTGTCCAACCTAAGCAGCATCGAACGCCCCCGTTCCCAGGTAGGCCTCGATCACCTTGGGGTCGCTCTGCACCTCCTTGGGCAGCCCCGAGGTCAGCATCCGGCCGTAGTTGATCACCACGACCCGTTCGCACACCCCCATGACCACCTTCATGTCGTGCTCGATGAGGAGCACGGTGATGCCCTTGTCGCGGATCCGGCGAATCAGGTCCATGAGGGCCCGGGCCTCTCCCGGGTTCATACCGGCCGCCGGCTCGTCCAGCATGATGAGCCTGGGCTCCGTGGCCAGGGCCCGGGCGATCTCCAGACGCCGCTGGTCGCCGTAGGCCATGGAGCTGGCGATATCGTTCCCGCGGCCCCGCAGTCCCACGAACTCCAGGATCTCCTCGGAGGTCCCGGCGATCTCCTCCTCCTCCCGGCGCTGGGAAGGCGTCCTGACGACGGCCCCGAACACGTTGGACTTGAACCGGCAGTGACGGCCGATCTTGACGTTGTCGAGGACCGTGAGGTTGTCGAAGAGGCGGATGTTCTGAAAGGTCCGTGCGATGCCCAGCGCGGTGACCTTCTCGGGCTTCTTCCCGCCGATGGAGACGGGCTTGCCGTTGGCGGTGAAAAGCACCTTGCCGGCCGAAGGCTTCTCGATCCCCGCAACGCAGTTGAAGAGCGTGGTCTTGCCCGCCCCGTTGGGGCCGATCAGGCCGATGATCTCGTTTCGGTTGATCTCGAACGAGATGTCCTGGAGGGCCCGGAGCCCGCCGAAGTTCTTGGACAGCTCCCGAATCTGAAGGATCGGTGTCATAGGGTCAGCTCGCCGTGGCTTTGGCTTTTCTTCGTTTGACCCTGCCGGCGCGCATCTGCGCGGCCACGGCCGGGATGGGCAGGAGGCCCGCGGGCTTGTAGCGCATCATGAGCACCATGATCAGGCCGAAGGCCAGGAACCGGATCTCCACGGGCATGCCCAGGGCGGAGAGGACCTCCCGCAGGACCTCGCTCAAAGAAACCAGGACCGCGGCGCCCACCATCACGCCCCAGATGTTGCCCATGCCGCCCAGCACCACCATGCAGAGCACCAGGAACGACTCCCAGAACTTGAACATGTCGGGGGAGAGGAAGGTGACCCACCGGGCGAAGAAGCTCCCTCCCATGGCGCCGAAGGCGGCGCTGATCCCGAAAGCGATCACCTTGTAGAGCAGCAGGTTGATGCCGCAAGAGACCGCGGCCACCTCGTCGTCCCGGATGGCGAACCAGGCCCGTCCCAGCCTCGAGTCCTGGATGCGGTGCATGACGAACACCGTCGCCAGCACCATCACGATGGCCAGGTAGTAGTAGGGGAGCTCCCCGTAGAACTCGTACACCGGTCCGCCCAGCCAGGAGAGGTCGATGGAAGGCGGGGCGATGCCCGGGAGACCCATGGGGCCCCGGGTCAGCCAGATCTCGTTGGTCAGGAAGAGGACCACCAGCTCGGAGAACCCGAAGGTCACGATGGCGAAGTAGTCCCCCGTGAGGCGCAGGGTCGGGGCCCCCAGCAGCACCCCCCACAGGGCCCCGTTCAGGAACGCCAGGGGGATGATCAGCCAGTAGCTCATGCCGAAGTGATAGGTCAAGAGGCCCGACGTGTACGCCCCGATGCCGTAGAACCCCACGAATCCCAGGTCCAGCAGCCCGTTGAACCCGGGGATGATGTTCAACCCCAGGGCCAGGATCATGTAGAGATAGATCAGGATGATCACGTGGAGGAGATACTGGGAGACAAAGGGAAACGCCGGGAGCACGAGCGCCAGGATCAGGAGCGCAATCTTGAGCTTGGTCGTGTTGCTCATCATTCTTGGGTCCATCTTCCCCACGCTAGATCGACTTCTTGGTCTCCTTGATGACCACGCCGAAGAAGCCGGCCGGGATGAAAATGATCACGATGATCATCACGGCATAGGAGATGCCGTCGCGGTAGAGGGAGCTCAGGTAGCCCGCGCCCATGGCCTCGGCCACCCCGAGCACGATGCCTCCCAGCATGGCCCCGGGCACCGAGCCGATGCCGCCCAGCACCGCCGCGGCAAAGGCCTTGACCCCGGCCAGGTACCCCATGGTCGGGTAGAGGGAGTTGTAGTAGGCCCCCACCATGAGACCGGCGGCCGCCCCCATGGATCCGGCCACGGCAAAGGTGAGCGTGATGACCCTGTTGACGTTGATCCCCGTGAGCGCCGCCATGGTCTTGTTCTGGGCCACGGCCCGCATGGCCTTTCCGAAGCGGCTCTTCTTGATGAGCAGGTTCAGCCCGACCATCATGACGATGGTGACCGTGAAGATGAAGAGGTGAAACCCCGTCAGGCTGAAGTGAGTGAGGTGCCAAGTCTTGTCGAAAAAGGCGGGAAGCGCGTCTTGGGGAAACGGCTTGGGCCTGGATCCCCAGATCAGCATGGCCAGGTTCTGGAGAAAGATGGACATGCCGATGGCGGTGATCAGGCAGGCGAGCCGCGGCGAACGCCTCAGGGGCCGATAGGCGGCCACGTCGAGCAGCATGCCGCAGACCGCCCCGCAGGCCATGGCGAGCAGGAACGCCATGTAGAACGGCATGCCCAGAGCCGCAATAAACGTCAGGGCGAAGAACGCACCCAGCATGTAGATCTCGCCGTGGGCGAAGTTGATCAGCTGGATGACGCCGTAGACCATGGTGTACCCCACGGCGATCAGCGCGTAGATACCGCCAATGGTTAGCCCATTCACAAGCTGTTGTAGAAACACTGGCGTCCTCGCGTATGAAGCGGACCGGGCGCCGCTACTCCTGTTTCACGGCGCCCGGTCTGCTGTCCTCGTCTCACCTGGTTGTCAACGCTACTCGGCCGATACGAACTCGCCTCCCTCGACCTTCTTGACGAAGGCGGGCTTGGCGCAGTCTCCCACCTCGTTGAAGTAGGTCAGGCCGGTCACGCCGTCGAAGCCGTTGTCCGGGGAGTTGATGGCGGCCAGGCCGTCGCGGATCTTCTCGCGGTCCGCACCCACCTTCTCGATCACGTGGGCCAGGATGCCCAGGCAGTCGTAGGCGTTGGCGCTCATCCAGTCCACCTCGCGGCCGGTCTCCGCCTGGTACGACTCGGCGAACTCCTGGGCCTCGGGACCGCCGGCCGACGCCAGGAAGGGTACGGTCATGTAGGTGTTGTTCGCGGCCTCGCCGCCGATCTTGATGTAGTCGACGTTGTCCAGGCCGTCGGCACCGAAGAGCGGTCCGTCAAAGCCCAGCTTCCGGGCCTGCCCGGCGATCAGGGCGCCTTCCGGGTGGTACCCGCACAGGAAGATGGTCTCGGGCTTGTCCCGGAGGAGCTTGGTGAGCTGGGGGGTGAAGTCCGTGGTCTTGGCCACGTAGGCCTCGGCGCCCGTCACCTGGAGGCCGCTCGCCTCGGCGCCCTTGATGAAGCTGTCCTTGAGGCCGATGGCATAGTCGTTGTTCTCGTAGAAGATGGCCACCCGCTTGAGGCCCAGGAGCTCTTTGACCACGTGAGAAGCGAGGTACTCGCCCTGGAAGGCGTCCGTGTAGCAGTTCCGGAAGAACCATCCCTTGCCGACCTCGCTGATGGTGGGGTTGGTGGAGGTGGGGCTGATCACCGGCATCTTGGCCCGGACGTAGATGGGCATGCCGGCCAGCGTGGCGGAGGAGCAGAGGTGCCCGATCACGGCCACGATGGACTTGTCGTTGGCGAACTTCGAGGCCACGGTCCCGGCCTCCTTGGGCTGGCACAGGTCGTCGCCCCAGACGATCTCGATCTTCTTGCCGTTGATGCCGCCCGCGCTGTTGATCTCCTTCAGCTTGAGCGAGACGCCGGCCTTGATGTTGTCGCCATAGCCGGCCAGATCACCCGTGAACGGGCTGGCCACGCCGATGCGGATGGTGTCCGCCGCCACGGCCGCCGTGGTCATGCAGAAGACCAGGGCCACGGCCAGAATGAGTCCCTTACCCAAAAGCGATCCTTTCCCTTCCATGATCAAACCTCCCGTCCTTAGATGGTCCGTGAAAAAAGAAAAACTCAATCATTCCAAACAGAAATGCTTCTCCACAGGCAGGGGGAATCATAGGAGAAAGACCCAACGGTGTCAAGGCTATTTTCCCATTGCAGTGGGGGGGAATAGAACCGCAGCTCCAGCTTCAGGCTCGTGCGCTCGGCCACGGATATCTCCTGTTCGGCTCAGCCCTCCGCCTGCTCCAGCTTGCGCCGCCGGACGCGGTCCTTGATGCGGTTGATGTGCCCGCGGCCCAACCCCTTGACCTCGCAGCCCAGCTCGAAGTACCGCTCGATCCGCGCGTCGTCCAGGATGCCGAAGCAGTCCACCACGGCGACCGGCCCCCCGGTCATGTCGACCACCTCGTCGGGCTGGAGATCGACGTACTCCCTGTGGCGAACGGCGATCACCACGGCGTCGGCGTCCTCGAGCGCGTCCCGGAGGTCCGGGATCATGGAGAACTCGTCCAAATGCTCCTGGTTCCGGAAAAACCGGGACCAGCTCGTCCCGCCGGCCGGGTAGCTCTCCTGCTTCTCCAGCTCCCACCAGTGGCGCACGTACGGATCGTGGGCCCGGATCTCGGCCCCCATCTCGGTGAGCTTTCGAACGATGATCTCGGAACCGCTGTACCGGGTGTCCCCCACGTCCTCGCGGTAGGAGGCGCCCAGCACGGCCACCTCGGAGGCGGCCACGATCCGCCCCATGTTCCGGAGGGCGTCCCGGACGAGCTGGGCCGCGTGGAGGGCCCGGGTGTCGTTGATGTTGATCGCCTCCGGCGTGATCCGGAAGATGTCGTTCTCGAAGCCGAGCAAGTGCTTGTAGGCCCACAGGCCGAGCCCCCCGTCCTTGGGAAGGCAGTAGCCGCCGATGCCCGGTCCGGGGAAGATCATGTTGTCGTGGGTAGGGCGTGTCCGAATGGCCTGGATCACCTTGATGAGGTCCACGCCGTTGGTCTCCGCGAACAGGCTCCACTCGTGCATGAAGGCGAGGATAGTGGCACGGTAGCTGTTCTCCACGATCTTGCAGGTCTCGCTCTCGATGGGGCGATCCAGGACCGTGAGCGGGTACTCCTCCACGTTCAGGACCTCGGAGAGGAACCGCTCCACCCGCGTCCGGCTCTCCCGGTTGATCCCGCTGCAGACCCGCCAGAAGTCCCGGACCGAACGGACGTACTCCCGCCCGGGCATGACCCGCTCGAAGCTGTGGGCCAGCAGGGGCTCCTCCTCGATGCCGCGCTTGCGGAACGCCTTCTTGATGATGGGGTAGGCCACGTACTCGGTGGTTCCCGGCGGTACGGTGGTCTCGGTGAGCACCAGGCAGCCCGGCTCGATCATGCGCCCGATCACCTTGTAGCTTTCCTCCAGCGCGCTGATGTCCGCGTGGCCGCTCCTCAGGTTGCCCAGCTCCTCCTTGAGGAAGTCGCACTGGACGTCCACCACCAGCACGTCGGCCAGCTTCAGGGCGTCGTAGGTGTAGGTGGCCACCATGGTCTTCTTCTCGTTCACGCATCGGGCGATCAGCGGCTCAACCTCCGGGTCCTCGGCCTTCACCGGGGAGATGCCCCGGTTGAACAGCGGGATCTTCCAGAAGCTCCTGGGGCTGGGGCGCTGCATGCCGATGACGAACTTGTTGGGCTCGCCGGTCCTCCGGTCCACGGAATCCGCGACCACCCCGGCCATGACCGCGCCCACGAACCCGAGGCCCATCACCACCACGATCTCTCGCCCCATGGCCCGCTGCTCCTGGGCCAGGGCCGCGAGCCGCGCAAACTCTTCCAGGGTATCCTCTTCCTCCGGCAGGCGGAACTCCTCGCCGTCCGGGCTCACTGAAAATGCCATGGTGCGTCCTTTCCTTTCGGGCGTCTCTCGAGGCGCAAAGGCCCCCATCGCGCCGATTTGCCGTGGGATTTCGGAAACGGGGGAATGCCCGCTCTTTAATGAAACCGGTGGGGAATGTCAAGCATGCCGTGAACCTCCATACGGTCCCTCCCCGGTGGACGCCTCGCTCACGGGATGGTGTCCAAAGACGCGTAGCGCGGCTCGTGGAGCGGGATCAGGATGTCCGCCGCATCGCGCACCCGGAGCATCATGTCGTAGGACGTCCCCTGCCCGTGCGGGTCGGTCATCATGGACTGGTCGAAGATTTTCGTCCCCAGAACAATGGGATGAATACGGTAGGGAGTCATGGTATACTCCTTCCCGCCCCGTCGGGGCGCCCCGGCCAGCATAGGAAACGACGCCGGGCCTGTCAAACCCACACGGTTGAAAGGAGGCGCCATGAGCGGGGACGACCTTCGGAAAGCACTGCGGTACCGGTGGCTCATCTTCTGGATCCTGGCGCTCGGCTACGTCCTGGTCTACTTTCACCGCCTCTGCCCGGCGGTGGTGGCCGAGGACATGCGCCGGGACCTGGAGGCCGGCGGGAGCCTCCTCGGTCTCCTGGGCTCGGCCTACTTCTACCCGTACGCGCTCATGCAGCTTCCGGCCGGCCTCCTCTCGGACTCCTGGGGAGCCCGCAAGACCATCACCCTCTTCTTCTGCGTGGCCTTCGCCGGATCCGTCGTGCTGGGCATGGCCCCGAACGTCTACGTGGCCATCGTCGGCCGGACGCTCGTGGGCATCGGCGTGGCCATGCTCTTCGTCCCCACCCTGAAGGTCCTGGCCGAGTGGTTCCGCGTCAAGGAGTTCGCCATGATGACGGGCATCCTCATGGCCATGGGGGGCATCGGCTCCTACGCGGCCGCCACGCCCCTGGCCTACATCAGCACCTGGATCGGGTGGCGGCAGTCTTTCATGCTGGTGGGGGTTTTCACCCTCCTCCTGGGCGCCCTGGTATGGGCCTTTGTCCGGGACCGGCCCTCGGTCATGGGCTGGCCGTCCCCGGCTGCGGACACCTCCGGCAAGCCCGCGGAGACCATGAGCCTGGGGCGCGGCATCAAGCGGGTCCTGTCCGAGGCCCGGTTCTGGCCCCTGGCCGTCTGGTTCTTCTTCACCTGTGCGATCTTCTTCTCCTTCATCGGCCTCTGGGGAGGGCCCTACCTGATGCAGGTCTACGGGCTGACCAAGCCCCACGCAGGGCACATCCTCTCCCTGGCCGCCGTAGGCATGATCCTGGGAAGCCCGTTCCTGAGCTGGCTATCCAACCGGGTGTTCCGGGCGCGCAAGCCCGTCCTGATCATGGGGAGCGTCTTCATGGTGGCCGTCACGGGCGTCCTCTACCTCTTCACCAGCCGGATCCCCCTGCCCTTCTACTACCCCATCTGCCTGGTCGTGGGGATCTTCTCCGGCGCCATGGTCACCATCGGGTTCACCACGAACAAGGAGCTCTTCCCCGTGTCCATCGCAGGCACGGCCACGGGCCTGGTGAACTTCTTCCCCTTCGCCGGCGGGGCCGTGTTCCAGGTGGTCCTGGGTGTGGTGCTGGAAAGGCAGGGCCTGAACGTCCAGGGGGAATGGCTGCTGGCGGGCTTCCAGCAGGGGCTCCTGGTCCTCTTCCTCTGCGCGGCGGTCGCCCTGGTCTCCAGCCTCTTCCTCAAGGAGACCCTGGCGGAGGGCTGAGAAGCCGGTCGCGCGGAGGGCTACTGGAGGGTGATCGCCTTCTCCGGGCAGATTTCCTGGCAGCAGAAGCATCCGATGCAGGTCTCCTCGTCCACCCGGGGGATCTCCTGCTCGGTCATGGAGAGCGCCGAGACCGGGCACTGGTCCACGCAGGTGCAGCAGCCCGTGCAAAGCTCCGGGTCGGCCTCGGGCGCCAGGACGGTCTTGCCCTGGATCACGGCCTGGATGTCCTCGTTTCCCAGGATGGCTTCCCCCCCGAGGGGCGGGAGCTTGTAGCCGGGGATGACCGCCAGCTCGCCGATCACCTCGATCCGCTCCAGGTCGTACTCCCCGAGCCCCTCCTCCCGCGCCCGCCGGAGGAACCGGAGCTTCCCCGGATCGCAGCCCATCATGTAGGCCATGACCGCGTCCATGGCCACGGCGTCGTCCGAGGCCATGATCTTGCCCACGTCCCTCAGGTCCGGTGAGGCGGGGCCGTTGCCCTCCATGCCCACCACCGCGTCCATGATGAAGAGATCGGGCACCCGGAGCTGGAACACCTTCACCACCACGTCGTGGAACCGCTCGGCATTGCCCGCGGCCCGGTGGAGCTTGGCCTTCTGGGCCCCGGGAAGGATCCCGTAGCTGTTCTTCACGGCCCCCGTGACCACGGTGAGGCCGTGGGTCTTGAATCGCGGGAGGCTGATGATCACGTCCGCGTCCAGGACCGCGCTGGAGACGCTCACCCGGGGCATGTAGTCCGGGTCGAACGGCAGCTCGCGGGCGTCGTTCCCGATGTTCACGTAGTGGTTGCCAGCCGCCTCCATGAGCCCGGTCCGGCGGAAGCTCTCCTCGTTGTCGCCGTAGTTGAAGAGCCCGGGATTGTCGCCCACCACCAGCTCACCCGGTCTCATGCCCTCCACTTTGTCCACCACGGCCCGGAGAACGGCCGGGTGGGTCGCGATCCCTTCCTCCGCCCCGGAGGCCCGGAGCACGTTCGGCTTGACCAGGACCCGCTTGCCTTCCAGGTCCGGGGGAAACAGCTCGAACGCCCGGTCAACGGCCTCGCGGGCCGTATCGTAGGTTGCGGGATGGATCAGAACCCTCGACATGACATCATCTCCTTTCTCGCCGGGCCGGTCTACCCCCTCGCCAGAAGTGCCACGGCGCGGACGGGCGCGCCGTCCGCCCCCTCGATCTTCAACGGCAGGCAGCAGAGCAGAAACGACCGTCCCAGCAGGGTCTCCAGGCGGGCCAGGTTCTCGATGATCAAGATGTCCCGCTCCAGGAACAGCCGGTGAACGGGAAGGGTCTCCGACTCCATGGGGTCCACGGAGATGACGTCCACGCCCACCCCCTTGGGCCGGAACCCCGCCAGCCAGCGGGCCGCCCCGTCGGAGAGCACCGGATAGTCCTCGTGGTAGGCCGGCCGCCCCCAGTCCCTGGACCGGCCCGTGTGGAGGAGCACGAAGTCCCGGTCCTCGATCTCGGCCTCCCAGGGCTCCAGCCGCTCCCGGCCGATGACCGTCCCGCCCGGATTCGTGAGGTCCAGCACGATCCCGGTCCCCACGAAGGCCCCAACCTCGAATTCGTCCAGGGTGCGTGCCCCCTCGAGGATGTGGGCCGGTGCGTCCACGTGGGTCCCGGTGTGGGAGTAGAGCGTGATCGTCTTTTCCTCGAACCCCTGGTTTGCCAGGGTACACGAGGCGACGAAGACCGGCGGCTCCGTGCCCGGATAGCAGGGCATGCCCGGGCTGACCGTGTGGGTCAGGTCCACCGTCTCGAGCGCGTCTGGAAAGCCGTCGATCACGACCCATCCCCTCCTCACCTTGATCGCCGCCGAACGGTCGCCTACGGGGCGCGACAGAGAAAATGCATGTTGAAGGGGTCGTGGGCCATCTCCTCCAGCTCGATCTCCTCGAACCCCGCCTCCCGGAGCATGGCCTCGGCCCGCTCCCGCCCCCACATCATGCCGAGCCCGGCCCCGCCGTCGTTCAGCCCCACGGGCATGCAGTGCATCAGGCTCACCGTGTAGAGGAACGGCCCCATGGGGTGGTCCAGGTTGCCCGCGTGGTCCGCGCCGGCGTCGATGTCCACCATGGAGAACATCCCGCTCCGGGCGAGCATCCAGCGAACCCCCCGGAGCGCCTCCAGCGGCCGGGTCTGGTCGTGGATGGCGTCAAAGGCGCAGATGTAGTCGAACCGGTCCGAGAACGCTTCCAGTCCCTCGATCTCCGCAGCGTCCATCATCCTGTACTCCGCATTGCCGATCCCCATCTCCCGGGCCTCGGCCCGGGCCGCCTCGAGGGCCGGCGCGTCGACGTCGATCCCCGTGAACCGGCTCTCCGGGAAGGCCCGCGCCATCAGGTTCAAGGCCACCCCCTCGCCGCAGCCCAGGTCGCAGACCCGGATCCCCCGGCGGAGGCGCGACTCCAGGCGCCCCCCGTCCACGGACGGGATGAACCGCTCCACCAGCAGCTCCCGGTGGGCGGCGTTGGCGAGCTCGGTCATGAAGCGCTGAAAATCGGGGTAGAAGGAGAAGGGCACGCCCTCGCCCGTCCGGAAGCCCCGTGCCACCGGCTCCAGGGCGCAGGAGGCGAGAAGCGGGATCTCCTGGGCGTACACCCCGAGGTTGGCCCGACCCGCCTTCCGGGTCAGGAAGGCGGCGTGCTCCGGGGGCAGGAGGTAGGTCTCCTCTCCATCCGGGTTGCGGGAGAGCTCCACGACGCGGCCGGTCGCCATCACGCCCAGCCACTCCCGGAGGTAGCGGGCGTCGAGACCCGAGGCGGCGGAGATCTCGGAGACCGTGGCCGGCCTTCCCAGCTCCTCGAGCACGTCGAAGATCCGGTTCCGGTACCCCAGGGCCATGGCCAGGTTCAGGGCACCGTGGTTGAGGATGTCGGACATCCTCCTGGAAAACGCGTCCCGTTTGTCGTTCATCTCGTTCGCTCCTTGCGGGCGCCGACCCGCGTGGCCAGGACAATGCCCAGGGCGATGGCCCCGATGCCGGCGCCGTGAAACCACTCGAGGCTCTCGCCCAGGAAGGCCACGGCCATGATGCTCCCGAAGACCGGCATCAGGTGGAGGAACAGGCCGGCGCGGTTGGCCCCGGCCAGCTCCACGCCCCGGTTGAAGCAGAAGTAGGAGACAATGGACGGGAACACCGCCACGTACCCCACGGCCAACAGGGCCGGCGTGCCGGGCGAGAAGCCCCGCACGAAAAAGGCCTCCCAGAGGTAGAAGGGAAGCAGGATCAACGTCCCCGTCGCGAAGGTCACCGCCAGGAAGCTCAGGGGATGGATGGGCGGCCGCTTCCGCAGCAGCACCGAGTACCCCGCGTAGCAGGCCACGGCGATGAACACCAGGAGATCCCCCCGGTTGACGGAGAGCGAGAGCAGGACGCCCGGCTCGCCCCGCGCGATGATCGTGACCGCCCCGGAAAGGGAGATGGCGATGCCGAGGGCCTGCACCGGGGTGATGGTCTCCCGGAAGATCACGTACGACATGGCCACGATGAGCACCGGCATCATGGACTGCATGAGAAACGCATTCAGCGCGATGGTCCACTGGAGCCCCGTGTAGACCAGCGTGTTGAAGGTGGCCACCCCGAGGAGGGAGAGCAGGATCAGGACGGGCCAGTGACCTCGCATCCTGTGCCGGTCCCCCGCCAGGTGGGGCCTGGCCAGGAAGAACACCAGCACCGAGGCCACGGCCCAGCGCCAGAAGGCGAGCGCGACGGGCGGCATGTCCGCCCGGACGGCCCGGCCCACGATGAAGTTTCCCGACCAGAAGAACACCGCCAGGGTGAGCAGGAGGTAGGGGTGGTCCAGGATTGTGGGGGGAGTTTCGTGTCTCATCTTCCTGAGGAGTCGGTAAGAAGTGCCCCAGGGTCTCCCAGCGCCCCCCGGAGGTCAAGGAAAGAAAGACGGACCGGCCGACCCCGGTGTGAGCGGGTCAAAGCTGATGGCGTCGCAAAAAGCCCTGAACCTTGAGATCTGCCCTAGAAATATCAATAGGTTATGGCGTTTCCAGCGGCGCGTGAGCGGTTTTTGCGAATGCGTCAAAGCCCGTTCGAGTCAGAAGGAACGCCGGGCGGCGTCCTCGATCAGGGAGACCGCCCGCGCCACACCGTCCTCCTCGGCCATCTGGATTGCAACGGCCCGGGCCCTCCGGGCCATGGCCGGCGTGTCGAGCACCTTGCGGACGGCCCGGGCCAGCTTCACGGCGCTGAGCGTCCTGCGGTGGAGCACGGGGGGGGCCAGGCCCCGGCGGTGGAGCACGGCCCCCCAGAGGGGCTGATCCGAGGCGTGCTCCACCACCACGGCGGGACGTCCCGCCGCGACGGCCGCGTGGGTCGTCCCGGCGCCGCCGTGGTGCACCACCGCGGCGCACCGCGGAAAGACCCGGTCGTGGGGGGCTCGGGTCACGGGAAAGACGTCCGGGTGGAGGGGGATCTCCCCCACCTCGCCCCAGTTGGACTGGACCACGGCCCGGCACCCGGCCAGCCAGGCCGCCTCCACCAGGGTAGCGGTGATCCGCCGGGGCTCGGGATCGTCCGCCAGCATGCTCCCGAAGGTCATGTAGACGGGCGGGGGGCCCGCCTCCAGGAAACTCTCGAGGCCCTCCGGCATCTCCGGCGCGCCCGCTCCATCCGGCAGGTCGAGGAGGCCGCACAGGTGGACGCGCCCCTCCCAGTCCGGCGGCGGCGGGAACAGGGCCGGGCTGGTGGAGACGAGGGTCAGGAACCGGGAGCGCCAGACGCCGAAGAGCACGCCCGGCTCCGGGGAAACGCCCTCCCGGCGGTAGAGCCGGTCCATGCTCGGCTTCCAGGAGCGGTTGAGCAGGAAATCGAACACCCGCCACCAGAGGGGGTTCAGCCGGGCGAAGGTCTCGGGCAGGCCCATGGGCGGCAGGTGGCGGGTGGGGACGAGCGGCGTGGTGAAGAGCACGGCGTGGGGACGGCCCGCCTTCCGGGCTGCGACCTTGAGGGGGTAGACGAAGAAGTGGCCGACGACCAGGTCGTTCTCCGCGCAGAGGGTTTTGCCCGCCTCGAGCATCTCCCCGACCACGGGGGCCAGGAAATGGTCGATCACGAGATCGCCCCGCTTCAACGGGTTCCACTCCTTGAACACCCGGGCGGCCAGGTCCCGGTACTCCGCCCGGTCCACGTCGATCCGCCCTGCGTGGCGGACGCGGAAACCCATCTCCTCCCCGAACCGGTCGAACCGCTTGTTCGTGATCTCGGTCACGACCAGGGTCACCTCGTGCCCGGCCGCGCTCAGGCCGCCGGCCAGGGCGAGGCAGGGTCTCACGTCCCCTTCCGTGCCCCAGGTCTGGATGCCGATGCGCACGCGTCCTCCTCCTCCCACCAGCCCGGCAAGCTCTCCATGGAGCGCCGGGACTGTACACGGAACCATACAGGCGATGTGTCAAAAAGATAACAGTTGAAGAGCTGAATCTCGATCTTTATCCTAATCCCTGCAAGTAAAACCAAGACGGCCATCCAGCTCCCGACTGGCAAGCTATTTGCAACGTAGGGGTCGTGAACCCAAGGCCGTGAAGCCAACCCTTTTCCACGGAGCCCCCCAATGCCAAGGACATGGATCACCCCCCTGATCACCGTCGGATCCATTCTGATCCTCCTGGCCGGCAATGCCCTTGCCGACCCCACGGAGGTCGCCCAGTACAAGGATCCTCGGAGCGGCGACCTCTTCGAGCTTTTCCAGGAACGCGACGGATCGTACTTCTGCTCGGTCCAGCGGAAGGACGGCTCGCTCTCGGGGTTCGAGGTTGAAGCAAGCCAGGCCCCGCAAGAGACCGGAGAGCGCCCCGATATGGAAAGCCTCGCGGAGACCTATTACCGAGAGGCCCCCGGAAAAGGCCCGAAAGCACTGCAAAAAAAAGAGCAACCCGAACAGGAAGAAGAATCCATAAAGAACCGTCAAAAGAGTATGGATTCTACCTCATGGGATCAGGCTACCACCACAAACACGGAAAATATCAGCCGAAAATATGGTGGAAACCAGCGTCATGCACGGTATCACCAGGCCGATCCGGATCGATCCGCCTACCGAAAGACGGTCCCCCTGCTTCTGCTGCTCGTGCTCTCCGAGCCAGGCACCTCATGAAAAGGGCCCCCTCCGCTGATCGTTCCGGACGCCTCCCTCCCTGAGGGTCTCCGTCCTGCGTACCACCGAGACTGAAAGGGTCCACCATTGGGCGCCCATCGCCCGACCTCGACGACCCCCAAGCTCCCGCTACGCGGTGCCCTTCAGGGCCTCCCTGACCTTGATCGACAGATCGTGCAGGGAAAAGGGCTTCTGGATGAAACCCCGGCACCCGCGATCCATGATGGCTTCGGCCTGACCGGTGAGGCTGTACCCGCTCGACAGGAGAACCCGCACGGTCTCGTCCGCGGCCCTCATTCGATCGAAGGTCTCACCGCCGCCCATCCCCGGCATGATCATGTCGAGGACGACGAGGTCGATCCGGCCCCCTTGCTGCCGGTACAGATCCAGCGCCTCCCAACCGCTCCGGGCCGTCAGCACTCGGTAGCCCAGGTTCTCCAGCATCTTCCGGCCCACCTCCAGGATCATCCCCTCGTCGTCCACCAGCAGGATCGTGCCCTTTCCGTACTGGATGCGCCCGTGACCGGAGCCCGGGGTCTCCCGCGCCACCTCGTTTTCAGAGGCGGGGAGGTAGAGGTTGAAGGTGGTTCCCTCCCCCACTTCGCTGTAGACGTTGATGAAGCCGCTGTGGTTCTTGACGATGCCGTACACGGACGCCAGCCCCAACCCGGAGCCCTGGCCCGCCCCCCGGGTGGAGAAGAAGGGGTCGAAGATCTTCTCCAGGGTCGCCGCGTCCATGCCCATCCCCGTGTCGGTCACGGAGATTTTGACGTATCCTCCCGGGGCGACCGCAAAGGGTCGGACGTCCGACGCCTCCAGGATCACGTTCTCCGTCCGAACCCGGAGGTCTCCCCCCTCCGGCATGGCCTGCCAGGCGTTCACGTACAGGTTCAACAGGGCCTGCTGAATCTGCCCTCGATCCACGTCCACGGGCCACAGGTTCGGGTCGTATTTCCCGTGAACCGAGATCTCCTTTCTGGTGCGCCCGAAGACCCGGTTCTCGTGCTTGATGAGCGCATTCAGGTCCGTGGGCTTGACCTCGTACTTCCCTCCTCTGGCAAAGCCCAAGAGGTCCCTGGTCAGCTCGACGGCGCTCTTGACGTACTGCTCGATTCCGCGCAGGTGCTCGCAGTCCGGGTGCGACGGATCCTTGTCGGTCATCATCAGAGAGGCGCGCCCCTGAATGCCCATGAGGATGTTGTTGAAGTTGTGGGCGATGCCCCCGGCCAGCGTGCCGATCGACTCCATCTTCTGGACCTGGGTCAGCTTTTCCTGCAGGCGCTTGTTCTCCTCCTCGGCCCTCCTTCGGTCCGTGATGTCCCGAACGATGGAAAGCAGGCGGTTCTCACCCCCGATGACGGCCAGCTTCAGGTTGACCTCGACCCAGAAGACCCTTTTCTCCCTGTCCCTGGCCTTCCACTCGAACAGCTGGGGCTCGCCCTGCACGGCCCTTCGGATCCATTTCAAGGCGCCTTCCCGGGTGTAGGGCGGCGTGCCCTCGCTGACCGCCTCGA
>CAYVVQ010000020.1:0-1388 GCA_964454455.1 uncultured Desulfobacterales bacterium | reverse complement strand
CACGTCGATCTGCTTGAACTCCCCCCGCCGGTACCCCATGAGCTCGAGGCCCGCGTCGTTCATGTCGACGAGACGGCCCTCCGGCGTGGTGAAGTAGATGACGTCCCGAGCCTGCTCGAACAGGATGCGGTAGAGCTCCTCGCTCGCCCGGAGGGCCTCCTGCGTACGCCCGCGCCCGGACTCCGCTTCCTCCAACGCTCGTACCCGCTCTTCGAGCTCTTCGTACGTCGGTCTCCGGGACATGTCGCCCTCTGAGTTCAGGGTCGAGGAAAGGTATTCGTTCCGACAGGAAAATCATCACCATGATAGCACCAAACGCGGTGGGATTCCAAGGTCTCCATCCCGCGCCGCTTCATCGGGCCTTCAACGGGGCCTCGCCTCCAGAGGCCCGCTCGCCCGATGCCCTACTTCTCCCCCATGGCCCGCGCCGTCTCGGCGAGGCGGCTTTCCCGGGCCTCCGGGAGCTTGTAGCGGATGCCTGCCGTGCTATGGGTGATGAACTAATTTCAAAGGCAGCCTGGATATATGGCTCCGGTCATTCACTTTCTTTCATTTTTCCTGCCGGGCATACAAACTCACACTTTCTACAATATTTTATCGTAGGTTCTTTGCCATCGTTATTTTTAGAACTTTCGGCAATATCCTTTTCCATCCTTACATTACAGAGTTCTCTATTATACGTACCATCTCTCCCAGGCAAACAACCGGAAAACTCCATTGACTTGAATATTTCAGCTTTCTCATCCATCGCGTGTTCAGGGCAAACTCTTCTGCAATAAACTTTACAGTCTGCACAGGGATCAAAGTCTATTGGTCCGGTTGGCTGTATCTCCGCATCTAGAAATAAAGCCCTGAGACGGATTCTAGGACCATTTGACGGAGTTATAACCATATTATTCTTGCCAATACATCCAAACCCGGCAAGCACTGCTGCATCTTTTAGAAAAATTCCTCCTTTTTCGACATAATAGTGAAGCTTCGTGGTTTTTAATTTGAGACTGTTTTCAATTTGTTGGCTTGTCCGCTTCATGATATCAATCAACATACGGTTACCAGGTGTACCTTTCCCATCCCACCAGTCAAGCTCCGGCTTATCTTCTGGATGTGAAAGCCCAATCACGAGTGCAGATCTTACAGAATCAGGCCAAGTAAACAATTGATTGTCTGGAAGAGCATCGTCGTTCACGGTACCGATTCCGGCATAATCCCCCATTTTATTATATATCATGTGTGACGCCGACACTCTAATAGCTTCCATACTTGCTATACCGGCAATGGTTGCCCCGTTTTCCAGCGCAATTTCCATAATACGTCTTCCATTTTCCATTACTTAGACTCCTCTTAGTTGAACGGTCATTTTGATCAAAAAGCTACAGAACTTTCATGGT
>CAYVVQ010000019.1:38665-40171 GCA_964454455.1 uncultured Desulfobacterales bacterium | reverse complement strand
GCCAACGAGATGTGGAGCGCCGCCAAGATGGAACGGGTGGGCCTGATCAGCAAGGCCATTCCCATCAAGAAGAACGACAAGGGGGAGTGGGTCCGGGATCCCCGGGTCATCACGGACAAGTACACCGAGAACGGTGAGATCGTCTACGGCGAGTTCAAGCAGGGAGATGCCTTCAAGGCCGCCAAGGACGAGCTGAAGACCCTGAAGACCGACTGGACCCTCCTGGACGGCTTCGTCGACAAGATGGTCTGGACCCTGTCCAGCACCACCTTCCTCTGCCTGATGAACACCATCGAGAGCATTCGGGCGAAGAAGCGGTTCTTCTGGGACTCGGCCAAGAGCACCCAGATCTACTGGCTGGGCGCCAACATGAACTGCGAGGCCTACCTGGGGTTCAACGCCTTCAACACCCAGAAGATGACCGGCCAGCGGGAGATCGACTTCATCAAGTACAGGCAGCTCCTGGCCGAGGGCCGGACCTTCGACGAGTCGTTCGCCGAGGAGGTGCTCCCCAAGCCCAAGAAGTGATTGCCGACGACCTCGTGCGGCGGCGGGGCGCAACCGTCCCGCCGCCGTGACCCCGCGCTCACAGCGAATCGACCACGGGTGCGGGGAAAGACAAGGAGGAACGACATGGAACACGAACTCGTCGAGGCGGTCATGCAGGACGGGCTGGGGACCATCACGCTCAACCGCCCCCCGGTCAACATCCTGAACATCGCGATGATGGAGGAGATCAACGAGGTCCTGAAGGAGTGGCAGGGGGAAAGGGACCTGAAGGCCCTGCTCATCGACGCCAAGGGCAAGTGCTTCTCGGCCGGCGTGGACGTGGGGGAACACATGGGGGACCTCGCCCCGAAGATGATCGAGGTCTTTCACGGGATGTTCCGGCTTCTGGACGGCTTCGACATCCCCACGGTGGCCTCGGCCTACAGCTCCTGCCTCGGCGGGGGATGCGAGCTCGCGGTCTTCTGCGACATGGTGATCGCGGCCGACGACCTGAAGATCGGTCAGCCGGAGATCCAGGTCGGCGTGTTTCCGCCCATCGCGGCCCAGATCTTTCCCCGCGTCATCGGGAGGAAGGCGGCCACGGAGCTCATTCTCTCAGGCAAGGTGATCGGGGCCGAGGAGGCCCTGCGCCTGGGCCTCGTGAACAGGGTGGTACCCCGGGACGACCTGGCGATCGAAACCGCGGCCTTCCTGAAGCCCTTCCTGAAGATGAGCGCCGAGGTGCTCAGAAAGACCAAGAAGGCGATCTCCGCGGGACTGAGGGACGACCTGGAACCGTCCCTGAAGCCCATCGAGGACATCTACCTCGGCGAGCTCATGAAGACGGAGGACGCACAGGAGGGTCTCAAGGCCTTCCTGGAGAAACGAAAACCCGAGTGGAAGAACCGCTAGGAGAAACAGCTTCCGCGCGGCCGGCCACGGCTTGACCGTCCAGAAGACACGGAGAAGCGCCCGAGGGGCTTCTCCGTGCTTTTTTTCCGCGCCCAACGGGCGGGC
>CAYVVQ010000019.1:30245-38565 GCA_964454455.1 uncultured Desulfobacterales bacterium | reverse complement strand
ATGTTGTCTCTCAAGGGAACCAGCCTGAAGGGGAAGCTCTACGGACTGAACGTCTTCTACCTGATCCTGTTGGGGATCGTGGGTTTCTTCTACTTCAACTACAACGGGCTCATCGGCGAGCTTTCCGAACGGCAGCGGGAAACGGGGGCCCTGACGGAGAACACGCGCGCGGCCGCCTTTGCCGCCAAGGACTACCTGGCCGGCCGCACCTCTTTCGAGGACCTGGAAACCGCCTTCCAGCCCTTTCTGCAGGCCCGGGACGGGTCTGCTTCGGCCGCTCGCGCCGAATCGATCTGGAGCGACCTTCGGGCGATCCGCGGGATCCGGCAGGAGAACGGCGCCATCGAGGCGGAGATCGAAGAGCTGATGGCCCACTCCATCGAGCAGTCGGACGGCTACATCAAGCAGGTGAGCGAGAAGCTGGCGGACCCCGCCGCCCGCCGCGACGTCACCAGGCTGGAACGGCTCGTGATCATCGGGGCGAGCATCAACACCTCGTCCAGCTACGAGCTGCGCCTGCTGTTCAAGCGGCTGAAGGAGAACCCGGCGGCGAGCGATCAGATGTTCTCCTTCCTGGAGACGCTCCTGGCCAACGTGGAGAACGACGTCCAGCGGCTCAGCGGGACGCCGTTCGCGGGCATGGCCGTCGCGGCGAGGAAGGCGAACCTGCGGGTCAAGGAGCTGACGGAGACGTTCCTGGAGAACACCCGGCAGGCCAATGCCCTGCAGGAGCGCGTCTTCGAAGGCCTCGAGGCCACCATGGGCGACATTCGGGAAACGGAAGTGGAGGCCAACGAGGCCTTCACGTCCCAGGTCAAGGGCTACTTCCAGATGATCGCCGCGGTCCTCATTGTGGTGTCCGTCCTGGGCATCGGCCTGAGCCTCCTCCTGGCCCGGCGGCTCTCCACCGCCCTCGAGCGGATCATTCGCGACCTGTCGGACGCATCCTCCCAGATCGCCTCGGCCGCGGGGCAGGTGTCCGCCTCGGGGCAGTCCCTGGCCGAAGGGGCCTCCGAGCAGGCCGCCTCCATCGAGGAGACCTCCTCGTCCCTGGAGGAGATCTCCTCCATGACGCGGCAGAACGCGGAAAACACCCAGGAGACCAATCGGGTCATGGTGGAGGAGGTCGGCCCCAACTTCCGGACCATCGGCGAGCGCATGGAAAAGATGAAGGAGGCGATCGAGAAGACCGTGGCCAACAGCGACGAGACCGCCAAGATCGTCAAGACCATCGATGAGATCGCATTCCAGACCAACCTCCTCGCGCTGAACGCGGCGGTGGAGGCCGCACGCGCAGGTGAGGCCGGGGCGGGCTTCGCGGTGGTGGCCGACGAGGTGAGGAACCTGGCCATGCGGGCTGCCGAGGCTGCGAAGAACACCTCCGAACTCATTCACACGTCGAACGATCGGATCAAGGAAGCCGCCCAGCTCAACGCCCAGGTCGTGGAGGCCCTGGACGCGAACGGCGTGCTGGCCGGAAAGGTGGGCAAGCTGATCGACGAGGTGGCCGCGGCCTCGCAGGAGCAGGCGCGCGGGATCGATCAGATCAGCACGACGGTCACGGAGATGGACAAGGTGACCCAGCAAACCGCGGCCGGCGCCGAGGAGTCGGCCGGCGCATCGGAGGAGATGAACGCCCAGGCCAAGGAGATGTCCCACACCGTCCAGGACCTGCTCGAGTTGACCCAGGGCCGGGGCCGGCGCTTGGAAGAGAAGGCCGGACAAAGGCCGGCCCGACAGCGCAAGGCCGACAAGGGGACCGATTCCCGCGGTCTCGCCGTCGCCGGGCCCGTGGAGAAGGCCCAAGGATCCCGCCCTCAAGGGAACCGATCCGAGGTCCGGCCGGACCAGGTCCTTCCGCTCGGCGGCGACGAGGATTTCAAGGATTTCTGATTGGATCGGTGGCGGTGTCGGTGGCGGTAAAGGGGCACCCCTGGCTACAGCGAGGCGGGCAGACGCTTCCCCCGCTCCACGGGAAGCTCGAAGACGAAGCGGCTGCCGGCGCGGCCGTCGCTCTCCATCCGGATCCGGCCGCGGTGGGCCTCCACCGCCATCTTGCAGAAGGTCAGGCCGAGCCCGGTGGTGTACATCCGGCCGTCCCCCTTCTTCTCCAGCTGGGCGTACTTGTCGAAGATGGCCTCCTGCTGCCCGGGCGGAACGCCCGGTCCCCGGTCCTCCACCGAGAACCGGACGACCCCGGGGGCCGGCTGGTCGAACCCCACGATGACGGCCTCCCCCTCGGGGGAGTAGCCCAGCGCGTTCGTCAACAGGTTCTGGAGCACCCGGAGCAGAATGCCCCGGTCCCCCCAGAACGGCTCCGGTTCGTCGGAAAACGCCTCCTCGAAGCGGAGCCGCTTCCGCTCCATGGACCAGTAGACTCGGGCCATGGCCTCCCGGAGGAGGTCCCCGGGATCGATCCGCTCGTAGATAAGCTCCAGCTTCCCCTCCTCCAGGCGGGCGATGTCCAGCAGGTTGGAGACCATGCTGTAGAGCGTGTCGCAGCTGTTCTTGGCGGTCTCCACGTAGCCCCGGTTGTCCTCCGAGGCGGTGTAGGACAGGATGTCCAGGTTGGCCATGAGCTCCGAGACGGGGCCCTTCAGGTCGTGGATGAGCATGCGGAACAGGTCCGTCTTGAGGCGCTCCAGCTCTCGGAGCCGCCTGTTCCGCTTCTGGAGGGTTTTGCGCTTCTTTCGGAGGTCGTCGGCCAGACGCTGGGCCTCGAGCGCGCTGATGACCTGGCCCGCCGCCTTGAGGAGGATCTCCTGCTCCCCCCGGCTGAACCGGTCCCTGTCGATCTTCTCCGTCACGCTCATCACCCCGATCACCTTGCCCTCGCTGACCACGGGCACCAGCAGGAAGGCGCTCTTGCGGTAGCGATCGCTCCGGTGCTGAAACCGGGCCGGCCCGGTGGACCCGTCCACGTACAAGAGCTCGCCGGTCCGGGCGACCCACGTGGAGGGGCTCTCCTCTTCGATGGACTGCCGGACCCCGACGATCTCCGGGTTGGTGGACGCCACCACCTCGAGGAACTTCCGTCCCTTTCTCAGCATGATGGAGCCGCTTCTCGCCTTGAGGCCTTCCGTGATCTCGGCGATCACCCGGTCGAGCTTTTGCTCGAAGCCCAGTGCGGCGTCGTTGGAGACCTCGTTGATGGCGTAGAGCACGCTCGTGAGCCGTTGCTTTGTGTCCATGGACGTCACCTCGATCAGGAGCATTCCTTGAGAAGCGCCCTGGCTTCCTCGTGGCCGCGGTCCACCTCCAGGATCTGGACGAGGGCTTTTTCCGCGAGAATCGGCTTTTTCACGGAGAGGAACACCCGGGCCAGCTCCAACCGCACCGGGATGTTCATGGCGTCCAGCTCGGCGGCCTGGGTCAGGAAGGTCACCGCCCGGAGCCTCTCCCCGGACTCGGCCAGCAGCCGGCCCAGCTTTATGAGCAGGTCCCCCCGCTTCGGGTGCTCCTCCACCAGTCTCTCCAGGACCTTCAGGGCGTACTCCCCGGCGCCGTGATCGAGACAGAAGTCGGCGATCTCCTCCTTGAGCTCGGGGGTGGCGGCCGGAAGTCCGAGCACCCGGTCGAACACACCGGCCGCCTTTTCCAAGAGCCCCCGGCGGACGAGGACCTTGCCGAAGCTCAGCCCGCGCCCCAGCTGGCGCGGGCTGATCTTCATGGCCCTGTCCAGGTAGTGGGAGGCCTTCTCGACGTCGTCCCGCTCGAGGCAGAGCTCGCCCAGGTGATGAAACGCGAACACGTCCAGCTTGTTGCGTTTCACGGCCTCCAGGAGGTACTTCTCCGCCTCGTTCAGCCGCCCTCCTTTCAGATGGAAGTATCCCAGCTCGCGGATGGGCCGGGTCGCCTTGGGGTTTTCCCGGACCGCCAGCTGGGCCTCCCGCACCGCGCCTTCCAGATCGCCCCGGTCCTCGCAGTCGCGGGCCCGCTTCAAATGGCGGATCATGGGCGGCGGGTTGTTGGCCCTGTCGATCACCTGGGCGACCTTCTCCTGGAGCACCTTGACCATCAGGGGCTTGAGGATGTACGCATCGACCTCGGACTCTCCGATCTCCGCCACGTAGTCCTGGTAGGCCTCCGCCGTGATCATGATCACGGGCAGGTCACGCAGGCTTCGATCCATGCGCACCTGGCTCAGGACCTCCGCCCCCGTCATCACGGGCATGTTGTTGTCCAGCAGAAGGAGGTCGACCGGCTCCTTCGCCAGCACGTCCAGGGCCTCCTTTCCGGTGTGCCCGAACAGGAATCGCTTTCCGAACCCGACGACCTTCATCATGCCGCTGATGGACTGGCACATGTTCATGGAGTCGTCGACGACCAGCACGGTCATCTTGTGGATGTCGATCATGGAAATGGATCCTCTCCCGGAAAGAAGAAGCGGGGTGGATTGGGATGGGAGATCGGCCGCGGCTCGCGTTTCCGCCGGACGGGTCGGCGGGAGGGTCCGGAAACCCGTCACCGTCTCACGTGATCCCGGATGTATCGGACGATGTCGCCGGTCGTGGTTCCGGGGCCGAACACCTCGGCGATGCCGCAGGCCTTCAGGGCGAGGACGTCCTCCTCCGGGATGATGCCCCCTCCCAGCACCAGGACGTCGTCCACGCCGCGTTCCCTCAGCAGGTCCATCACCCGCGGGAACAGGTAGTCGTGGGCGCCGGAAAGGATGCTCATGGCGATGACGTCCACGTCCTCCTGGACGGCCGCCTCCACGATCTGGGCCGGCGTCTGCCGAAGGCCCGTGTACACTACCTCCATCCCCGCGTCCATCAGGGCCGCGGCCACCACCTTGATGCCCCGGTCGTGCCCGTCCAGGCCGGGCTTGGCCGCCAGGACCCGAATTCTCTTCTCCGCTTGCATGGCTTCTCCCGTTCTGTTCCGTTCCTGTGGTTGGGCCCCGGACCCCCGAGGAGTCAAACGCACATGACCAGCGTCCGGCTTCCGGTCCCGCCCCCCACGGTCAATGCTACAGAATGGCGCTCTGCCGGTACTCCCCGAACACGCCGCGGAGGACGTCGCAGATCTCCCCGAGGGTCGCGTATGCCTTGACGGCCTCGATCATGGGAGGCATGAGGTTCTCCGCATCTTCGGCCGCACGTTGCAGCTCCCCCAGGGTGCGCTTCACCGCGTCCGCGTCCCGCTCCGATCGAAGGGTCTCGAGGGCGGCGGCCTGGGCCTCCCGGACCGAGGGATCCACCCGGAGGAGGCCCGTGAGCGGCTCCTCCTCGGTCCGGAACCGGTTGAGCCCCACCACCACCCGCTCCTCGGTCTCGATCTGCCGCTGGTAGGCGTAGGCGCTCTCCTGGATCTCCTTCTGCACGTACCCCTGCTCGATCGCCGCGGGGGCCCCGCCCATCTCGTCGATCCTGCGGATGTAGTCCGCGGCCTCCTCCTCGATCCGGTTGGTGAGGGCCTCCACGTAGTAAGACCCCCCGAGCGGGTCCACCGTGTCGGTGACCCCGAGCTCGTGGGCGATCACCTGCTGGGTGCGCAGGGCCACCCGGACCGCCTCCTCGGAGGGCAGGCTCAGGGCCTCGTCCATGGAGTTGGTGTGAAGGGACTGGGTGCCGCCGAGGACCGCGGCCATGGCCTGAAAGGCGACCCGCACGATGTTGTTCTTGGGCTGCTTCGCGGTGAGCGTGCACCCGGCCGTCTGCGTGTGAAACCGCATCATCAGGGCGCGCGGGTCCTTCGCCCCGAAGCGCTCCTTCATGATGCGGGCCCACAACCGCCTGGCGGCGCGGAACTTGGCCACCTCCTCCAGGAAGTCCAGGTGGGCGTTGAAGAAGAACGAGAGCCGGGGTCCGAACCGGTCGACCTCCAGGCCGGCGTCCAGGGCGGACTTCACGTACGCGATCCCGTTGGCCAGGGTGAAGGCCACCTCCTGGACGGCCGTGGCGCCGGCCTCCCGGATGTGGTACCCGCTGATGCTGATGGTGTTCCACTGGGGGACCCGTTCGGCGCAGAAGGCGAAGATGTCCGTGATGACCCGCATGGAGGGCTTGGGCGGAAAGATGTAGGTTCCCCTGGAGGAGTACTCCTTCAGGATGTCGTTCTGGATCGTTCCCCGCAGGCTCTCGGCCGCCACCCCCTGCTTCTCGGCCACGGCGATGTACATGGCCAGGAGGACCGCGGCCGGCGCGTTGATGGTCATGGACGTGCTCACCTTGTCCAGGGGAATCCCGTCGAACAGGATCTCCATGTCCCGCAGCGAGTCGACGGTGACGCCCACCTTGCCCACCTCGCCCATGGCCATGTCGTGGTCCGAGTCGTACCCGATCTGGGTGGGGAGGTCGAAGGCCACGGACAACCCGGTCTGGCCCTGCTCCAGCAGGAAGTGATACCTCCGGTTGCTCTCCTCGGCCGTGGCGAACCCCGCGTACTGCCGCATGGTCCAGAACCTGCCCCGGTACATGGTCGGCTGGACCCCCCGGGTGTAGGGGTACTCCCCGGGGAGGCCGAGCTGCTCGAGGTAGTCCGCCTCCTCCACGTCGAGGGGCGTGTAGACCCGCCGGACCGGGATCCCCGACGTGTTCACGAAAGACGCCTTGCGCTCCGGCCGCTTCTCGAGCTTTCTCTCCACCTCACCGGTCCAACGCTCCCGTTCCTTCCGCAATCGGTCCATGTCGCTCCTTTCGGTTAAGTCCCTGATATCGCTCGATTGAAGATAGGCCATCGCCGGCTGCGCTGTCAAACGATTTTTCCCTGCGCGTCCCGGGCCCGGCCCCGTCCCCCCTGGCGGGGACGGGGCCGGGGTCCATGCCGGCACGCTCCCAACGGGCCGGTCAACCCGCGTGGGTCCACACCGAAAAACAGTAATTTCAGGTTGTTCCCCGACGAGCCGCCCCTTTTCCCCTTGACAAAACCCTCTCCCAACCTAAAATACACGGAGAATCCGAATGTTGATGGCGTCGTAAAATTCCTGGAACCTTGAGATCTGCCCTAGATATTTCAAAGGGTTATAGAGTGCCCAGCGGCGGCTGAGCGGGTTTTTGCGAATGCGTCAATGTTGGAATCAGCCCCAGCCCGTCACGCTCCCGACGGTCCTCCTCGCAGGAGGGATGCGCGAATGGCGCAACCCGGGAACCGTTCCGCCCGATGCGGGCGTCGCCACCGCCGCGGACCGGGCGTTCCGGTTGCGGAAGCATGGATACCGTAAACCTGTTGGCATTTCCAGAGGAGGTATCGGCATGAAGAAATGGTTCGTTCTGGGTTTGGCTGTCGTTCTGGGCATGGTGCTCCTGACCGGGATCGCCCCCTCCGGGGCCGAGGCCCGCACCAAGTTTGTCACCATCGGAACCGGCGGAATCACCGGCGTCTACTATCCGACGGGCGGCGCCATCGCCAAGATGGTGAACAAGAAGCGTGACGAGTACGGCATTCGGGCCACGGTCGAGTCCACGGGCGGCTCGGTCTTCAACGTCAACGCCGTCATGGCGGGGGACCTCGAGTTCGGCGTGGTGCAGTCGGACCGGCAGTTCCAGGCCATGAAGGGTCTGGCCGAGTGGAAGGACCGGGGGCCCCAGAAGGACCTGCGGGCCGTGTTCAGCATCCATCCCGAGTCCATCACCCTCGTGGGGGCCGCGGACGCCGGGATCAAGACGATCCAGGACCTGAAGGGCAAACGGGTCAACATCGGAAACCCCGGCTCCGGCCAGCGGCAGAACTCGATCGACGCCCTCACGGCCGCCGGGCTCGACTACGAGAAGGACATCGAGGCCGAGAGCGTGGTGGCGGACGAGGCGCCCGGCCTGCTCCAGGACGGCCGGATCGACGCCTACTTCTACACCGTCGGCCACCCCAGCGGGAACATCAAGGAGGCCACCGCCGGACGCAGGAAGGTCCGCATCTGCGACGTGACCGGCCCGGGCCTCGAAAAGCTGATCGAGGAGAAACCCTACTACGCCAAGGCGATCGTCCCGAAGCAGTTCTACCCGGGGGCGGCCAACGAGGACGACGCCAAGACCTTCGGCGTGAAGGCGACCTTCGTCACGTCGGCCAAGGTGCCCGAAGAGGTGGTCTACGCCATCGTCAAGGAGGTCTTCGACAACTTCGAGGATTTCAAGAAGCTCCACCCGGCCTACGCCGTGCTCACCAAGCAAGGCATGCTGGAAGGCCTGAGCGCTCCGCTCCACCCGGGAGCGATCAAGTACTACAAGGAGGCCGGCCTCATGTAACCGGCCCTCCGGCAACAGCTGCTGCGGGGGCGACGGACGGTGCGCCGTTCGCCGCCCCCGCTCACTTGCTCATGAATCGCCTACACCACGCTTCACCCTGGCTCGGATGGGCTCGAGCCACCGGCTCCGGCGGCTTC
>CAYVVQ010000019.1:27451-30145 GCA_964454455.1 uncultured Desulfobacterales bacterium | reverse complement strand
CCGGCGGCTTCGCCGGACCGGCGGCCGTACCCTAAACGCGAACCCTCGGTAAGGACGCTCTTGCCCCGTACCCGGGCAACCCTCTCCACCGGTGCAGACGGGTGGCGCAGATGGCAGACACGGGATTTCGCGCGAACGAGAAGGACGACGGGCTCCAGTTCGCCCGGACGATGGCCGAGGAAGAGGAGGGAATGGGGCGAAGGCCCCCCGGACCTTCCAGGTTCCTGGTCCCCGTCATCGGCGTCTTCTGGAGCCTCTTCCAGCTCTCCATCGCCAGCTGGCTCATCCTGGACACGGTGTACATCCGCTCCATCCACCTCGCATTCGCCCTCCTGATCGTCTACCTGAGCTTCCCCATGTTCAAGAAGACCCGCCTGGGTCTCCGGTTCCTGTCCGCCAAGCGGTACATCCCGCTCATCGACTACCTGCTCGCGGCCGCGGCCTGCTTCGCCGCGCTCTACCTGGCCATCGACTACGTGGGGATCAGCCAGCGCTACGGCCTCCCCAACACGCGGGACGTGGTGGTCGGACTGAGCCTCGTGGTCCTGCTCCTCGAGGCGTCCCGACGCGTGATCGGCCCGGCCCTGAGCATCGTGGCGGGCGGTTTCATCCTGTACGCCTTTCTCGGCCCCTACATGCCGGACCTGATCGCGTTCAAAGGCGTTTCCCTGAGCCGGTTCGTGGGTCAGATGACCATGTCCACGGAGGGGATCTACGGCATCCCCCTGGATGTCTCCGCCACCATCGTCTTCCTCTTCGTGCTCTTCGGCGCGATGCTGGACAAGGCGGGCGCGGGCTACTACTTCATCCAGCTGGCCCTGAGCCTCCTGGGCGGGTTCAAGGGGGGGCCGGCCAAGGCGGCCATCATGGGAAGCGGCCTGACCGGTCTGGTCTCCGGATCGAGCATCGCCAACATCGTCACCACGGGGACCTTCACCATCCCGCTCATGAAGAAGGTGGGGTACCCGCCCAAAAAGGCCGCCGCCGTGGAGGTGGCCGCCAGCACGGACGGTCAGCTGGCGCCCCCCATCATGGGGGCGGCGGCTTTCATCATCGCGGAGTATGTGAACGTCCCCTACATCGAGGTGGTCAAGGCGGCGGCCGTCCCCGCATTCGCATCCTATGCCGCCCTCTTCTACATCACCCACATCGAGGCCTCCAAGCTGGGGCTCCGGGGCATGAGCCGAGCCGAGCTGCCGGCCTTTTTCCGGACCCTCGTCGGGGGAGCGCACTTCCTGCTTCCCCTGGTCATGCTCCTCTACGAGCTGATCGTGCTCCGACACTCCCCCGAACTGGCGGCCTTCAACGCCATCTGGGTCATGTCCATCATCATGCTGGTGCAGCGGCCCGTGAAGGCCTACCTGCAAAAGGAGCCCCTGTTTCCCGCCTTCCGGCAGGGGGTGGTGGAGCTCTTCTCGGCGCTCTCCTCGGGCGCCCGGAACATGGTGTCGGTGGCGCTCGCCACGGCATCGGCCGGCATCATCGTCGGGGTGGTTTCCCTGGGGCTGGGCGGGCTGATCACCCAGATCATCGACGCCATCTCCATGGGAAACATCTTCCTGATGCTCGTCATCACCGCCATGGCCAGTCTGATCATCGGCATGGGCCTCCCGACCACGGCCACCTACATCGTCATGGCCTCGCTCACGGCCCCGGCCATCGTCACCATCGGCGGGCTCCAGGACTTCATCGTCCCGCTGATGGCGGCGCACCTCTTCTGCTTCTACTTCGGCATCCTGGCCGACGACACGCCCCCGGTGGGCCTTGCCGCCTACGCGGCGGCGGCCATCGCCCGCTCGGAGCCCATCCCGACCGGCATCCAGGGGTTCATGTACGACATCCGAACGGCCATTCTGCCCTTCATGTTCATCTTCAACACGGACCTGATCCTCCACAACATCTACAGCTGGCCCCAGGGGCTCCTCATCTTCGGCATGGCCTGCGTGGGGAACTTCGCCTTCGCTTCGGCCACCCAAGGCTGGTTCGTCGCGAGGACCCGGATCTACGAGGTCCCGCTCCTGCTCGGGGTCACGCTCACCCTGATGAGGCCCGACCTCATCGCCCAGTGGTTCGGCATTCCTCATGGACAGAGGTACTGGACCTACCTGATCGGCGTCGCCCTGTATGGCATCGTCTACCTGATGCAGCGCCCCCGGATTCCCAGGGACGCCGACGCAGCCGCGTAACCAAGGGGAGAGAACACCATGCGTCCCAAGAGGCTCCTCGTTCCCCTGGTCATCCTCCTGGCCCTCGGCCTCGGTCCCGGGGCGGCGCGGGCGGGCGGGCGGTTCGTGGACCACGGGGACGGCACGGTCACGGACCGCCGGCTGAACCTGATGTGGGCCAAGACCGACAACCAGGGGGACATCGACTGGGAGGGGGCCTCGCGCTGGGCCCGGTTCACCTTCCCTCTCACCCTGCCCGAAGGCAAGCGGGAGGGCTGGCGGATGCCCAAGCTGGAGGAACTCCAGAGCCTCTACGTCGATGAGGAGGGCTACGAGGGCTACGAAACCGACTGCGGCCAGCGCGTGTTCGCGGTGCCGGAGATCGAGCTGAGCTGCGGCTGGGTCTGGGCTGCGGAACGGAGGAGCATCACCGCCCGGGTGTTCAACTTCCAGCGGGGCTACCACTACACGGACCGCCGGGTGCACCGGAGGGCCTACCGCGCCCTCCCGGTGCGGGACCTGCCCTGAA
>CAYVVQ010000019.1:0-27351 GCA_964454455.1 uncultured Desulfobacterales bacterium | reverse complement strand
GCCCCGGAGGGCTGTCGAACCCAAAGACGAGGCAACCGTGAGCGACATTCGAAGGATTCTCGTACCCATCGCCTTTTCCAAATACAGCCCCGGGCTGATCGCCTACGCCGGGGAGCTGGCCCAGGGACTCGGCGCCGAACTCGTGGTGGTGAACGTGATCAACGTCCGCATGATCGAGGCGGTCAGCGGCGTGGAGTCCATGGGGTACCAGGTGGACACGGAGGGCTACCGCCGCAGCCTCGAGGAGGAACGGAGAGGGCTGCTCCGGGAGATGCTCGACAGGGCCTCCGTCCCTGCGGATCGCGTGCGGGTGGTGTTCAAGGTGGGTCACCCCTTCGAGAAGCTTATCCAGATCGTCGAGGAGGAGAAGCCGGACCTCGTGGTCATGGGAACCAAGGCCCACTCCGAGCTGGAGCACGTGCTCCTGGGGTCTGTCGCCGAGAAGATGTTTCGCCACTCGCCCGTGTCGATCCTCTCTTACAGGGAGTGACGGCATCTCGAACCCCGGACCCCTTCCCCCGGCCCGCTCGGGATACAAGCGGATCCGCATCCGAACCCTCGACCGGCCGCCTCGCTGCGATACCCCCATGAATTTTTCATGTATTTCACCCATTTCGTTTCAGCCTTTCCAAGGAAGACGCCATGGAACTCGAATGTATTCTCTATGACAAGAAGGAGGGGGTCGCCGAGATCCGGCTGAACCGGCCCCAGGTCCTCAACGCCATGAACAAGCGTCTCTGGCTGGACGTCCAGGCCGCCCTCGAGGACGCGCGCCGGGACCCGCAGGTGAAGGCCGTGATCTTCACCGGGGAGGGACGGGCCTTCTCGACGGGGGCCGACCTGAAGGAGTCCAAGACCCGGACGCCGGAGGCCTACCGGGACTATCTGGAGGCGCTCCAGGAGGCCTCCCGCAGGATCCTCAGGTTCGAAAAGCCCACCATCGCCGCCGTCAACGGCTACGCCCTGGGGTCGGGCTACGAGCTGGCCCTGGCCTGTGACATCCGCATCGCCGCAGAGGACGCGCGGATCGGCTCTCCGGAGGCCAAGGTCACCTCATCGGTGACCGGCGGGGCCATGCGGCTGATCCAGGATTTGATCGGCCCCGGGAAGGCCTGTGAGCTCCTGTTCACCGCGGAGTTCATCGACGGGGTCGAGGCCGAGCGAATCGGCCTGGTCAACCGGGCCGTGCCCCCCGAGCGGCTTCTGGACGAGGCCAGGGCCGTGGCCTCCCGGATCGCCGAGAACTCCGCCTTTTCCCTCAAGATGATCAAGCGGGGTCTGCTCATGGCGCGGGAAGGCGTGAGCCTGGAGGCCCTCATGGACTACGAGGTGGAGGCCTGCCTGGCATGCGTCTCCACCAAGGAGCGGCAAGCGTCTCTGGAGGCCTTCGAGGAACGGAAATCCCGGGAGAACCGGGGACGGGGCACCCCCGTGCGGAAAACGGAGTGAACCATGGAGCTCGACCCCATTCTGAACGCCTCGTCCATCGCCGTGGTCGGTGCGTCCAAGAGTGAGACCAAGAGAGGGTTTCAAGCCATCCGGACCCTGGCGGAAGAGCGGTACGAGGGCGCCATCTACCCGGTGAACCCCAAGGAGACCTCCATCCTGGGGTTCCGGTGCTACCCCTCGGTCTCGGCCATCCCGGACCCCGTGGACCTGGCCCTGATCACCACGCCGGCGAATACCATCCCCGCCATCCTCGAGGACTGCGGCCGGAAGGGGGTGCGCGGGGCCGTGATCATCGCCGGCGGGTTCGGGGAGACCGGGCCCGAGGGCCGCGCCCTGGAGGAGCAGATGGTGCGGACGGCCCGGGAGAACAAGATCCGCCTCATCGGCCCCAACACCTCGGGGATGATGAACCTCTCCTCCAACCTCAACCTGGTGGGGCTCCGGGACGCCCCCCGGGGGGACATCGCCCTGCTCACCCAGAGCGGCAACATGGCGCTCACCCTGATCACCGAGGCCAAGCTCAAGAGCCTGAAGGGGTTTTCCTACTACGTGGGCGTGGGCAACGAGGCGGACATCAAGTTCCACGAGTACCTGGCGTTCTTCCGCAACGACCCCGACACCCGCGCCATCCTCATGTACGTGGAGGGCCTCCGGCACGGCCGGGACTTCTTGAACGAGGCCTACCACACCACCGGCATCAAGCCCATCGTCCTGCTCAAGAGCGGAAGATCCTCCACGGGACAACGGTCCGCGGGCTCGCACACCGGCGCCCTCGCCGGCATGTCCGAGGTGGCCAAGGGAGCCTTCGAACGGGCCGGGATCATCGTGATCGAGAAGTCCGACGAGCTCTTTCCCGCCGCCGAGACCCTCTCCAGCCTGCCCCCCGTCAAGAACAACCGGGTCGCCGTCCTCGCGGACGGCGGCGGGCACGCCACCATCGCCTCGGACCTCCTGACGGACCTCGGCCTGGAGATTCCCGTCCTGCGGGAAAAGACCCAGGCGAGGCTGAAGGAGATCCTTCCCGCGGCCGCCTCGGTGCCCAACCCGGTGGACGTGGCGGGCGGGACCGACGCAGATCCGTCGGTGTTCGCCCAGTGCGCCAGGATCATCCTCAAGGACCCCGGGGTCGGGGGGCTCCTGATCGTGGGCCTGTTCGGGGGGTACGGCATCCGGTTCGCCGAGAGCCTCTCGCTCATGGAGGAGGACGCCGCCCACCAGATGGGGAAGATGGTCCGGGAACGCGGGAAGCCCATCGTGGTCCACAGCCTGTACAGCAGCGCCCGGCCCCACTCGCTCCATCTCCTGCGATACTACGGGATCCCGGTCTACGACTCCCTGGACGTGGCCTGCAAGTGCACGGGCGTCCTGGCCGAGTACGGGAAGTTCCTCGGGAGCTACCATCCCAAGGCCAAGTTCACCATGAACTGGGGCGCCAAGACCCGCCGGCGGGGCGAGGAGATCATCGAGAAGGCGCGGTCCGAGGGGAGATCCGCCCTTCTCGAGCACGAGGCCAAGCGGCTCCTGGGCCTCCACGGCGTCCCCGTTCCCCGGGAGCATCTCGCAAATTCGGCCGAGGAGGCCGCCTCCCTTGCCTCGCAGGCGGGCGGGCCCGTGGCCCTCAAGGTCGTCTCCCCCCGGATTCTTCACAAGAGCGACGCTGGGGGCGTCCTGCTGGGCCTCACCGGCGAGGACGAGGTTCGACGCGGCTACGACCGCATCGTGGAGAATGCCGGGTTCCACGCCGGGCCGGACGCGGACATCCGCGGGGTGCTGGTCTCGCCGATGGCCGGGAACGGCGTCGAGGTGATCGTCGGCACCAAGGAGGACGACCAGTTCGGGCCGATCATCATGTTCGGCTTGGGCGGTGTCCTGGTGGAGATCCTCCGGGACGTCTCGTTCCGCGTGCTCCCCATCTCGCCCACGGCCGCGAAGAAGATGATCCGGGAGATCAAGTCCTACCCCGTGCTCGAGGGGGCCCGGGGCCGACCGGCCGCAGACGAGAAGGCCCTCCGGAGGCTCCTGCTCGACTGCTCCGAGGTGATCGAGTCCTACCCCACGATCCTGGAGATGGACCTGAACCCGGTCATCGTCCACGAGACCGGCTTGAGCGTGGTGGACGCACGGATCATCCTGAAGCATTGACGGCGCCGCAAAAATGCCGGAATCCTCGAGGCCCGCCCTCCAAATGCCGCAGATCGTACCGTATCCCACGGCGGGAGAGCGGATTTTTTGAATCCGTCAAAATTTCCCCCGTCCGGACTTGACGGGCCCGGGCGGATGATCTATGCATGGTGGAACGGGCCCGGTATCGGACCCATGGCCGACTGGACGAACGGCGGGCTTCATGAAGAAGAACAAGCGGAAACGAACCGTCAACATCGAGTGGTGCAAGGGCTGCGGGATCTGCGTGGCCTTCTGTCCCAAGGGCGTCATGGACCTGGACGAGTCGGAGAAGGCCGCCATTGTCCGGCCCGACGACTGCATCGACTGCGGGATGTGCGAGCTGCGCTGCCCGGACCTGGCCATCGAGTCCGAGGAGATCGACGCGGCATGACCCGAGATCCCCTTCCGGTGCCCGCACCTCACCCGGATTCACCCTTTTAGATCGCCGGTGCATTGGATATGAGCGACAAGACCCTGTTCCTGCAAGGGAACGCCGTGTGTGTGGAGGCCGCGCTGTATGCCGGGCTGGACTTCTTCGCCGGCTATCCCATCACGCCGTCCACGGAGATCGCCGAGCTCCTCTCCCTGAAGCTCCCCCGCAAGGGCGGCAAGTTCATCCAGATGGAGGACGAGATCGCCTCCATGTGCGCCATCATCGGGGCCTCCCTCACGGGGTTGAAATCCATGACCGCCACGAGCGGCCCGGGGTTCTCCCTCAAGCAGGAGGCCATCGGATACGCCGTGATGGCGGAGATCCCCTGCGTCATCGTCAACGTCCAGCGGGGCGGCCCCTCCACGGGGCTCCCCACGAGCCCGAGCCAGGGCGACGTGATGCAGGCCCGCTGGGGCACGCACGGCGATCACGCCATCATCACGCTGACCGCCTCCAACCACCAGGACGTCTTCGCCATGACCGTGGAGGCGTTCAATCTCGCCGAGACCTACCGCACCCCGGTGATCCTCCTCTTCGACGAGGTGGTCGGCCACATGCGGGAGAAGCTCCGGATGCCCGACCCCGATGAGATCCCCCTGATGGAGCGGCTGTGGACCTCCGTCAAGGAGGGAACCGACTTCCACCCCTACCTGCCCCGGGAGGACGGAAGACTGCCCATGTCGGACTTCGGCGGGGTTCACCGGTACAACGTCACCGGGCTCATCCACGACATGTGGGGATTCCCCTCGAACAAGCCCGACGTGGCCCACGGGCTGATGCACCACCTGGTGGACAAAATCGAGAACCGGGTCCACGAGATCACCCGGCACAAGGAGTTCTTCCTCGACGATGCCGAGTGCATCCTGATCTCGTACGGATCGGCGGCCCGCTCCGCCCTACACGTGGTGGAGAGCCGACGGGCGAGGGGCGAGGCCCTGGGGCTCCTGGAGCTCCAGACCCTGTGGCCCTTCCCGGCCGAGGTGGTGCGAACGCGCTGCGCCCACGCCAAGTACCTCCTGGTCGTCGAGCTGAACATGGGGCAGGTCCTCCAGGAGGTCAAGAAGGCCGCGGTGGACCCGGAGAAGGTCTTCCTGGCCAACAAGATCGACGGGACCTTCATCACCCCGACGGACATCCGGAACGTTCTCCGCCTGATCCAGGGCAAAGGAGTGTGACCCCGTGGCCATTCGCGAATACATACGGGAGCGGTTCATGCCGCACATCTGGTGCCCGGGGTGCGGACACGGCATCGTCATGAACAACCTCATCCGCGCCGTGGAGAGCCTGGAGCTCCGGAAACGGAACATCGTCATGGTCTCGGGCATCGGCTGCTCCGCGCGCATCTCGGGATATCTGGACTTTCACACCCTGCACACGCTGCACGGGCGGGCCCTGGCCTTCGCCACCGGCGTCAAGATGGCGCGTCCGGAGCTGCGCATCCTGGTCCCCATGGGGGACGGTGATGCCACAGCCATCGGAGGCAACCACTTCATCCACGCCGCGCGGAGGAACATCGACCTGACCGCCGTCATCATGAACAATCGGATCTACGGCATGACGGGCGGCCAGTACTCCCCCCTCAGCGGCCGCGGCAAGACCGCCACCACGGCCCCCTTGGGCAACATCGACCAGGACTTCGACATCGTGGAGCTGGCCCGAAGCGCGGGTGCGTCCTTCGTGGCCCGGACCACCACCTACCACGCCACCTCCATGATCAAGATCCTGGAGCGGGCGATCATGCACAAAGGCTTCTCCGTGGTCGAGATTCTCACCCAGTGCCCGACCTACTTCGGGCGCAAGAACCGCCTGGGAAGCGCCGTGGACATGATGAAGTCCTACAAGACGGGAACCACGCCCGTCGGTTCGGAGGCCAAGAAGGAACACCCGGAGCTGATCGAGCGGGGCGTCTTCGTGGAGGAGGACCGGCCCGAGTACTGCACCGAGTACGAAAACATCATCAAGAAGGCGATGGGGGTGCACTAGGTCATGGCGAGGACAAGGATCATCTTCTCGGGCTCCGGCGGCCAGGGCGTCATCACGGCCTCGATCATCCTGGCGGAGGCCGCCGCGCTCCACGAGGGCCAGAACGCGGTGCAGGCCCAGTCCTACGGGCCCGAGGCCCGGGGGGGAGCCACCCGGGCGGACGTGATTCTCTCGGACGAGGAGATCCGCTTCCCCAAGGTCACCCAGCCCAACATCCTGATCTGCCTCACCCAGGAGGCCTACAACAAGTTCTCCTGGATCATCCGGCCCGGTGGGCTGCTCCTCACGGACACCCACTTCGTCATCCAGGAGCGGAAGGTGGACGCCCGCCAGGTGGGGATGGGCATGTACAAGGCGGTGATTCAGGAGATCAACCGCCCCATCGTCTTCAACATCTGCATGCTGGGCACGCTCATCGGGCTGACCGACCTGGTCCGGGCGGAGTCCATTATGGAGGTACTGCAGGAGCGCGTGCCCCCGGATTTCCTCGACATGAACCGTCAGGCCCTGGATCTGGGCCTCCACGTGGCCGCCGCCTCGGCCTGAGATCCCCTTCCGGCCTCTCCTCCGACATCTCCCTTCGTCCCCAAGGGGGTCACGATCCCGCCATGGAACAGAGGACGAAGGAGCCACGACAGGCAGCCTCACCCGGTGACGGATCATTGGAGACCCTATGAAGAAACGAGACCTGAGCACGTCCGGGACCCCCTCCGGGGGCCCGCAAGCGGAAGGCGGCCTCGAGCCCGAGGTCCTCGACGGCCTCCGGGACATCCTGGCATCCCGTTATCAAAAGGCGCAGGATAACCTGAAATGGCTGCTCGCGAGCATGCACCCCTACTTCTTCATCACCATGAAGGAGGACATGGATGCGATCGTCCACCTTGCGGGCAAGCTCCACCAGATCTCGAGCGAGAGAAAGATCACGCTCACGGACCGGGACGACAAGCTGATCCTGGCCCGGGCCGATGTGCCGGGATCCCTTTACGACACCTTGAAGTCCCTCCGGGAGCGTGAAATCTCCTATGCGGAAATGAGTCACTCCTACGGTCCGATCCCCGGGAGCGACCGCACCCTGGAAATCCAGCGTTTCGAGTTCGACCGCAGGGGGCCCGAGGAGATCAACGGCGCCGGCGGGATCGACATTCCTTCGGAGATCCGTGACAGCGTCCGGACCATGATGAGGCGCCTCTACCCGGGCTTCGATTTCGACGCGTTCGACGAGATGCTGAAGCTCCTCTGGCTCAACAACGAGTCGTACGTCCGGATCTCTCCGCCGGAACGCATCGCACGCGTCCTGCATCTGTACCAGGAGGGGAAGAGCCACGACGGGCTCTACCTGGACGTGGAGACCAAGGAGGACGACGACAGCCGGAAGGAGTCCAGGCTCCTCTTTTCCGTGGGCAATCCGCCCCAGCGGGAGTTTCTGACGCAAGTCGGCGAGATCTTTCAACGGCTCGACATCGGCGTTCGCCGCTCCTACTGCCTGATCATCAACACGGGGATCCACCCCTACTTCCTGGGAACCTTCTACGTGCTGACCCACGACGGGGAGCTGGTCGAGAAAGGGGGACGTTTGTTCGAGGAGCTGCAGACCGAGCTCTACCACACCCAGATCCTTTCCACCGAAAGCCCCGCTTACACGAGCTTCGTGGCCGAGCGCATCATGACGGGAGAGGAGGCGTCCCTGACCGACGCCTTTGTCGCGTTCTGCCACACCGCCCTCGCCCACAGCCGACCGGACCGTTTCGACAAGGGGTTCGTCCGGGAGGCGTTCCACGCGGAACCGAGTCTCACCCTCAAGCTGATCGACCTGTTCCGAAAACGGTTCGACCCGGGCATCAAGAACAGGAAAGCTCTCTATGACCGCGCCCTGAAGGAAACCGAAGAGGTCCTTTCCGCCTACAATACAGGGCACCGCTACCTGGACGAGACGCGAAAGACGGTCTTCCGGACCTGCCTCTTCCTCATCAAGCACACGCTGAAGACGAACTTCTTCGTGCCCGAGAAGCACGCCCTCGCCTTCCGCCTGGACCCGGCCTTCCTGTCCGAGCTGGAGCCGGACTTCACCTCCGACCTCCCCGCGGCAACTCCGTTCCGCGTCACCTTCTTCTTTACCCGACAGGCCCAGGGGTACCACGTCGGGTTCTCGGACATCGCGCGGGGCGGATGGCGGACCATCGTCTGCAGGACCCAGGACGAGCACACCACGAACACCCGATCCATCTTCCGGGAAGTGTTCGTCCTGGCCCACACCCAGCACCTCAAGAACAAGGACATCTACCAGGGCGGGTCCAAGCTCACGATCGTCATGGATGCAACGGACCTCGATGAGGCGCTCCCCATCACACAGCGCCTCTACAAGGTCCAGTACGGCGTGATCAACGCCTTCCTCGATCTCTTCGTCACCGAAAACGGGAAGGCCAAGGACCCGCGGGTCCTGGACTACTACGGCGAGGACGAACCCATCGAGCTCGGACCGGACGAGAACATGCACGACGCCATGATCGAGTTCATCGCCCGCCAGGCCCAAAAGCGCGGTTATGTCCTGGGCGTCGGTATCATGTCCAGCAAGGAGTTCGGGATCAATCACAAGGAGTACGGCGTCACCTCCAGGGGCGTGGTCAAGTTCGCCGAAGCGGCGATGCGGGAGGTGGGCGTTCGGGTCTCCTCCGATCCTTTCACCGTGAAGCTCACGGGAGGTCCCAACGGCGACGTAGCCGGCAATGCGATCCGTCTACTGCTCGAGAAGTGCCCCAGCGTACAAATCCGATGCGTGATCGACGGTACGGCGGGTCTGTACGATCCCCAAGGGGCCAGCCCCCCGGAGATGAAAAGGATTCTCCTGCGGGAGGATCTGGAAGGATTCGACCCGGAAGCGTTGAACACCGGGGGATTCATCCTGTTCCGGCACCATCGACGTCAGGAAGGGCTTCGAACCCTATACCGGAAGGTGTCGAAAGCAGGAAGCAAGGCCCGCGACGAATGGATGACCGCCGACGAGTTCAATCGGGAGATGGACCATCTCCTCTTCTCCGTCCCCGCGGATCTCTTCCTGCCCTGCGGAGGGCGGCCCGAGACCCTGGATCACAGCAACTGGGACCGGCTCCTGGACCCGCAGGGGGAGCCCACCGTCCGGGTGATCGTCGAAGGAGCGAACTCCTTCATCAGCCCGGAGGCCCGCCTGGAGCTACAAAAGCAGGGCCTGTTGATCCTGCGGGACGCATCGGCCAACAAGTGCGGTGTGATCTCGTCGTCCTACGAGATCCTTGCCAACCTCCTGATGAGCCAGGCGGAGTTTCTAGAGCACAAGGAAGCCTACGTGCGGGACGTCCTCTCCATCCTGGAGAAACGGGCGGAAGAGGAAGCCGAGCTGATCTTCGAGCGGCACCGCCGGGAGGAGGCCGGCAGGTCCCAGCCCTACACGGAGATCAGCGCCGCCATCAGCACGGAAATCAACGTCCTCTACTCGAAGCTCTTCGACTTCTTCCAGGAACGTCCCGAGCTGGCCGACCAGCCCCTGTTCCGCAAGGTGATGCTGAACCATCTGCCCGCCATGATTCAAACCGAGCAGCGATTCAGCAGGAGATTGAAAAAGCTCCCGCCCAAGATCAAGTACGCCGTCCTGGCGGCGGAGATCGCCACGATGGTCGTCTACCACGGCGGGTGGGAGCTGGACTTCGAGAGCCGGCTCCGTCAGTACCTGAAGGCCTCCTTTGGGTGACGCCCCATTCTCCCCATCTGCTCCGTCTGCAAGAAGATCAGGGACGACAAAGGGTACTGGAACCAGCTGGAGGCCTACATCCTGGAACACTCCCACGCGGACCTGAGTCACGGCATCTGCCCCGATTGCGCGAGGGTCCTGTACCCCGATCTCGACATCCACGACGGTTGAACGGGTGGGACACGCAGCGATTCCGGTCACCGGGGCCGCACCCCGATGACCAGCCGCCCTTCCACGGCCCCCTTCTTCACCGGGTGCTGCTCCTGCCCCGTGGCGTCGGGAACGCGGCTGGAGACGTAGCCGTAGGCCTCGTCCACCGTGATCAGCCCGTCCCCGTCGGCGTCCGCCGGTCCACCCAGCCCCTCGAGCAGGTAGTAGGTGAACACGCCGTGGCCCAGCGCCTCGTCCTCTTCGCTCACCTCGTTCGCCCCGCTCGCGCTCAGGATCACCCGCCCCCTGCCCGAGGCGATCCGCTCCAGGAATCCGTCCGAGATGCTCGCCCGAAGACCCGCCATGCTCACCGTCCGTCCCCCGCTCGCACCGCTGTAGCAGGAGTCCACGATGAACACCAGCCGCTCCGAGCGGATCCGGTTGAACACGTGCTGTATCTCCCGCATGGGAAGCGCCGACGCGTAGAGATCCTTCAAGTCTGCGCCGTGGGGCAGCAGGTACTTCTCCAGACCGTCTCCGTCCGGGCTCATCACGTCCCGCTCCGTGGCCCCATGGCCCGCGAAGTAGAGGATCACCATGTCGTCCTTCCCGGCCCGGTTCTTGAGCCGGGTGCCCAGGACGCTTCGAAGGGTGGTCAGGTCGGCCTCCTTGTCCAAAAGCAGCGTCACGTTCCCCTCGGGGATGCCCAGGTGATCGACGAGGTGGCGGTAAAACGTCCGGGCGTCGTCCACGGCGAACCGGAGCGGCCGGATGTTCCGGTAGTCGTTGATGCCCACCACCACGGCCCAGATCTTTTTGCGCTGCCGCACGCACTGGAGGGTCACCGTCTTCTCGGCGGCCAGGCCGTCGGCGTCCACGGCCCGCACCCGGATGCGGTTCTCCCCTTCCTTCAAGGAGACCTGCTCGAGGAAGGCGTGCCGCCGTTCTCCGGCCCCGCCCGTGATCTCCAGGCCCCGTTCGGAGCCCTCACGAAAGGGGCGGCCGTTGACGAAGATCTCGATCCGTACGATCCCCCGGTCGTCCTCCGCCACACCGCGCAGGCCGATCACGTTCACCTCCACGGTGCCGCCGTCCTCGGGGGAGGCGATCACCACCACGGGCGGCGTCTTGCCCCCCTCCTCGATGCGGACCTTGAGGTCCTTCTCCCGCTGCTCCATCTCGCCCAACTCCTGGCTGAGCTGCTCGGTCTTCTGTCGCTCCTCGGCCAGGGCCTGCTTCATCTCCTCGAACTCGGTCAGCATCTCCTGGAGCCGGGTCAGCCGGGCCTCCAGTGAGGCGATCTGCTCCTGCTTCTCCGCATCCGCCGCAGGCGCGACCGGGGGCGCAGGGGAGGCCTGTTCCCCGGGGGACTCCTCTTTCGATCCTTCGGGCCGCTCAACGGGAGGTTTACCGGCTGCGGGCTTTTCCTCAACCTGTCCAGGCTCGGCCTTGAGTGTGGCGATCTCTTTTCTGGTGGCCTCGATCTCCTCACTGGCCTCCCGGACCTTCGCGTAGATCCTCGCCACGTGCTTGACGAACAGGAGCCCCCTCTCGAGGGACTTGTTCTCCGGGTCCCTGCGGCTCATGTCCTCCAAAAACGCAACCATGGCGCCGTAGTCCTCTCGGGACCAGACAATGACATCGATGGTGAAGGACCCGCGGTCGTCCCGGTAATAATGGGGGTTCTTCGGCGTGCCGTCCAGGTTCAGCGGCCCCGACCTGTAGCCCACATAGAGATCCCCGGTCTCATTCGCGAAGATCCTCGATCCCCCTCCGGCGTAGAAGGGGGACGTGTACATCCCGTTTCCCACCCGGGTCACCAGGGACCATCCGACCTCCGGGGACACGTTGCGATAGCCGCATTTGCCGCGCGGGCAGTAGTCCATCTCTCCCGTCGCGAAGATCGAGTAGAGCTCCCCCTTCTCCAGGTGCACACCCGTGTTCAGCATGCTCGTATTGCCGGCGAACAGCGTGACCGACCGGTAGGTCTTGACGATGGAAGGTGGCTGATCGGGCATGGTGAGGACCGGCTTCACGCAGCCGGAAAAGAGCAGGATCGCCAAAAGAGACAAGGGAAACAAATGCCATCGACGGTTCATGACGATTCCTCCAAGCATCGGGCGAAACGGCCGGGAAGTTCGATCATAGCGCATTCGTACCACGGCGGCAAGCAGGGTGGAGCGCAAGGCCGGGATCGGGGAGCTGGGGGGAGGCTACAGCGGGATGTTGCCGTGGCGTCTTTCGGGGATGGAGGTCTTCTTCTCCCGGAGCATCTGCAGGGCCTTCACCAACCGGGGACGGGTGGCCTCCGGGAAGATGATGTGGTCGATGTAGCCCACCTCCGCGGCGCGAAAGGGGCTGGCGAAGTTGTTCCTGTACTCCTCCACCAGTCGGTTCCGGGTGGCCTCGGGATCGCCCGACCCTTCGATCTCCTTGCGGAAGATGATGTTCGCGGCGCCCTCAGGGCCCATCACGGCGATCTCCGCCGAGGGGTAGGCGAAGTTGATGTCCGCGTCCAGGTGCTTGCCCGACATGGCGATGTAGGCTCCGCCGTAGGCCTTGCGCGTCACCACGGTGATCTTGGGCACCGTGGCCTCGCTGTACGCGTAGATGATCTTGGCGCCGTGCTTGATGATCCCCCCGTACTCCTGCTGCACGCCGGGAAGGTATCCGGGTACGTCCACGAAGGTGATCAGGGGGATGTTGAAGGAGTCGCAGGTGCGCACGAAGCGGGCGCACTTCATGGATGCGTCGATGTCCAGGCACCCCGCCAGGAACCGGGGCTGATTCGCCACGATGCCGACGGCCATGCCGTTGAGTCGACCGAAGCCCACGACCATGTTCATGGCATAGTGCCGGTGGGACTCGACGAACTCCCCGTCGTCCAGGACCTTCCGGATGAGGTCCTTCATGTCGTAAGGCAGCCTCGGGTTGGTCGGGACCAGCTCGTTGAGCTCCGGATCGGTCCGGTGGGGATCGTCCGAGCAGGCCGTATCGGGGGTCCTTTCGCGGTAGTTCTGCGGGAGGTAGGCCAGGAGCTCCCTGACCCGGTCCAGGGCGTCCCGGTCGGACTCCTCCGCGAAGTGGGCCACGCCGCTGCGGGTGTTGTGGGTCATGGCCCCGCCCAGCGCCTCCGAGCTCACCTCCTCCGAGGTCACGGCCTTGATGACCTGGGGGCCCGTGATGAACATGTTGCTCGTCTTCTTCACCATGATGGTGAAGTCGGTCAGGGCGGGAGAGTAGACGGCACCGCCCGCGCACGGTCCCATGATGACCGAGATCTGGGGAACCACGCCGGAGGCGAAGACGTTTCTCTTGAAGATCTCACCGTACCCGCCCAGGCTCATCACGCCTTCCTGGATCCTGGCGCCTCCGGAGTCGTTCAGACCGATGACGGGGGCGCCGTTTCGGAGGGCGAGGTCCATGACCTTGCACACCTTCTCCCCGAAGGCCCCGCTCAACGACCCCCCGAAGACGGTGAAATCCTGGGCGAAGACGAACACCTTGCGTCCGTTGACGGTCCCGTACCCGGTGATGACACCGTCTCCCGGTATCTTCTTCTCCTCCATGCCGAAGTCGTGGCATCGATGGACGACGAACTTGTCGATCTCCTGGAAGCTGTCCCTGTCGAGAAGATGCGCGATACGCTCCCGGGCGGTCAGCTTTCCCTTGGCGTGCTGCTGCTCGATGCGCTTTTCACCGCCGCCCAGCTCCGCTTCGGCGTTCCGGCGCCCCAGCTCCTGGATCTTCGCGTCCATCTCCATGGTCAGTTCCCCGGCAGGAGAAGAAGAAAAACCGGCGTCACTCGAGGATCGGGGTTATTCCAGGACGAGGAGAACGGCCTCCGCGTCCACAGCGTCTCCGCTGCTGCACTTGACCTCTTTCACGGTCCCCGAGGCACTGGCCACAACCGGGAGCTCCATTTTCATGGCTTCCAGGATCACGACCTCGTCGCCTTCGTTCACCGAGTCGCCCACGTTCACCTTCACCTCGATCACCTTACCACCCATTGGAGCATTGATCTCACTCACGATGCTTTCCTCCTTTGATCGTTATCTTTTGTGCTCGCCAGGAAAAGAAATGTGTCATATAACATTGAAGGCCCGCCGATTGTCAAGGTCAAAGTCTCGCTCGAACCGGCCCCGCTCCGGCGGTTTTCCGTCTCATCCGAGTGACACGGTTCTTGACATAAGCTCTTATCTTAACTACCATATCGCATTTTGGTTGACCGGAAGGGCACGCGAAAGCATAATACGGACGAATCCGGGTCGCAGGAGGTCCGCGAATGCCAGTCTACTTGTGGGTTGCAGAAACGCGCAAGGGAAGAAAGCTCAAAGGTGAACTCGAGGCAGCCGACGAACGAATCGCCATGAGTCAGCTGAGGCGGCGAAACCTCACCGTCAAAAAGCTCAAGCCGAAGCCGAAAGACATCTTCGAAAACGTATCCTTCTTGCAACCCAAGGTGACGAACAAGGACATCGTCATCTTCACCCGGCAGTTCTCCACCATGATCGACGCAGGCCTCCCGCTTGTCCAGGGGCTGAGCATCCTGGCGGAGCAGAGCGAGAACAAGACCTTCCGGGGAATCCTGAAGCAGATCTCCAAAGACGTCGAGGGCGGCTCCACCCTGGCCGAGGCCATGAAGAAGCACCCGAAGGTGTTCGACGACCTGTTCGTGAACCTGGTCGCCGCGGGCGAGGTGGGCGGCATCCTCGACACCATCATGCGCCGGCTGGCCGCCTTCATCGAAAAGGCGGAGAAGCTCAAGAGCCAGATCAAGGGGGCCATGACCTACCCGATCGTGGTCGTGGCCATCGCCATCATCGTCATCGCGGTCATCCTCATCTTCGTCATCCCGGTGTTCGAGGACATGTTCGCCAGCTTTGGAAAGGCGCTCCCCCTGCCCACCCAGATCGTGGTGAACATGAGCCGGTTCATGAAGGGCAACATCCACTGGGTGATCCTCGGAATCATCGCCGTTGCCATCGCTTTCAAGAAGTTCCGCGGTACGTCCAAGGGCCGGCGGCTTACGGACGAGCTGGCCCTCAAGCTCCCGATCTTCGGGGACCTCCTCAAGAAGACCGCGGTGGCCAGGTTCACGCGTACACTCGGCACCATGATCAGCAGCGGCGTCCCCATCCTGGACTCTCTGGACATCGTGGCCAGGACATCCGGCAACGTCGTCCTGGAAGGGATCATCCTCGAGGTCCGGAGCAGCATCGCCGAAGGCCAGACCATCGCAGAGCCCCTGTCGGAGAACGACGTCTTCCCCGGCATGGTCGTTCAAATGATCTCCGTGGGTGAAGCCACGGGCGCACTGGACACCATGCTCGAAAAGATCGCCGACTTCTACGACGACGAGGTGGACGCGGCGGTGGCTGCGTTGACCTCCATGCTCGAACCTCTTCTCATGCTCTTCCTCGGAGGCGCCATCGGCGGTCTGGTCGTGGCCATGTACCTGCCCATCTTCTCCATGGCGGGAGCCGTGGCAGGCTAGCACGCGTTCCATGACCCCATATCCCGGCAGGAAAACAGGCGCAACGGATCTCTCGAGCCGGCTCCAGCGGCTCATGTTCGTTCGCGTCCTCATCGTCTCCGTGCTCCTGGGGGCCTCTGTGTTCGTCCAGGTGCGAAAGACGAGCACCTACTTCGGGGACATCCAGACCTCCCACTACGTCCTGATCGGCTGCGTCTACTTCCTGACGTTCATCTACATCGTACTGCTGAAGCGGGTGCGGAACCTGAACCGCCTCGCTTACGTGCAGCTCCTGATCGACACCTTCCTGATCACCGCCTTCATTTACACCACCGGCGGCATCGAGAGCTTCTTCTCATTCCTTTACATCCTGATCATCATCGAAGCGAGCATGCTGCTGTACCGCCGCGGCGGCCTCATCATCGCCTCCAGCAGCAGCATCCTCTACGGCGCCCTGCTGGACCTGCACTACTATCAGCTGATCACACCCTACGGCGCGCTGATGAACCCGCCCTCGGACGATCAGGGCGCCTACATCCTGTTCCGGATCCTGGTGCACACCGCCGCCTTTTACCTGGTGGCCATGCTGAGCAGCTATCTCTCCGAGCAGATCCGAACCAGCAGGGACGAGCTCGAGGCCACGAAGGTGGACATCAGCAAGCTGGAGGTGCTGAACGAGCGCATCGTTCAGAGCATCGCGTCGGGGTTGATCACCGTGGACGGGGGCGATCGGGTCATCCTGTTCAATCCGGCGGCGGAGGCCGTGTTCGGCATTCCGGCCGAAGAGGCGAACGGGCGCCACCTGAACGAGCTCCTTCCCTTTCTCGCCGACACCCTGGACTCCGGGGAGGCGCTCCCCGGACGCCACAAGGGACCGGCCATCACGGACATCCCCTTCAGGAATCACAAGGGCGAGGAGCTGTTTCTTCGCCTCACCGTCTCGCCCCTCAGCATGCCCGGGGGGGAAGCCATCGGCCGGATCCTCGTCTTTCAGGACCTGACCGAGATCAGGCGGATCGAGCAGGAGATGCAGCGGGTCGAAGGCCTCGCCATGGTGGGGGAGCTGGCCGCGGGCATTGCACACGAGATCCGGAACCCCATGGCCTCGATCAGCGGTTCCATCCAGGTGCTCAAGGAGGGCCTGGACCTGAGCGAGGACGACGTCACCGGACGTCTCATGGACATCGTGATGCGCGAGATCAATCGGCTGAACCACATGGTGAACGACTTCCTCCTCTACGCGCGCCCGCAGAAGACCACGGCGCGCAGGTTCGACCTGAACGCTCTGATCCGGGACTCCCTGGAGCTCTTTCTGAACACAGGTGACAAGTCCGACACGATTCGCGTGGTGAGCAGGCTGGAGGGACAGATCCTCATGGAGTCCGATCCCGAGCAGGTCAAGCAGGTGCTGTGGAACATCCTGCGGAACGCCCGGGAGGCCATGCCGGAGGGGGGAACCATCCAGATCGAGACCCGCCTGGTGGACGGGTCCGATCGCCCCGAGGGCCCGGCTCCCATGGCGGAGCTGATCGTGCGGGACACGGGAGCCGGGTTCGGCGAAGGTGCGCTCGAATCCCTCTTCACGCCGTTCTACACCACCAAGGAGGAGGGCTCCGGGCTGGGACTGGCCACGGTGAAACGCATCATGGAAGGCCTCGGGGGACAGGTCCGGGGACGGAACCATCCCGACGGAGGCGCCGAGATCACCCTGCATCTTCCCGCGGCCAAATCGAATGCGGAGGTCCCTTGACCCGCAGCCGTCTCACGGATCAGCCCTGGTTCGCCGGGATCGTTCGGCCCTCCCGATATCTCGGAAACGAGCCCAACGTCCGCCGAAAAGCGAGGAGCGAGATCGACGTTCTCGTCGGCCTCGCCTTTCCCGATCTCTACGAGGTGGCTATGAGCCACCAGGGGCTCAAGATCCTCTACCAGATCCTCAACAGCGCCGACCGGATCGCCGCGGAACGGGTCTTCTGTCCCTGGGTGGACCTGGAGGCCGCCCTGCGGGAGCACGGCCGGCCCCTCGAGACGCTGGAGTCCGGGACCCCGCTCGCGGAGCTGGACGTCCTGGGGTTCAGCCTCCAGCACGAGCTCTGCTACACGAACGTCCTGACCATGCTCGATCTGGCGGGTATCCCCTTCGCGGCGGCCGACCGGGACGAGACCCACCCGCTGGTGATCGCGGGGGGGCCGGCCTGCTTCAACCCGGAGCCCGTGGCCGGGATCTTCGACGCGATCCTGATCGGCGACGGGGAGGAGGCGGCCCTGGAGATCTGCCGGCGGGTCCGAGAGGCGACCCGCACGGGGCCCCCACGACAGGATCTCCTGGCGAACCTCGCGTCCATACAGGGTGTCTACGTTCCTTCCTTCTTCGAGCCCTCCTACGGCCGGGACGGGGGCACCGAGACGATCACGCCCCTCCGTCCGGGGTACGAGGTCGTCCGAAAGGCCGTGATCCCCGACCTCGCGGCTTTTCCCTCTCCCCCCGCCCCGGTGGTTCCCTTCTCCGACCCGGTTCACGACCGACTCGCCGTGGAGATCTGCCGGGGATGCACCCGTGGGTGCCGGTTCTGCCAGGCGGGCATGATCTACCGTCCCGTACGGGAACGGGCCCCGGACGAGGTCCTCGAGCTCGTCCGGCGGGGGCTGGCCGGGACCGGATACGAGGACGTGTCTCTCCTTTCCCTGAGCACCGGGGACTACAGCGCCATCCGGCCCGTCCTGACGGCGCTCATGGACCGCCAGAGCCGGGACAAGGTCGCGGTGAGCCTGCCCTCCCTTCGAATCGACAGCCTGGACGAGGCCTGGTTCGAGCAGATCAAGCGGGTCCGGAAGACCGGGTTCACCCTCGCCCCCGAGGCGGGCAGCGACCGTCTCCGCCGGGTCATCAACAAGTCCCTGACCAACCGGGAACTCCTCGAGGCCGCTCAAAAGGTGTACTCGGCCGGATGGAAGCTGATCAAGCTCTACTTCATGTTCGGGCTCCCGGGAGAGACCGAGGAGGACCTCAAGGCCGTCGTCCGGCTGTCCCGCGAGGTCGCACGCATCGCCGGCGGGCGGGGCAAGCGTCCCCGCCTCCACGTAAGCGTCGCCACCTTCGTGCCCAAGGCCCACACGCCCTTCGTGTGGGAGCCCCAGATCTCCATGGAGGAGAGCCGGAGACGCATGCGGGTGATCCAGGACGGCCTGCGGGACCGGCGCATCCGCGTCAAGTGGAACGCGCCCGAGATGAGCTGGCTGGAGGGCGTGTTCTCCCGGGGCGACCGGCGCCTCCTGCCCGCACTCATTCGGGCCTGGAGGTCCGGGGCCCGGTTCGACGCCTGGGGTGAGCAGTACCGAATGGAGACCTGGGAGGAGGCCTTTCGGGCCGAGGGGATCGATCCCGGCGACTACCTTCGCGCGCGGTCCGAGGAGGAGACCCTCCCCTGGGACCACATCCAGACCGGGGTCCGCAAGTCCTACCTCCTCCAAGAGAAACGCCGGGCCGAGCGGGAGATCTTCACGCCGGACTGCCGCACCCGGTGCCTCGAGTGCGGCGTGTGCGACCACGAGCGCATCGATCCGGTGATCCGCGGCCCGGAATGCGCGCTGCCTCCCGCGGGCCCTCCCGGGCCCGAACCGGAACGGGGGCGTACCCACCTCCTGACCTTCTCGAAGACCGGGGACTCGAGGTTTCTCGGACACCTGGAGCTCGCGAGGGCCTTCAACAGGGCCCTCAGAAGGGTCGGCCTGTTCGCCGTCCACACCGGAGGCTTTCACCCCACCCCGAAGGTCTCCTTCACTTCCCCCCTGCCGGTGGGTACGGAGAGCCTCCAGGAGACCGTCCGCGTGGAGCTTCGCGATCCTCCTCCGCCCGCGGAGGTCCGGCAACGGCTCAACCGGACTCTCCCCGAAGGCCTGCGGATCCTTCTCGTCGAGGACGTCACCAACCTCGAGAAGCGGAATCAGCTGCTGGAAACCCGTTACAGCATCACCTCGAGCGAGGGCGGGTTCGACCCGGACGCGGTCCGGCGGTTCCTGGACGCCCGAGAGCACGTGGTGATCCAGACCACGGCCAAGGGCAAGGAGCGGACCGTGGACGCCCGCGCCCTCGTCGCGGACATCCGCTGTCCTTCCCCGGACACCGTGGAGCTGGTGCTGCTCCACCCCACGGGACCCTCCATGAAGCCGGGCGAGATCGTCCGGGAGATCTTCGGGATGAAGGTCGACCAGGTATCGACGTTAAAGATATTGAAAACGAAGCAGATCCTGGGTTAGGATTTCGTGGCGATCCAGGGGGATCTCATGTCCACGGAACTCATCATCAACACCCGCCCACACGAGACACGCGTGGCCGTCGTCGAGAACGGCGTGGTCGCCGAGCTTCACATCGAGCGCGAGACCGGCCGGGAGCTCACGGGGAACATCTATCGCGGCCAGGTGGCGCGGGTGCTCCCGGGCATGCAGGCCGCCTTCGTGGACATCGGGCTCGAGCGCACCGGCTTCCTTTACGTCTCCGATGTGCACAAGGGGTTTCCGGACCTGGAGCGCGCCATGATCCGGAAGGCCACCGCCGGGGTCGGACACTCCGTGGCCGACGAGGAACCCCTTCCCGCACCGGTCGCCAACATCTCCTTCGCCATCGAGGAGCTTCTTCATGTGGGCCAGGAGATCATGGTCCAGATCTCCAAGGAGCCCATCGGAAGCAAGGGGGCCCGGCTCACCTCCCATGTCTCCCTCCCGGGAAGACACCTCGTTCTCATGCCCACGGTCCAGCACATCGGTGTTTCCCGCCGCATCGAGGACACCGAGGAACGGGAACGCCTTCGCAGCCTCGTTCGCGAGATGATCCCCCAGGAGCTGGGCGTCATCGTCCGGACCGTGAGCGAGGGTGCGAGCCGGGAAAAGCTCCAGTCCGAGCTGGACTTTCTCCTGAAGCTGTGGGGAACCATCCTCGAAGGTCTCGAGCGATCCGCGGGGCCGGCGCTTCTCTACAAGGACCTGACCGTGTCCCTCCGGGCGGTGAGGGACCTCTTCACGAGGGAGGTGGATCGGCTGGTCATCGATTCCGAAACGGAGTTCAGGAACATCGTTTCGTTCATCGAGACCTTCGCGCCGAGGCTTCGCTACTCCGTGGAGCTCTACGAGGGGGAGGAACCCATTTACGACGCCTACGGGCTCGAGATGGAGATCTCCAGGGCCCTGGAGAAAAAGATCTGGCTCAAGTCCGGCGGGTATATCGTCATCGAAATGACCGAGGCCCTCACCTCCATCGACGTCAACACCGGGAGCTACGTCGGCAAGCGGAACCTGGAGGAGACCATCCTCAAGACGAACATGGAGGCGGTCAAGGAGATCGCCTACCAGCTCCGGCTGAGGAACATCGGCGGGCTCATCGTCATCGACTACATCGACATGGAACGCAAGTCCAACCGCGATCGGGTATTCTCGGCCCTGAAGGAGGCCATGAAGAAAGACCGGGCCAAGACCCACGTGCTTCGCATGTCCGAGCTGGGCCTGATCGAGATGACCCGCAAACGGACCCGGGAAAACCTGAACCGGTTCCTCGGGGAACCCTGCTTCTACTGCGAGGGAAGAGGCTCCATCAAGAGCCGCCGGACCATCTGCTACGAAATCTTCCGCGAGCTGGAGCGGGAAGCCGCGCAAGCCGCCCCGGGCGGCCCCGTTTACCTCCTGGTCCATCCCGAGATCGAGCACGCCCTCAAGGAAGAAGAGCACGACCCCGTGGTGCAGACGGAGAAGAGGATCGACCGCCGCGTCATCATCACCAGCCGCCGGGACTTTCACATCGAGCAGTACGAGATCAGCTCCTGACCGCTTTCTCTTTGACAGGGCGTTCCTTTTTTGATAGACCTTCTGCCGATTTGGATGCTTTCCAGGCTCACGCCGCAATACTGAAGGAGTCGCAAAAAGCCTTGAACCTTGAGATCTGCCCTCGAAATATCAATAGGTTATGACGTTTCCAGCGGCGGGTGAGCGGGTTTTTGCGAACCCGTCAATACTCAACCGTCAGGCAAGATGGTGAATGGGATCTTTAGCCCGAACCTCATCGTCGGGACCGTGATCGCACTCTTCTTCACGGTCCTTTCCATTGTACACCCGCCCGTATTCACCGACCTCGAGCAGCTGACCTACGACACCTACCCGGCCCTGGCCACCCCCGACGCACCTTCCGGAGGGAACGTGTCCCTGGTGGAGATCGATCAAAGGAGCCTGGACCGCATCGGCGCCTGGCCCTGGCCCCGGGGCACGATCGCCGAGCTCGTCGATGGTGTGGACAAGGCCGGCGCCAGGCTCATCGGCCTCCTCGTTCCGCTCCAGGAGCCCTCACGGGGAACGGGGCGCGAGGCCGTCCGGGGGCTTCGGGAAAAGCTGAACGCACACCCCCTTTCCGCACAGCAGCGCAAGCTGGCGGACTGGGTTCGCGGGAACCTCGATCGAATGGCGCAGGAGCTCGACGAGGACGGACGGCTCGCGGAGAGCGTGCGCCGGAGCGGCAAGGTCCTGGCTCCGGTCTACGCCCGTTTCGAGGGGGAGGGGCGGGATCAGACCCCGAAGCGGGTGCAGGCGCTCTCGGACAGCCTGCTCGGTCCGGCGGAGCTGCCCGAGTCACTGAAGCGGGAAATCACGGCCGCAGACCTGGACCTGCCTTTCGAAAGGCTCTCCGATGCAGCGGCGGGGTTCGGGCACGCAAGCCTCACCGTACGAAACGAAGCGGAAGGTCGAAGGCACGCCCTTGTGATCCGCTACCGGGGGGCGTTGATCCCGTCCATACCCCTCCGGCTGACGGCGGCCTACCTGGGACAGGACCCCGGGAAGCTGTCCGTGCGGGACGGCGGGATCCGTCTCGAGAGCGGCTTCGTTCAGATGGTGGACGGCGGCGTGCTTCTCCCGTTCTCTCGAGAGGCCCTCCCCTTCGATGTGCATTCCTGCGCGGATGTCCTGGACGGAAAGGGGCCGAAGTCCCTGGAGGGACGGGTCGTCCTCGTGGGCTTCGGGCGCGGCGCGGGCCGGTCGTTTTGGACACCCGTCGATCCCGAGATGCCGGAAGGCCGTCTCGGGGCTTGGAGCCTTGCCGCCCTGCTGGCGGGGAAATCCATCAAACGCCCGGCCGCGCTTTCCTACCTGGAGCCGATCCTGGTCCTCGCTCTCGGTTTCCTGGCGCTCCTCTTCTGCTCCCGCCTCGGGTACGCAGGCAGCCTCGGCGCGGCTGCGGGACTGGGCGTCGCAGGTTTTGCGGCGGGGCTCGCCGCCTTCTCCTTCTCAGGCATCTGGCTGCGCACGGGCACGGCGATCGCCTGCGTCCTCGCCGTCTGTCTGGCCGCGCTGCTCCAGCGGTTCCTCTTCGCCCCGTCAAAGAGCAAAGATGCGATTGAGACGAACCGGCTTCTGGGGCTCAGCTTTCAGAGCCAGGGGCTGCTGGACCTGGCGTTCGACAAGTTCAAGAAGCTTCCCCTGGACGAGGAGTCCCGGGACCTGATGTACAACCTGGGTCTGGAGTACGAACGGAAGGGAATGCTCAACAAGGCCCTCGACGTCTACGATCACATCAACAAGGGGGGAGGATATCGGGACCTGGACGACCGGATCCCCCGGCTCCGGGAATCGGACAGGGCTTCCACCCCGGGCAGCCACGCCCCCGCACACGAGGGGAGCGTTTCGAGTGAAGCCGGCAGAGAGGGCCGCTCCCATGTGGGTCGCTTCGAGATCCTGGGAGAGCTGGGCAAAGGCTCCATGGGGGTCGTGTACAAGGCGCGGGATCCCAAAATCAACCGCCTCCTCGCCATCAAGACCATCCGGTTCTCAGACGAGTTCGAGCGGGACGTGATCCAGGAGATCAAGGGCCGCTTTTTCGCCGAAGCGGAGATCGCCGGGCAGCTGTCCCATCCGTCCATCGTCACCATCTACGACGTCGGGGACGACGGTGACCTGACCTACATGGCCATGGAGTACCTTCAGGGGAAAGACCTGGACAAGTTCATCTCCAAGAAGACGCTCCTGCCTCTTACCAGGGTTCTCGACCTGGTCTCCCGCGTCGCCGAGGCCCTCGCCTTCGCCCACGAGGCCAGCGTGATCCATCGTGACATCAAACCGGCGAACATCATGCTCCTGGACAGCGGCGGGGTCAAGGTCACGGACTTCGGGATCGCCAAGGCCATCTCCTCGTCGAGGACACGCACAGGCGTCATCCTGGGGACGCCGAACTACATGTCTCCCGAGCAGATCATGGGTCAGAAGATCGACCATCGATCCGACATCTTCAGCCTGGGCGTGCTCTTCTACCAGCTGCTCAGCGGAGAGCTGCCGTTTCGAGGAGAGAACCTGAGCAACCTCCTCTACCAGATCACCCAGGTCCGGCATCCGTCGGTGCGCGAGATCAACCCGAAGATCCCGAAGGCGTGCGAACAGATCATCGACAAGGCGCTGACCAAGGCTCCCCCCAACCGGTTCCAGTCGGCCGCCGAGATGGCCAAGCTGCTCAGGCTTCTTCACTCGAAAATCGAGCGGATGCGCAGGCAGTCGGCGGGCCGGCCGCCTCGCGCCGGTACGTAAATCGATTGCAGAATGCTCTCGTCTCTCGAGGGAACGCCGGGAACCAGGAACGTGGGACCCGCAGGGATCGGGCAAGACACGGAGCATCAAGGTCCGGAGAGGCCTGTCGGCCTCGACCATGGGGGGTGTATTGGAAATCCGATCGGCAGGATTGACCGACGTTGGACTCAAGCGGGAAGGAAACGAGGACGCCTTTTCCTCGGACGAAAGCGCCGGGCTGTTCATCGTAGCGGACGGCATGGGAGGCCACCTGGCCGGTGAGGTGGCCAGCCGTATCGCCGTGGAGATGATCGGCAGCAGCTTTCGGCGCTGGACCACCAGCGAGACCCCCGTCGAGGAGATCTACGGGACGGCGGACGCCTCCCTGACCCTCCCCGGGAACTACCTTTCCAGCAGCATCCGGCTGGCCAACCGCGTGGTCTACGAAATGGCCCGCGAGTACGACCAGTACCACGGCATGGGAACCACCGTGGCCGTCGTTCACGTGACGCCCACGCTCATCGTGACCGCCAATGCCGGGGACAGTCGCATCTACCTGATTCGGGACGGCAAGCTCGAACGGCTCTCCAGGGACCACACCCTCGTGTCCGAGCAGGTGGAGATGGGCACGATGACGCCCGAGGAGGCAGAGACCTCGCCCCTCAAGCACGTCCTGACTCGAAATCTCGGCTCCTCGGAGGAGGTGGACGTGGACGTCTACGAAATCGAGCCCTCGAACGAGGACCGGTTTGTCCTCTGCTCGGACGGTCTCACGGACCTGATCTCGGACCAGGAGATCCTGGAGATGGCCGGAAACGAAGACGATCCGGAGGAGCTTTGCCGTCAGTTCGTCCGGACCGCCCTGCGAAGGGGCGGCCATGACAACACCACGGTGGTCACCGTGTTCGTGAAGGGAATCGCCAAGGCCAAGGGACCGCCGCTGAAAAAGCTCTGGGGTGTGTTCGCCGATGCAATCATCGGGGTCCAGAAGACCGTCAAAAAATTCAAACCTTGAACGATTTCATATTGATATTGAAGCCTGTGTTGATCTAGTATTGGACACCAAACTGAACTCGGGGGAAGCCATGGCCAGATTGATACTGACGTTCAACAAGCAGGTCATCAAGGAGTACCCGGCCCTGGAGGAGAGCATCACCATCGGCCGAAACGAGGACAACACCATTGTGATCGACAACCTGGCCGTGTCCGGGTATCATGCCCGAATCGACAAGGCGGGATCCGGCTTCATCCTCACGGACCTGCAGAGCACGAACGGCACGTTCGTCAACAATGAGAAGGTCGTCACCCACAAGCTGCAACACGGGGACAAGATCATCATCGGCAAGCACGTGCTCCTGTACGTTTCCTCCGCCAAAGGGAAGGAAGAGTCCCAGGAAGCCGAGGAAAAAATGGACATGGACAAGACGATGATGCTCGACACGGCCAAGCAGCGCGAGCTCCTGTCCAAGCAGAAGACCGCGCCCTCCGGAGCCAAAGCCGAGAGGGTCGGCGTGATCAGCTTCATCGACGGCTCCGACCTGGGAGACGTCGAGCTCACCAAGAAGCTGACGAAGATCGGAAAAGCGGACACCTCGGAGATCAAGCTCAGCGGCATGCTGATGGGAGCGACCGCGGCCACGATCAGCCGCCGCCCGTCGGGTTACACCATCTCGTTTGCAGGCGGGATGGCCAAGCTGAAGGTCAATGGCGAGGTGGTGAAGGACAGTGTTGCCTTGAAGGACTTCGACACGATCGAGCTGGGATCCTACAAGTTCCAGTTCTATCAGAAGGACGCGGATTAGGCCGGGTGCGCCCCGGTCCCCGGCTTTTCCCCGAAAGCGGGATCGCGAACCCCGCTCACCCCTCCCGGGTGGACGGGGTTTTCTTTCGCCTCGCCCTCCTGATCCCGGTCAGCGCCTCTTCGATCTCTTCCCTGGTAAACCGCTTTCTGCACTCCATGCACTGGTACACCTCGGAGGTCTGCTCGTCATAGATGAGATCGTCCGAGAAGTTGACCCCGTGGAATCTGAGAGCGAAGCTGTAGACGCGCATGAAGTCCTTGGACCGGCAGTTGTCACACTCGAAATGCTCGACATGCAGACCCATGTCCCGCTCCTTCCGGCAAACCCCGACTGAGGCTGAAGTACCTCCGCTTCTACTCTTTCCGGACGGATTTTTCAACGCCTTTTTCGGCCTCTATCGCATTGTTCCACGGCCCGGGCCGCCGTGAGCCCGAACCGTCCCGTTCACCACACCCGGGAGACGCTCCCCCACCCCTTCCTGCGGTGAACCGCCTCCAGCATGCCCACGGTCCCGGTCATCATGTTGTCCCCCCAGGGAGCGCCCGGGTGGATCTCGAGCCTGGATCCCTCGAGCAGCCGCCGTTTCGGGCCCGTGGCCACGATGCGCTCCACCGCGGCCATCCCGAACGATCTGCGGACGTACGCGCCGTGCCCGCCCTCCGCCAGGATCGCGCGGTGACTCAGCACCCCCGCTGCGAGCTCTTCCAGCAGCCCGTCCAGCCTCTCCGGGGTCACATCGGCCGTGTGGTACTCGAAGAAGCCGCACAGCTCCCCCTCCTCGAGTGCCGCGCCCACCGTGTGAGAGGTCGCCACGTCGAGGACGAGAAGCCGCCTGCAGGAGAGGGCCTCCGGGTCCAGCGAGGCCCCCAGCACGGCCGCCATGCCGGAGTCCATCACGTAGACCTCTCCCGCCGGGAGGCCCGCCGCGGTTCGTGCAACGGAGCGGAGTCGATTGAACTCCGGGGGCACCCGATCGGCCGCGTACAGGAGGCTCTCGGGAAACGGGGAGGGCTTCAGGAGGCTACGGAACCGCTCGTGGCGGAAGTCCAGGTGGGAAATGCCCGCCGGGGGCACGCCGTGGTCCTGCGCGCACGCGCACACCAGATCGAAGGCGAACGGAACATCCAGCCCCTCGATCAGGCGGCGAATCCTTTCCAGGTCCAGGTCCCCGGTGACCAGGCGGGCGTATCGGCCGCTTCTTTCCAGGCCCTCGGCCTCGTCGTCCGACACGATCCGGATGCCGAAGGAGCGGACCCGTTCGGCGTCGTGATGCACGGTCGCGGCCGAAGAGGCGGACATGACCACGCGGTTCTTGCGGGCCTTCTCCTTCAGGACGCCGGACACGCCGCCGCCTCCCATCTCGCACCCCGTGACCAGGATGTCCCCTTCGAGCCGGCGGGCCTCGTCCGCCTTGGTGAGTACGGGAGAGCGGCAGACCGCCTTGAACTGCCGGCCTGAATCGGCATCGTACCAGAGCAGGTCCAGGGTGCCGGCCCCGATGTCCAGGAGGAGGAATCGACTCACGGCCATTCTCTTGCGCGGGGTGGAGCAAGCTGAAGCGGATGAGCGCTGTTCGCGCGGGTGGACAAAAAAGTGGAGCCACCGTGCGGAGTCGAACCGCAGACATCCTCATTACGAGTGA
>CAYVVQ010000018.1:34822-41545 GCA_964454455.1 uncultured Desulfobacterales bacterium | reverse complement strand
TGGTCGGGACGAGAGGATTTGAACCTCCGACCCCCTGAACCCCATTCAGGTGCGCTTCCAGACTGCGCCACGTCCCGATCAGGTGAGAAGTTTCATACACCCCCCAAGGTTTGTCAACCCCTAAATGCCCGTTGTCGCGGGCGGAAGAGGCCTGCATTGAGGTCGTTCGGAAAGCCGGCCACGGCGGGGCGCCGCTTCTGCGAGGGCCTGCGAGGCGAGGCATCGCGCAGGGCGTGAAAATGCGGCGCCCGTGCCATAGGGCGTTTTCAAAAGGAGCCCTTGAACAGGGCACCCGGGGGGAATCACGTGTCCGAGACCTTCACCGATCGGGATCTCATCCTCGACGTCGTCGGCAACACCAGCCCCTTCTCCATGGCCGGGGAAAGCAGCGGATACATGGTCACGGTGGCCGGGCGTTCCTACCTCCTGGAGTGCGGATCCAAGATTTTTTCCTACCTGGGTCCGGAAGGCATCGGCCGCCTCCAGGGGATCTTCGCCACCCACTCCCACGAGGACCACAAGCGGTGGTTCACGGACATCGTGCTCTTCACGTATTACAACCCCGCCTTCGACCACCGGGTCCGGCTGATCTCGTCCGAACCCGTCCTCCAGGAGTTCGCCAAGAACTCCAAAGGCGCGCTGGAACGCTCTCTCTCCTTCGACTCCAAGCGGGTCGTGGACATCCCCTTCGATCGGATGGTCGAGAGCACGGTCATCGGACCGAGAAGCCGCTACTTCATCGAGGTCGTGCCCATAGAGAACGGAGCCTTTCGCTTCGAGGTCCGGGATCGCTCCGGTAACGCGGTGGGCCCGGAGAAGGCCAAGATCTTCCTGCACCCCAGCGGGACCCGGCCACGCCTCCTGTTCCGGGACGAGGAGAGCGGAGAGTGGGTGGAGCCGGACTCCTATTATCCCTTCTCCTCCCGGGCCTTCTACGAAAGGGAGCGGAACCCCTTCGTGGACGAGGCGTCCGGCATGACGGTGACCGCCGTCAAGTCCCCGGTCTGGCACGGGTTGCCCACGGTGGCCTTTCGATTCAGCGTCGGGGAGAACCACCTGCTCTTCAGCGCGGACACCGTGTACAAGCCCTCGCTGTGGGAATCGCTCTTCCTGGAACGCAGGCCACAGAGATTCGAGTCGATCCACCGGGACGAGTTCCTGCGCAGCCGCGTGATCTACGGCGACATCAACGACTTCATCGAGCGCACCTGGAGCCGCGAGCGCTACGAAGCCGCGTTGACCGCCTATGACGAAGCCGTGGTCGTTCACGACGTGGCCCGCAAGAACAGCGTGGTGCACACGGACTACCCGGACATCGCGAACGCGCCCATCGACAAGCTCATCTTTACGCACAGCCCGGACAACCTCACCGCCTTTCGTCCCATCCTCCATGGGGGGCAGCGGATCGTCATTCGAGGCGGTGATGCGTACGAGTGCGTGGACGGCCGCATCCTTCCCTTTGACGCCGATGTCTACGTGCGCCACTTCGGGGGGAACCTGGTGGGGTATCGATCCTCCTCGGGTGGGCACAAGGTGGTCGAGGAGGGGGGGCTCCTGGGGGTCGTCCCCCTGGATCACCCGGGGCGGAGCCTGATGAGAATCGACCTGTATGAAGACGTCGGCGGGGACTACTTCCCCCTGTTGCCGGACACGAGGATGTTCTATCGGCGCAGAGAGGACGGCAAGGTGGAGCGGGTGACCCAGGGAAGGGAAACGAGCCGGGGAACCGTGGTGGAAGGTCTTCGGCGCGGGAACCGCTCCGGACCGTGATACGGAACGTCCGTGGGGAGATCGAGGCCATCGAGGCGATGCGACCTGGAGGCCGGTTTTCATCCGCGGGGGTGACCAGAAACGGAATCCTGGTCATGTGCGTTTGGGTGGAAGGACGACACGATCCCTTCCATATCCCGCCGAAGAATGGCCAAAGGGGTTGATTGCACTGCCGTTTCAATGCTAAGCTTCCCTGCCGGAGAGACACAGAGTCACTCGATGAGCCGCCGGCAACCGACAATGGCAGGGAAAGATGAGAGCGGACGCACGCCCGGCATGAAGAGATCCCTCGGCATCCTGATCGTGGACGACGACGCGCTGTTCACCGCCTCACTGTCGGACTTCCTGGAAAGCCAGGGGTTCGCCGTCACCTCGGCGCAAACCGGGACAGAGGGACTGGCCCTGTTCGAGCGGCAGCGCGCGCACATCGTTCTCCTCGATCAACGGCTTCCGGACACGGGCGGCATCGATATCTGCCGCAGAATCCTGGAGATCGGTCCCAACACCAAGGTGATCCTGATGACGGCCTATGCCACCGTACCGTACGCGGTAGAAGCCATGCAGGCCGGCGCCTTCGACTACCTGTCCAAGCCGTTCGAGCTCGAGGAGCTGCTCATTGCCATTCGAATGGCCGAGAAGAGCGTCCGGCTCGAGGGCCGGCTGCGGGTACGGGAGTACGAGCGGAAAAAGGAAAAGGAGACCAAAAAACTCATCGGCTCATCCGAGGCCATGAACCGCATCCGGGAACAGATGAAGCTGGCGGCGGCCTCCGAGGCGAACGTCCTGATCACCGGCGAAACAGGCGTCGGCAAAAACGTGGTGGCGGAAGGGATCCACGATCTCCAGACCCGCCGGGAAAACCTGCTTACGATCAACTGCACGACCGTCCCGGAAAACCTGATGGAGGCTGAGTACTTCGGGCACGAGAAGGGCGTGTTCACCGGTGCGGAAAGCCGCCGCGAAGGCATCTTCGAGCTGGCCAACGGCGGCACCCTGATCCTGGATGAGATCGGTGAAATCCCGCTCCATCTCCAGAGCAAGCTCCTCACCGTTCTCGAGGACAAGCGGATTCGGAGAATCGGGAGCGGACGCTCATTCCCCGTGGACGTGCGGATCATCGCCACCACCAACCAGGAGCTCGAACGGAACATCGAGGAGAAGCGGTTCCGCCAGGACCTGTACTACCGCCTGGCCGTCTTTCACATGCACATTCCGCCGCTCCGGCACCACGCTGAAGACGTCCCCGAAATCGCGAGATGTTTCTTAGACCGCTTCACCCGGCCCCCGGTCGCGATCCCGGACGAACAGGTGGCCAGAATGGAGGCTTATCCGTGGCCCGGGAACGTCCGCGAGCTCAGAAACGTCATCGAGAGGGCCTGCCTGTTGCGGCAGGGAAACCGCATCAAGCCGGCCGACCTGCTCTGGACCGCGCCGACGTCCGGGCGTCCGGAGACACCACCCCGGGGACCGGCCGAGATTCTGCCGCTGGAGCGGATCGTCGAAGCCCACATTGGCGAGGCGTTGCGAGCCTGCTCGGGCAACAAGAGCCGGGCCGCCCGGCTTCTCGGGATATCCCTGTCCACCCTGAAACGGAAACTGAAAAAATCAACGCCCAGTCAAAATGACCCACCTTGAGCATTTTGAATGACCAAAATGACCCATCGGCATATCCACAATGATCCCATGCCCCTTTTTGGGCTTGATTTTTCTACGGTGTGCGTCGTTTTTGCGAAAGGTCTTCGTTGGCATGCATCTTGCTATACTAAAGACCGGGGCCTGGCGATCCACCCAGCGGCTTCGGCGGGTCAAGGCCTGCCCTGTCGCATGTGCGGCCCTCGATCACGAACCCGAATGCGGAACCATCCATGCATGCCATCCGGAAGGACGCAGAGCTGGTCGAAAATCTCGAGGTGATCCTCTCGACCATGCGCCATCAACTGGGCAACTCGGTCAACGCCATCAAGGTGACCCTGGACGTCCTGAAGCAGAACTTCGACCAGTTCAACGACGTCAAGAAAAGAGACTACCTCGACCGGGGGACCCAGCTGCTGGCGAGGCAGCAGGTGCTCATCGAGGCGATGAAATCATACGCCAGGTTCGATGTCCGGGAGCAGGCCGATATCGAGGTGATCCCGCTGTGGGAGAAGATCGCGGTCCTCGCCGGCGAACGACTGCGAGGGTCCGGAGTCCAGCTGACCGTGAACTCGAACCTCCGCCCCCACCCGGTCAGGGGCAACCTGATGGCCCTGGACAAAATCATCACCTCCGTGCTCGACAACGCGATCGACGCCGTGGAAGGTTCCGATTCCCCGCGAATCGGTCTCGAGGCGGTGAGCACGGAGGAGGAGCTGGTCATCAGCGTCCTGGACAACGGGCACGGTATACGACAGGCCGACCTGCATCGGATCCGGATCCCGCTGTTCTCGACGAAGCCGGGAAGGGCCGGCATGGGGCTCTCCATCGCCCACAAGCTCCTCTCGAAAATGAACGGAAGCATGGCCATTGACAGTATGCCGGGGGAAGGGACCTGTGTGCGCATGACGCTTGCCGCGACGTCAAATGATGATGGCGTCGCAAAAAGCCCTTAACCTTGAGATCTGCCCAGGGAATATCAATAGGTTATGGCGGAAACGCCATAACAGACTGACTCTACAGGCGGTTCTCCAGGCTCAAAGCTCTTTTACGACCCCATCGCGATTGCGCTGCGCAAACCGGGCTTCAGGGAGGAAAAACCGTGCAGTACACACTCGGACAAACCCAGCTCGACAGCATCGAGGATGTTCTCCAGGCGGACATCATGGATCTCGGCGTCACCTGCGTGGTCCTGATCGATATGTCCGGCAACATCATTGCCCATCTGGACACCGGGAACATCCAGCATGACATCTACTCCCTCGCGGCACTCGCGGCCGGGAACTTCGGTGCGGTCAGCGCGATGGCCAAAATCATCGGTGAGGAAGAGTTTTCTCTGCTCTTTCACAAGGGGACCAAAGAGAACATCCATTTCAGCAAGGTGATGGAAGACTTTCTCCTCGTCACCATTTTCGGCAAGGAGGTTTCCCTGGGCTTCCTGCGGATGAAAGTGGCGGAAGCCATCGGAAAAATCGAAAACATCCTGAAGGAGTGATGGATTCTCGACCTGCTCCATTTCGTGGAACGAGGTATGCGCCCTTGGCTTTTGTAAATCTCAAAAAAAAGGAAATCCAGGTCAAGATTGTCTATTATGGCCCCGGGAGAGGCGGCAAAACAACCAACCTGGAGTACATCTACAGTCGATTCAATGAAAGGATCAAGACTGAGATGGTTACGATCAAGACCCATGGAGATCGAACACTGTTTTTCGATTTTCTACCTTTTGACATCGGTAAAATCAAGGGATATGATGTTAAGATTCAATTGTACACTGTCCCTGGTCAGGTGAAATATAATGCCACCCGAAGGCTCGTGTTGAGAGGAGTTGATGGTATCGTCTTCGTGGCAGATTCCATGGCGGTTCGGAAGGAAAAGAACATTCTTTCTCTTAAAAACCTGGAGGAAAACCTTTCGGTCTACAATAAAACGCTAAAACAAACCCCCCTGGTGCTGCAATACAACAAGAGAGACCTTGGGGAACAAGGGATTCCCCTGCTCTCTCATGATGACCTCGAGGCTGCTCTGAATCAAGAATACAATGCGGCCTCTTTCGAGGCGAGTGCCCTGAGCGGCAAAAACGTTGTAGCAACCATGAAGAAGATCATCTCCTTGACCATGTCCTCACTCGAAAATCAGCTCAGCTAGGGTGTGCCGTGTGGAGCTCGGGAAGCAAAGAGGAAGACGATGGAACGCGCCCCATGGGTGGTCGTCCAAGTGGAACCCGTTTTTTGCAAAGCCGTCAGATAGGATGCCTTCGTAAAGAGTCTGGAAGCTGGAGATTCGCCCTGGTTGTTACATCAGCAGGTCACAACGCTTCCAGCGGCGGCTGTGCGGATTCTCGCAAGCCGTCGGACATTTCCGGATGAACTCCGGTGAGGAGGGTGCGACGTGGACAAGCCGGCAGACGAGGCGGTTACCTCAGAGGTGGAAAGGCGCCTGGATGACATATTCGGTGCAGAGGAGGAGGACCAGCAAGCGTTCCTGGAAAACGGGCCCCTTGCCCAGGACTTCCCCCTGAGAAACCTCAAGGGAACCGTTCTCTCCATTGACTGGGAAATCACAGACGAGATCATGGACACCTTCCTCGAGGAGATCGATCGCCTCCAGGCCGTCTACGAGAGCGAGAAAATCCCCGTCCTGTTTCTCCAACTGCTCGGATCGGTCGGAAAGTACATTCGAAGCCAGAAGGCTCGAGCGCACCCCGACGCCATCCGGGTCCTGAACTCCGTCTACAACAGCTTCGAGAAGGTGCTCCTCGACAAGGAGATGCCGGAGGGCGAAAAGCGCAAGTGGCTCTATGGAGAGGTCAGCCGGTACAAGAAGCTCAAGGAGGAGATCGTACGTGATCGGAGCGGACAGGCCGCGCCTGGACCGGAACCGGCAGCCCCTTCGCCACCCTCCGGCGAAAAGGCCGCGCCTGGACCGGAACCGGCAGCCCCTTCGCCACCCTCCGGCGAAAAGGCCGCGCCTGAACCGGAACCGGCAGCCCCTTCGCCACCCTCCGGCGAAAAGGCCGCGTCCTGGAATGGTGGAGAGCAGCCTCCTTCGGTGGAGCTGAGCGGAATGCCGCCCCACGAGGCCTTCGCCTACGCCCTGGAAGAGATCAAACAGGTCATCAAGGCCGAGTTTCAGGCACTCAGGGCCGAGCTGCGGCTCTGGCGAGAGGGCCGATGAACCGGGCGGGACGCTCCCGCGAACCGACGTTCCCATGCACTGAGGGTCCGATGAGGGGCGTCGGCTCGAGAACACCCGCTGCACCCCATCGAGACGGGAGGGAGACGGAATGGACGTGACATCGGGTGATTTGTCCGCGCTGGTGTT